>NZ_CABPRH010000015.1:0-82925 GCF_902410085.1 Haloferax sp. KTX1 | reverse complement strand
GCGGGGCTCTCGCGGGGTCGCGGGCCGTCACGGGGTCGGGGTCAGTTCGTCCGGGGACCGGGCGGTGCGCCTCGTCTCGACGCTGGCGTCGGTCGGGGCGGGCGGTGCGTGCTCTCAGGCGGTCTCGACGCGCCACGTGGTCGCGCTCGTGTACGACCACTTCTCGATGGTCAGCTCGGTCGCGGAGTCGCGGAGCTTGACCATCAGGGCGCCGATTTCCTTGGGAGACAGGCCGACGTCGTCGGCGATGAATTTGCTCTTGAAGTACATCTCGCCGTCTTTCGCACGGTCGAGCAGGTACTGCTTGAGGCGGTCTTCCTTGGAGCTACTGTCGGTGGAGGGGGGTACTGTTGCGCTCATCTGGTACACCTCACTTCCACCTATCGACCCATCACCTGTTATAAAGGAAGGTCCGTTAGAATTAGTTCGGCCGCTTTCAGCCTGAATCGACCAAAAGGGTTCGTTTTAGGAATCTTTGAGATCGTCTTAGATTTTTTAGAACCGATTTTGAGAGATTCTTTCTAGAAATAATATTTTGAATACATTGGGTCGAATACGCGCCGTTTCACTCCGTCTGACGCCCCATTTTGCGGAAATAGCTGCCGCAATATCGGCCGATTCCCCCGTCGTCGCGACTATCCGCGTATCGTGGATAATCCGCCCCGCCTCAGCGGTCGTGGACCCAGAACTCCTCGTCGGTGGTCGTCTCCTTCTTGAATATCGGGACCTCGTCTTTCAGGCGGTCGATTCCGTCTTCGACCGTCCGGAACGCCTCTCGGCGGTGTCCCGCGAGGACGACGACGAACACGATGTCGTCGCCGTCGCCGACGACGCCCACCCGGTGGTGCATGAGGACGCGGAGAACGCCGTCGCGCTCTTCCAACTCCTCAGATATCGCGGCCATCTTCGACTCCGCCACCCCGTCGTACTTCTCGAATTCGAGGCTGAGCGTCGGGTCGTCGCCCTCGGACTCCTTCGCGCGCACCCGCCCGGTGAACGTCGCAATCGCGCCGGCGTACACTTCGAGCGGGTCGGCCTTCGCGCGCTCGACCAGCGTTTCGAGCGTGACGTGCGGTTCGCGCGAGTCGATTTCGGCGGCGAGGGACGCCACGTCAGCTGATTCCCCCGTTTCGGCCTCCGCGACGACGTTCGCGGCGTCGGCACCGGCGACCGCGACGGTCGGGACGCGCGCGTCGGGGAACCCCGAGAGGAGCGCGTAGTCGTACGCCGCCGAGAGGTCGTCGAGGAGGCCATCGAGGCCGCGGTCGTCGCCGGTGCCGACCCAGTTCCCGTCCGGCGAGAGCCCGTACGCGGCGGCGACGCAGTCTGTCGATTCCGGTTCGGTCGCGCTCTCGGGGAGCGATTCCACGGTGGCGACGCGGCCGTCCAACTGCGCGGCGAGTCGGTCGCAGAGCGCCGTCGCGCCCGCGCCGACGATTCCGAGGACGTGCATACCCGAAGGACGGCCCGCGCCGGTTTAAGATTGCTCCGTGCCGGCCTCGTCGGACTCGGGTGTCGGCTCCGATTCCCGCGCCTCGGGGCGCGGGCGGGTTCGGTAGAGGTGGACGGCGACGGCCGCGCCGACGAGGCCGAGGAGCGTCGCCAGCCACGGGGCCGCCGCACCGACGGGCGTGTCGGCCGTCGCGGGTAGCGTGTCGAACTGCCAGAGCGCCCAGCCGACCGAAAAACAGGCCACCAACGCCCAGTTGAAGACGGTTCTGCGGTCGACCTCGCCGCGGCGGTGGCGGACGAGCATCGCGCCGAGAGCGAGCACCCACCCGACGACGACGAGCGTAACCGTCTCCACGGTGACGAGTCGCATACTCGTAGTCGCCGCGAGAGTGGTTTAAAGCCCCCGACACGGGCGTCTCGCAGTTGACAACCCTTAAGATGCGCTCCCGGATACCCGTGTGCAATGAGAGTCGTCATCTCCATCGGCGGAAGCGTGCTCGCGCCGGACCTCGACGCCCGACGCGTGGAGGGTCACGCCTCCGTCGTCGAAACGCTCGCGCGGGACGGGTGCGAAATCGGTGCGGTCGTCGGCGGCGGCGGCGTCGCCCGCGACTACATCGGTGCCGCCCGCGACCTCGGCGCGAACGAGGTCCAACTCGACCAGATAGGCATCGACGTGACCAGAATCAACGCCCGCCTGCTCATCGCGGCGCTCGGCTCGCAGGTCGACCCCAAGGTCGCCCACGACTACGAGGACGCCGGCGACGCCATCCGGCGCGGCGACATCTCGGTGATGGGCGGCGTCATGCCCGGCCAGACCACCGACGCCGTCGCGGCCGCGCTCGCCGAGTACGTCGACGCCGACCTGCTCGTCTACGCGACCAGCGTCGACGGCGTGTTCAGCGCCGACCCGAACACCGACCCCGACGCGACGAAGTTCGAGGAGATGGCCGCCGCGGAACTCGTCGACGTCATCGGCGACATCGAGATGAACGCCGGCTCGTCCGCCCCGGTCGACCTCCTCGCCGCGAAGCTCATCGAGCGCGCGAAGATGCGCACAATCGTCCTCGACGGCACGGACCCCGACCGCATCACGCCGGCGGTCCTCCGCGGCGAGCACACGGGCACCGACATCATCCCCGAGGGCGGCGACGAACCGACCTACTGGGCACCCTGAGATGGCGACGAACGACCCCTCTCGCGACGACGCTCCCGCCGCGGACGCGACCGACGCCGACGGCGACGCGGACGCCGCTCACCACGGCTTCTGGGCCGACGAGGTCGCCGACGAAATCGAGGCCCGCGACCCCGACGAGCCGGTCGTCGTCAAGGGCGGCGTCTCCCCCTCGGGCGTGGCCCACCTCGGCAACTTCAACGAGATCATGCGCGGCTACTTCGTCGCCGAGGTGCTCCGCGAGCGCGGCCACGAGGTCCGGCAGGTGTTCACCAGCGACGACAAGGACCCCCTCCGGAAGCTCCCGCGAAAGCTCGCCGACGCGGACGGCAACATCGTCGGTCTCGGCGAGGTCGACGCCGGCGCGCTCGGCCGCAACCTCGGCAAGCCGTACACGTCGATTCCGGACCCGTTCGGCGAGGCCGAGTCGTACGCGGCGCACTTCGCGGCGCTCCTGAAGGCCGACGCCGACCGCCTCGGCGTCCCGGTGGAGATGATTTCCAACACCGAACTGTACGACAGCGGCGACTTCGACCCCGTGGTCGAACACGTCCTCGAACACGCCGACACCGCGCGCGAGGTGCTCGGCGAGTACCAGTCGAAGGTCGACGAGGATTACGTCCCCTTCAACCCCGTCTGCGCCGAGTGCGGCAAAATCACGGAGACGGTCACGGACATCGACCTCGACGCCGGCACCGTCGACTACGTCTGCACCGATATGACCGTCGGCGACAACACCATCGACGGCTGCGGCCACGAGGGGACCGCGACGTTCCGCGAGGGCAAGCTCCCGTGGCGCTTCGAGTGGCCCGGCCAGTGGCAGGTCCTCGGCGTCGACTTCGAGCCGTTCGGCAAGGACCACGCCGAGGGCTCGTGGCCCTCCGGCAAGGACATCGCCGAGAACGTCCTCGGAATCGAGCCGCCGGTGCCGATGGTGTACGAGTGGTTCACGCTCAACGGCGAGGCGCTGTCGTCGTCCGCCGGCAACATCGTCACCGTCGCGGAGATGCTCGACCTGCTCGAACCCGAGGTGCTCCGGTACTTCTTCGCGCTCAACCCGCGGAAGGCCCGCGATCTCGACCTCGCGCGGCTCGACCAGCTCGTCGACGACTTCGACCGCTTCGAGCGCGCCTACTTCGGCGAGGTCGACGACGAGAGCCTGACCCGCTTCGCCGAGCGCGCCTACCCGTTCGTCGTCGACGAGGTGCGCGAGGACCGGGTTCGGCTCCCGTACACGTTCGCGGCCGTCCTCGGCATGACCGACGACGAGGACCTGCGCGTCAAGATGGCCCGCAACGAGGGCTTCTTCGACGAGGACACGCCCGACGAGGCGGTCGAGGAGGCGCTCGGCCGGGTCGAACGCGCCCGCCGCTGGGCCGAGAAGATGGACAACCAGTACAACTACCGCCTGCAGGTCGACCTCCCCGCGTTCGACTTCGACCCCGCGGTCGAGGCCGCGCTCGACGAACTGGCGGACTTCGTCGAGGAGAACCACGACGGCGAGGCGATTCAGGGCGAAATCTACGAGACGGCGCGCCGCCGCGACATCGAGATGGGCGACTTCTTCGCCGCCGGCTACCGCCTGTTTTTCGACGCCGAACAGGGACCGCGACTCGGCGAGTTCCTCGGCGAGCTAGAGCGCGACTTCGTCGTCGCGCGACTCCGCCGCGAGGACTGACACCTCGTCCCTCGCCGTCGCCCTCACCGGACCGTCAGTTCTCCTCGATGGCGTCTATGACGACCGCGCCGACGACGGCGAGTCGCGGGTCGATTCGCTCGCGGTCCACGTCGACGGTGTACCTGTCCCGGAGCGAGAACTGCCCATCCACCGCGCCGACCGACGCTCCTGTCGCGTCCTCGATACGGTAGGAAAACGGGATGAGCGTCGTGACGAGCCGTCTGGCGACCGCCATCGGGACGCTGTCCTCGACGATTCGCCCCGCGACCGAGCCGTCGGGGCCGAGCAGTTGGTAGGTGTGTCTGGCGAACGAGAACGCGCCGCGTTTGACCGCGCCGACGCGCTCGCCGGTCCGACTGTCGACGACGTCGTAGGCCGCCGACACGTCGAGGACGCTGTCGGCCTTGACGCGGAACCGCTCCTCGCCGGTGTCGTGGTCGTTCAGCCGGAAGTCCTCTTTCAGTTTGAACTTCTTTTGCTTCGCCGAGAGGACGGGGTCGTCGCCCTCGTAGACGACGTACTTGTTGCTGATGGACACCTTCTGTCGGACCTCGTAGCGGGAACTGTCGAACACGGTTCCCGTTCGTCGCCGGGGTGGCTAAAACCCTTCTGGGGGACGACTTATGTCCCCGACGCGCGTACGGTGAGACGGGCTCGTTCCCCCGCGAACGACGCCTACCGCGGCCTCGCCGCATCACAGTTCACATGTCTCTCATTGACTTCATCCGGTCCGTGGAGGAATCGCAAGACGAATTCGACGTCGAACTGGAGGAGTTCGACGCCGACTCCGAACAGGCGTCCGTCGACGACGGCTCCTCGGGCGGCCGCTCGTGGGGCCGTCTGCTCCTCGTCGCGTTGCTCCTCGTGGGCGTCGCCTACGCCGTCTCTCGGCTTCGCTCGTCGTCCGGCGACTCCTTCACCGACATCGCGCTCGCCGACGACCCCGCCGAGGGCGAGACGGCGGCCGACGAGGAGACCGGCGCGGACGACGCGACCGACGACGAGGACGCCACGGTCACCGTCGAACGCGACCCCGAGGAGGAAACGGACGACGCCGCCTCCGACGACGAGACGGACGAGGCAGACGAGACTGCCGATGCGAGCGACGGGGAGACCGACGCGGACGACGACGGCGCGGTCGAAGTCGAAATCGAGTCGCCCGGCGACGACGACGACGAGTAACCGACTCTCGGTCGCGGGCCGGGTCGGCGCTCGCGCTCGTCGAACGCGGTACCGTGACCCGAACGGTGGAATCGTAACCCGAACGCCTTTTGGCGCGCGCCGCTTCCCTTCGGGCGATGAACACGCTGCTTTGGGTTCTCGCCGGCTTCATCGCCTACTCTCTCCTCGCGGCGCTGTTGCGTGCTCGTGGTATCCTCCCCGAGTACGTCCGCGTCCAGGGTCCCCTCACGACGGTTCACACCCGTCGCGGCCGCGAACTCCTCGACAGAATCGCCGCCCCCAAGCGGTTCTGGCGGGCGTGGAGTAACATCGGCCTCGGTATCGCCCTCGTCATCATGGTCGGGACGTTCGTCCTCCTCGTCTATCAGGCGGTCGTCATCCTCCAGAACCCGCCCGCCCCGACGCAGGTGAACCAGCCGCAGAACTTCCTCGTCATCCCCGGCGTCAACGACTTCCTCCCGCTTTCGGTCGCGCCGGAAATCCTCTTCGGCCTCCTCGTCGGCCTCGTCGTCCACGAGGGCGGCCACGGCGTCCTCAGCCGCGTCGAGGGCATCGACGTGGAGTCGATGGGCGTCGTTCTCCTGACGATACTCCCCGTGGGGGCGTTCGTCGAACCCTCCGAGGAGAGCCAGCGCCGCGCCGACCGCGGCGGTAAGTCGCGGATGTTCGCCGCCGGCGTGACGAACAACTTCGCCGTCACGCTCGTCGCGTTCGCCCTGCTTTTCGGCCCGGTCATCGGCTCTATCTCGGTCGCGCCGGGCGTCGCCGTCTCCGGCGCGTACGCCGGGTCGCCGGCCGACGCGGCGGGCATCTCGGGCGGCGACCGCGTGACCGCCATCGAGGGCACGCCGGTCAACACGACGCGGGAACTCGACGCCGCGCTCCTCGGCACGGACGCGGGGACGGTGTCGGTCGAACTCGACGGCGAGCGGACCGTCTCGGTCACGCGCGAACTCGTCGTCGCCGGCTCCGTCGCCGGCAACCCGGCGAACCTGACCGTCGAGTCCGGCAGCGACCCGATTCGCGTGACCGCGGTCAACGGGACCGCCGTCTCCACGCGCGCCGACTTCGAGTCGGCCGTCGGCGACTCGCGGTTCGCCCGCCTCGACACCTCCGCCGGCGAGCGCACCATCCCGGTCGGTGCCTACATCACGGTGGTTTCCGAGAACGGCCCGCTGTACAACGCCACGGGAACGACCCAACCCCTCATCGTCTCGTCGTTCGACGGCGAGCGAATCACGTCCTCGACGGAGCTTCAGCAGGCGCTCGACCGGACCGACCCCGACCAGACGGTGCCCGTCGAAGTCTACCGCGACGGCGGCTTCGAGACGGTGCAGGTGACGCTCGGCGAGAACGACCAGGACGGCAACGGCTTCCTCGGCGTCAGAATCTTCCAGGGGACGAGCGGCCTGCTCCTGACCGACTTCGGCACGCAGGAGTACCCCGCGGGGACGTACCTCTCGCTTCTCGGCGGTGACGGCGGCGACGGCGGCGGCCTCGGGACCGCCTTCGCCGGCTCGCCCCTCCAACTCGTCTACGTGTCGCTGCTGTTGCCCCTCGCGTCGGTCGTCCTCGGGATTCCGAACTTCCCCGGCTTCACCGGGCAGGTCCTCAACTTCTATCAGGTCGGCGGCCCGCTCGGCTTCCTCGGCGGCGGCGTCTTCATCGTCGCCAACGTCCTGTTCTGGACGGCGTGGATTAACCTCCAACTGGGGCTTTTCAACTGCATCCCCGGCTACCCGCTCGACGGGGGTCGAATCCTGCGGACCTCGGCCGAGGCCGTCGTCTCGCGGCTCCCGGTCGACGACCCCCACACCGTCGTCCGCACCATCACGACCTCCGTCGGCCTCACGATGCTCGCGTCGCTCGTGCTCATGATATTCGGGCCGACGCTCCTCGGCTGAGCGCCTCGGTCGGCCCGGTCGGTCCCGACTCGCCACCCCTCGACGGTTCTCGAACCGCGAAAACGACTCGCAACTTCAATACCGGATGACTCCCTAGGCCACGGTATGGTAGAGGCCCCACAGACCGACGAGGGCTGGTTCGCGCTGCACGACTTCCGAACCGTCGACTGGGACGCGTGGCGTGACGCGCCCGACCACGAGCGCCGCCGCGCAATCGAGGAGGGCGTCGCGTACCTCGACGCCCACGAGGCGGTCGAGGACGCCGAGGCGGGCGCGTCCGCCGTCTTCTCCGTCCTCGGCCACAAGGCGGACTTCGTGGTCGTCCACTTCCGGCCGACGCTGGACGACGTCTCCCGCGCCGAACGGCAGTTCGAGCGGACCGCGCTCGCGGCGTTCACCGAACAGCCGACCTCCTACGTCTCCGTCACCGAGGTGTCCGGCTACGTCTCGGACGACTACTTCGAGGGCAACGAGGAGGACATCGACACGGGACTGCTCCGCTACATCGAGGGCAAACTCAAGCCCGACATCCCCGAGGACACCTACATGTCCTTCTACCCGATGTCGAAGCGCCGCGGCGAAGAGCACAACTGGTACGACCTCTCGTTCGACGAGCGCCGCGAGCTGATGTCGACCCACGGCGACACCGGCCGGCAGTACGCCGGGAAGATCAAGCAGGTCATCGCCTCCTCGGTCGGCTTCGACGACTACGAGTGGGGCGTCACGCTGTTCGGCGACGACCCCACCGACATCAAGGACATCGTCTACGAGATGCGCTTCGACGAGGTTTCCTCGAAGTACGGCGAGTTCGGCCAGTTCTACGTCGGCCGGCGCTTCCCGCCGTCGGACCTCGGCGCGTTCCTCGCTGGCGACGGCGTCCCGACGAGCGAGTTCGAAGACGAGTCCCACCACGGCACGCACGCCCACGGCGAGGACGGCCACCACGGCGGCGAGGGCCAACATCATGGCGAGGACGGCCACCACCACGGCGAGGGCCATCATCATGGCGAGGACGGCCACCACCACGGCGAGGGTGGCGACGGCCACCACCACGGCGACGACGGCGGCAACGAGAGCGCCGACGAGGACATCCGCGGTCAGCTCGAAGACCTGAACATCTACGCCGGCAAGCCGCACGGCGAGGACGTGTACGCGACGGTCCTCTACTCCGAGGCCGACGCCGACGAGCTGTTCGAGGAGGTCGAGGGGCTCCGCGGCAACTTCGACCACTACCCGACGCACGTCAAGACGGCCGTCTACGAGGCCAACGAGCGCGGGCGGGTCGCCGTCGTCTCCATCTGGGAGACGGCGTCGGCCGCCGAGACCGCCGCGGGCTTCCTCTCGGAGCTTCCCGGCATCGTCGAGCGCGCCGGCGAGGAGTCCGGCTTCGGCACGATGGGGATGTTCTACACCGTCAAGTCCGAACACCGCGGCGACTTCGTCGAGAAGTTCGGCACCGTCGGCGGCCTCCTCGAAGAGATGGACGGCCACTTCGACACGGACCTGATGGTCAACGTCGAGGACGAAGACGACATGTTCATCGCCAGCCAGTGGCGCTCGCAGGACGACGCGATGGAGTTCTTCCGCTCCGACGCGTTCCGCGACACGGTCCGGTGGGGCCGCGACGTGCTGGCGGACCGGCCGCGACACGTGTTCCTCGCCTGAGGCGGTCGAAAATCAGAACGCGGTTTTCCCTACGCGAGCGCGGTGCGCACGTCCCGAAGCTTCGGGCGGACCTTGTCGGAGCCGACGAGATACGCGAAGTACAGCGCCACCGCGCCCATCACGACCGCCCACGCGGCGATCTCGACGTTGCCCTGTTCGAAGGTGACGAACGCGAAGCGCTCGATGTACGCGCCGGCGAGGGAGAGCCCCGCGCTGCCGAGGCCGAAGACGAGGAGTTCGAGGAGGTCCGGGAGCATGTCGACGAGTGAACTGCGCATGGTCGTCCCGAACTCGGTCGAGCGTTGTGGCTTTTTCGGTCTCGAATCGGCTTCAGTTCCGCTCGAACGTCGGTTCCGACTCGTCGGTCGCCCGCGTCCGTGACCGCGACCCGGCGACGAGGTCTTCGGTCTCGACCAGTCTGGCGAGGCGGCGCTCGAACTCCTCGTCGGAGAGGTCGCCGGCGGCGTAGCGCTCCCGCAGTCGCTCGATGGCCGACTCGTCGTCGACCGGGTCGTACCCGGAACCGTCCGACGCCCGCGTCCACTCGCCGTTGGATTCGCCGCGAACGCGGCGCAGGACGCGCCGCCCGCCGTACGCCAGCGCCGTCACCGCCGGCGCGACGACGAGAAACCAGACGACTGCGAGGTGCGCTTCGAGCCCCATCATCAGCGCGATGAGCATCAACCACGCCCCGGTGACCGCCCCCAAAAGCGGCGGGTTTCGGGCGACGACGCGGGCCTCGCGGGAGAGTACCGAACCGAATCGTTCGAGGACCATCGGTCGAACGTGTCTCTCTAAATACAAAAAACCGCGTCCGAGCGAGGCGGGTTAGCTGCTGTTCCCGTTCCCGCGTCCCGGATTGCCGTCACCGTCGCCTCGACCCGGGTTGTCGGCGTCGTCGCCGTCGGGGTCGTTCCCGTGGCCGCGGTCGCCGTCTTCGGGCGTGTAGACGTACAGGCAGTCGTTTTTGTACGAGCGGCCGAACTGGTCGGCGTCCTCGCAGCAGAGCACGCGGCCGTCGTCCATCACGTCGAGGTTGTCGACGTTGATGAGCGCGTCGTCGGCGACGGCGGCGGGGTCGCTCGCGTCGGGGCCGACGATGACGGGTTCGAGCGTCGAGACGTCGTAGTCGGCCTCCAGTTCCGCGCGGTAGACGACGCCCCCGTCGACGCGCTGGAGCTGGAGGTCGCCCGCGTCGTTCGACATGTCGTCGTTGAGTTCGGAGATGCCGAAGTAGACGTAGTCGCCGGGTTCAGCGCCGTCGACGCTGTCGATGCCCTCGGCCTTGTTGAACTCGATGGTCGCGCCGATTTCCTTGGCGGCCGCGCGGGTCTCGATGAAGGGGACGCGCCTGAGCCCCTCGTCCACGCCGCCGGGGCCGCGCGTCTCGTACTGGTCGGCCCACTCGACGATTTCCCCGTCGGTGACGTAGTCGCGGTTGCCGTTTTCGACGACCGCCCTGTCGGCGGCTTCGAGGAGTTCCGCCGTCACCTCGTCGCCTTCGGTCCAGTCCGTGTGGGTTTCGAGGTAGTCGACCTGCGTGATGCCGTCGTACTCCGCGACCCACGCCGCGACCTCCGCGTTGGTCGCGTGGCCGAGTTCGACCCACTCGAAGTCGAGGTCCACGTCGGCAGGGGGCGCTTCGACCGCGGCGTCGCGGTTCGTCACGAACGGCGCGTAGAGCGTTCCGGCAAGGTCCATCGGGTCGTCGTAGCTCGGAATCGGCTCGTCGGCGACGAACTTGTAGACGCCCTTGCTGTCGCCGTCGGAGGCGAGGTAGACCGTCCGCTCGTCGGACTGCACGTCGGGGCACTCCCACGCGGCCCGGCCCATGACGTAGTACTTGACCGGCTCGGGGGTCTCGGCGGCCGGTTCGCGGACGTCGACGATGTAGCCGTACCGGTACGGGTTCGGGTAGACGTCGCCGATGGGCGAGAGGTCGTTACCGTCGTCGGACTGGTCGACCGGCTCCGCGCCGAGGTAGTACGCGAGGAGTTCGACGCCGGCGACCGCCCAGTAGCTCTGGACGAACCACGACTCGTCGCCGTAGTAGTCGTCGACGGCCGCCTGAATCTCGGTCGGGTTGGGCCGGTTCCAGAACTCGTGTGCGCCGCGGAGCCCTTTGCCCGTCCCCTTCTCGACGATGTCGCCGACGGTCGCGGTCAGCGAGACGCGCGGGTGACCGTAGTTCTCCTCGGCGGACAGCATCGTGTTCCACGGGCTCAGGTCGCCGTAGCAGTTGATTCGCGTCCCGCCGAGGTCGCGGAGCGCGTCGGTGTTCGCGAGGTTCAGCGCGTTTTCGAGGTCGGCGGTCCACGACCCGTCGCCGTCCCGACTGAGCGGAATCCGCGAGACGTTGCCCGGACTCGCCTCCCAGTTGGTGAACAGGTAGCCCTCGGTCCCCGCGTCGTCCGTGGCGACGAACTGGTTGCAGTCGGGGGTGTAGCCCGCGTCGGCGTACTTCGACCCGCTGAACCGGTCGCTCGTGATGTTCGTCCCGTCGGGCGTCTGCGGGACGCCGAGGAGTTCCGACCCGCCGTTGATGGGGTCGCGCTCGCGGGCCAGAATCTCGTAGTCGCCGGCGGCGGACCGGACCGTCCGCCGCTCTTCGTCCGTCTCGGGCGTTTCGAGTTCGTCGAAGTCGCTCTCGCCGTCGAACGAGAACCGGAAGCCGGAGAAGTAGCCGACCGCCGCCTTGTCGTAGGGCGCGGGGTTCTCGCGGTCGGGGTGCTGGAGGCTGTAGAGGAGCGTCCCGTCGCCGAAGACGAACGGCCCCGTCACCTCCGCGCCGAACGCCGTCGTCGAAAAGCGCTTGAGTTCGCCCCGAACGAGCGGTGCGCGCGGCGTGTTCGGGTCGTCGGGGTCAGCCGCCTGACCGACGCCTGCCACGCTCGCTCCGAGCGCGGCGGCGACGGACGATGCCATGAGGGTTCGCCGAGTAAACTCCACCATGCGGTCGAACCACTCCGTTCTCCCGCCCTTTAATTTTGTATTGGATACCTATTGTAATATTGTCCGTGGGTGAGCGTTGTGTGGACTATATATCGGTCCCCATTCGGCCTCCGACGGACGCGTCGTCCGCGACGGGCGTCCCCTCGCGTTCGAGCGCCTCGACGCCGTCTCGAATCTCCTCGGCGCGCCGTCGGACGGCCGCGACGTAGCGCTCGATTCGCGCCCGCTTTTTCCCGTAGAACGACGCCACCCAGTCGGCGTCGGCGTAGGGTTGCGTCAGGAAGTACGCCGCGAGGGTGTCGCGGCCCGCCTGAATGATTTCCGGCGGCACGCCGCGGTCGCCCGTGCCGGCCTCGACGAACCCGTTCACGTCGAAGTAGACGTCGGCGTAGAGCGCAGCCGTGTCGGCGTCCTCGAACTCGCGGCCCGCGTGGTCGGGCGCGCGGAAGCCGTAGCGCCGGCCCTCCTCGTCCGGGTCGTCGTGCTCGACGATTCGGACGCCCAGCGGGTAGGTTCTGTACGCGCGCTCCGACCGCGTCTCGGGGGAAGGAGATGCTGAATTCGACATGTTCGGGTGTGCGCGTCACCCCGGCGCGAGCGCGCCGCGGCGACCGTACCGGTCGGGTTCGACGGCGGGGGTGTAGTAGCCTTATAAGTTAGATATATATCGGAAGGGAGGACTCGTGAGCGTCCGGAACGGCGGGCAAAACGAGCGAACGCGCGACCGAGTCGCCGCGGGACCGCCGTCGTCAGCGGCCGTCGCGGACGTACTTCGCGGCACCGACAACGCCGGTGAGGAGGGTCAGCGCTATCCAGCGGCCGGCGTCGTCGCCGCGCTTCTTGGCGTCGAGACTGACCAGCCACGCGAGCGCGACGTGGGCGACCGCGGTGACGCCGAGGAGGGTCTTCAGGCGACCCATCAGGCTTCGTTGCGCGCGCCTTTCGCGACGCGCTTGTCGAGACCGGCCGCGCGGATGTCCTCGCCGTCGACCGACGAGCGGAGCGCGTCCATGCCGTCGAAGCGGTCGATGCCGAAGTTGTCCGCGTACAGTTCCTCGACGCGGGTCAGCTCCTCGTCGGTGAGTTTCGGCACGTCGGAGGCCTTCGCCCACTCGTCGATGTCGGCTTTCGTGCGGAACGTCGGCGTGACGGCCGCGGTCTCGTCGTAGCCGAGGAGGTAGGCGATGGACGCCTGCGCCATGGTCCGCTCGCCGTCGCGTTCGAGGAAGCGGAGCGCTTCGAGCTTCTCCCAGCCCGTCTCGTACCACTCGTCGGGGCGGAAGCCGCGGTGGTCGCCGGAGCCGAGTTCGGTCTCGGGGCGGACCTGCTCGTTCAGGAGGCCCGAGGAGTGCGGCACGCGGGCGATGAGGCTCGTGGGGGAGCCGGTCTCGCGGATGGTGTCGAGGAAGTGGTTGCCCACGTCCTGCTCGAAGGCGTTCCAGACGATTTGGAGCGCGTCGAACTCCTCTTCGATGGCCATGTCGCCTTCGGCCAGCCAGCCGATTGAGGGGCCGAGCGCCCAGCCGGTGGCCTCGATGAGGCCCTCCTCTTTCAGTTCGTCGAGGGCTTCGAGCACGTCGGGCGTGACCTCGTCGACGTTCGCGTTGTGGAGTTGCAGGAGGTCGATGTACTCCATGTCGAGGCGTTCGAGGCTCTTTTCGGTCGCCTCGCGGACCCACTCGCCGGTTATCTCCTTGGGGAGTTCGCCGTGGCCGGCCTGCGGGTTGTTGTAGAAGTCGTAGCCGATTTTGGTGGCGACGGTGACCTCGTCGCGGTAGTCAGAAAGCGCCTCGCCGACGACCTCCTCGGAGTGGCCGTGGCCGTAGACGTCACCCGTGTCGAAGAAGTCGATGCCCTGCTCGATGGCGTGGTGGAGCATCTCGATGGAGTCTTCGTCCGAGCGGTCGCCCCACCAGTCGGTCCCGACGACCCACGCACCGAAGCCGACCTCGCTGACTTCGATTCCGGAGGTGCCGAGTTCGCGGTAGTGCATGGCCGGCCCTACGAATTGGGGCGACTTATTCCGTGTGTTTTGTTCCCGTACGCTGGGAATCCCCGGCCCGGCGGACGCTCGGTTTCACCCATCGCAAACGCCCGGAACCAGCCAGTATTGCCCGGAGGAGGCCTGACGTGGGGTTCGCACAACCGAATCCCTTTGAATCTCGACGGCTTACGACGGTGCAATGACGAAGGTCCACGTTTCGCTTCCGGCGGACGCCGAAGAAGGCTTACAGGCGTTCATCGACGAGGTCGACGCTCGGCTCGCCTCGGACGAAGACACCTGTACGGTCGTGCGAGACACCCTCATCGACCTGTTCGGCGACCGCGAGGCGTGGGAACGCTGGCAGAACGGCAAGCCCGTCTCGCCGGCGACGCGGGTTCGGTTGCAGGGGTACGACCCCTGTAACGCGACGCTCGAAGCCGAGTACTACGCCGAGAAGGACGACGAGCGGTTCAAGCGCTCGAAGCACCTCCAGTGGCTCTGGCGGCAGTTCGACGCGACGCCGATGGCGGACAACGTCGCGTTCGCCCTCCGGTTCCGACAGATGCTCGCCGACCACCTCTTCGAGGAGGCCGGCGACAACCTCCGCATCTTCAAGGGCGTCACCTTCTCCTACGGGCACAACATCTCGGTCGGCGACAACACGGTCATCCACGACGACGTCCACCTCGACGACCGCGGGAAACTCACCATCGGCGACCGCGTCTCCATCTCCGACAGCGCCCACATCTACAGCCACTCCCACGACACCGTCGACCAGACCGAGGTCCGAAACTACCACACGACCATCGGCGACGACGCGCGCGTCACCTACGACGCGATGGTCAACGCCGGCGTTTCGGTCGGCGAGAACGCCATCGTCGGCGCGCGGTCGGTCGTCCAGGGCGACGTGCCCGCCCACCACATCGCGGTCGGCTCCCCCGCCAAGAGCGTGAAGGTGAAACCCGGCTTCGAGGACGCGGCCGAACCGCTCGACGCCGGCGGCGAGCGCCGCGCCGACGAGCGCGAGATTCCCTACGAACTCCCAGACGACATCGAGGTATTCGACGAGTTCGACCGCGACCTCGACGGACCGGTGCAGTCCCACCGGCGCGAGTAGCCCTTTTCGACGCGAAGCCGCCCGTTGGCATCGCCCGCGACCGCCGTCGAGAGCGTCGGTAGACCCGTTCGACCGAAGAACCGATATAGCATGCTAACGTAAGTCAATGTATGATGGACGCCTGGGGTTGGATCGTCGTCTACGCCCTCGGGTTGACCCTGCTCCAGCTCTTGGTCTATCGGTACCTCGTCAACGGCGGCGAGCCGACGATGGGCGAGGGGACCGGTCGGGACTCCGCCCGGACGGACCGCTACGTCCATCCCGAAATCGCGGCGTCGCTCGACGACGGCTCGCAGGCCGGCGTGCAGACGACGCCGACGGGCGAGCGCATCTGTCCGAACTGCGGGGCCGAAAACGAGGCCGACGCCACGTTCGACCTCTGCTGGAACTGCACCCGACGGCTCCGGTGACGCCCCGCAGCCGAGTCCGTTTTACCGGCCCTCGACTAACTACGCGTATCATGGCCGACGACGACGAACTCCACGGCGAAATCGACGCGCTCGCCCGCGACATCGAGCGGGCGATTCTCGAATTCGACTCGGCCCTCGAACGCCACGCGATGATTCGGCAGACCGCCCGCGAGCCGGTGTTCCGCTCGGAGTCACCGGAGTTCGACGACGTGCAGAACCTGTTTTTCTGAGTCGGCGCGGCGGGCTATTCTTCGAAGAAGGTGAGTAACAGCGCGATGGCGACGTAGATGCCCGCGCCCAGTAGCGCGAGCCGGACCGGCTGACCGCTCCAGCCGACTGCGTCGGTGTACATCTGAACCGTGAGTAACAGCACGAGTGCCATCAGCCAGCGTCGAATCGACAGGAGGGACGTCTCGATGTCCATGTGCCCCCGTTCGGACAACTGTCAGTAAAACCGATTGTACGCCGACCGGGAGTGCCGCGAGTGAAACGAGCGGCACGTCGGCGAGACAGCGTCTCGCCAGAACTGAGCAAACCGAAGGTTTGCGAAGGTCGGTCGGCAAACGACCGCGAGGGAGTACCGTGAGTGAAGCGAACGGTACGTCGGTGAGACAGCGTCTCGCCGGAAGTGCGCCGACCGGGAATTGAACTCACGCCCGAGAACCTGCACTTCGTGCAGAACCTCGGTCACGTTCTATTCCCTCTTGGCCGCATACACACTCGACAAGAACGAGCAACACGCAGAGCGGTTGCTCGCTCGTTGTCTCGGTAGAAATGCGCCGACCGGGAATTGAACCCGGGCTCCGAGCTTGGGAAGCTCGTGTCCTACCACTGGACCATCGGCGCTCACATTCGTTCGCCCCGCGCGTTGTCTCACGTCGTTCGACAACACATCGGCGCGCTACGCTTCGCTTCGAACTGCCTTCCGAAGCAAAAATTCGTAGACTGCGGGGGCACTTGAACGTAGCGCTTCACCCCATCACGCCCCCGCGGAAACTGGACGCCCGTCCATTGTTTTCGCGTGACACGTGACTATTTGGGCCCCCGGTTCCAACCGGGTTCCATGACATCCGTCGACGTTCTCTCGGAGGACGCGCCGTTCGACCTCCTGCTTTCCGACGAGGAACTCGAAGCGCACCGCGAACACATCACGACCTTCATCGAAGACACCGTCGAGGCCGCCGGCGCAGACGGGGCCGTCATCGGGCTGTCCGGGGGTATCGACTCGACGCTCACCGCCTTCCTCGCCGTCGAAGCGCTCGGGAAGGAGAACCTCCACGGCCTCGTCATGCCGAGCGTAGCGAACGCCGAGGACATGATGAGCGACGCCGAGGGGGTCGCCGAGATGCTGGAAATCGAGTACGACGTGGTCGAGATTCAGCCCATCGCCGAGACGTTCTTCGACGCGTTCCCCGAGGCGGCCGACGACCGCATGGCCGCCGGCAACGTCTACGTCCGCACGCGGGCGGTGCTCAACTACTTCGTCGCCAACCACGAGAACCGCATCGTGCTCGGGACGGGCAACCGCGCCGAGGCGATGACCGGCTACTTCACGAAGTACGGCGACCAGGCGGTCGACTGCAACCCAATCGGGAACCTCTACAAACAGCAGGTCCGCCAACTGGCCGCCCACGTCGGCGTCCCGGAGGACCTCGTGTTGCAGACGCCCTCGGCCGAGATGTGGTCCGGCCAGACCGACGAGGGCGAACTCGGACTCACCTACGACGCGCTCGACGCGATTCTCGCGCTCCACGTGGACGGCCCGCTCTCGAAGTCCGCGACGGTCCGCCACCTCGGCGTGACCGAGATACAGGTCGACCGCGTGGTCGACCTCGTCGCGGGGAGCGCCCACAAGCGGTCGATGCCGCCCGCGCCGTCGGCGCTCGACGTGTGACCGGCCGCTGAACCGCCCTTCCGGCCCCGCCCGCAGAACTCACACTCACTTTTCTCGCGACGCCGCGATGTCGTCGGCGTTCGCCCGATGCAACTCCGCGAAGCCGGCGGCTTCCCGTTCGAGTCGCGCGTCCCGGTCACCGCGGTCGCGCAGTCGCTCCTTGACGGTTCGGAGCGACCGGTGGTCGTTGTCGGCCATCGAGGCCGCGACCGCACGCGGGTCGTCGACGACGCGGGAGACGAGACCCATTCGGAGGGCTTCGTCGGCGTCGACGACGCGGCCTGAAAGCGAGAATTCGAGGGCGTGCCCCTCGCCGACGACGCGCGGGAGGCGGACCGTGCCGCCCCACGCGCCGAACAGGCCGAGTCGGACGCCCGGTTCGCCGAGGGTCGCCCGCGGGGTGGCCACCCGAACGTCGCAGGCGAGCGCGAGTTCGACGCCGCCGCCGCGGGCCGCGCCGTCGATGCCGGCCACGACGACCGAGTCGGCCGATTCGATGGCGTCGGCGACGCGTTGGCCGTGTTTTGCGAACGCCTCGGGGTCGTCGAGGTCGGCGACGCTGTCGAGGTCCGCACCGGCGCAGAACGCCGGACCGCTCCCCCGGAGGAGGACGACCGGCACGTCGGCGTCGGCGACCGCGGCTTCGAGCGCGTCGAGGTCGGGCGGTCTGAGGGCGTTCCGTCGCGCCGGGCGGTCGATGGTCACGACCCGGAGGTCGCCGTCGTCCGTCGTCCGTATCATACGCCCGTTGTGCCGTGGTTTTCCAAAGGTCTTTGCCCTCCCAACCGTAAGTCTCGGCCGATGGACGACGCCGTGCGAGCCCGCGAGGCCGCGCGAGAGGCCCTCTCCGACATCGAGCCCGAGGCCCTCCGCGCGGCGCTGGACGAACGCCTCGACGCCGCCTCCTTGACGCCGGCAGTGCTCACGTTCGTGAGCGCGCGGGCCGTCGAACCGAAGGTCGACCTGAACGCGATGGCCCCTCGCGCGGCCGGAGTGCAACTCATCTACGAGGGCCTCCGGCTCACCCGGTCGCTCGCCCACGACGAGCCGTGGACGCACCTCGACTCCCCCGAGGCGGACACCGACGCCGACCTCGACATCCTCGCGGCCGACGTGCTCGTCTCGCGCGGCTTCTACCTCCTCGCCCGAACCGAGGCGGCCGACCACGCCGTCGAGACGGTCCGCGCCTTCGGCCGCGACCAGACCCGCCGCCGCTCGGCCGACGAGGCGGCGCGCCCGGACCTCGACGGCGAACTCGAAGTGAACATCTGCACGCTCGCCGTCGTCGCCGGCACCACGGCCGTCGGCTCGGCCCCGCCGACCGCCCTCGTGGAGTACGCCGCCGGGCTGGCCGACACCCACGACGGCGACTTCCCGCCGGCCGACGAGACCGTCTCCGAGGGGACCGTCGAGCGCATCGCGGCCCTCTACCGAGGCGGCGGCGGCGACGACGCGGTCACCTCCGCCGCGGACCGCTAATCGACATACGCTACCACGGTTCCGGGGCGATTCGAATCGAAACCCCTAAAGAGGAACCCGGACAACCAAGGAATGCCTGCCTGGGTAGCTTAGCGGTAAAGCGCGTCCTTGGTAAGGACGAGACCCCGGGTTCAAATCCCGGCCTAGGCTTACGGGGCGTTACAGCCTCTCTCCGCTGATTTTAGCCTTTTCAGGAAAGGCAAATGCAACTCAATAACGTCCGGAACCGCTACAGACCGACCACGGCGCAGTCTTGCGATTTTGAAAACTGTCATGGCACACTCAAATTCTGGAGGGTGCGCGGATGACGTACCAGTACGATCCACTGGACGACCTACCCGCAGCTGGTGGCACCGACTCCACTGAGCTTCCCCAGAATCCGGAGCCTGAGACCGTTGAAATCGACTTCCCACTGGTGAGCAAACGGTCCCGCGAGGACCTCGAAGCGTTCGGCATCAACATCGTGGACGACTACCGAGATTTCAAGACGGACTTGCTCACCTGGCTCGGCTCTTACGGCAAAAATCCTGAGCGCGCTAAGGGACTGGCGGAAAGCACTCTCCAGTCTACTCATTACAAGCTCGAAACGACATTCAGGTGGCTGTGGACTGACGAAGACCGCTACACGACCAATCTCACACCCGCGCACGCGGATCGATTCATTCAGCTACTCGACCGGTCCAGTGGCATGATCGACTCCAGTGTTCTCCACACGGCGAAAGCGATCAAACGGTTCTTCAAGTATAGTAACCACGTCCGGGGGACGAAATACGACTGGGAGCCCAAACCGGATCTGAGTCAGGCAAACGGCGATGAACGCGATTACCTCCGGCGGACTGCGTTCGAACCGCTCTACCAGGCCGCACTCGAATACAGTTCGGTAAAGAGCTACCACAACACGCGGATGACCGCGGAGGAGCGCGAACGCATCAAGACGTACCTCTCGCAGCGGATGAGCATCCCCAAGGATGAGGTTGGCCCGAGAGAGTTCAAGCAGGCAAACTCGTGGAAGATTCCGTCGATGATTGCGGTGACGCTGGACACCGGACTCCGCCCCATCGAAGTCGGCCGTGCTACGGTCCACTGGGCTAACCTCCAGAACAACGAATTGAACATCCCGAAAGAGGAGTCGACCAAGAACAACGCCCACTGGAACTGCACACTCAAAGAGCGGACGGCAACAGTCCTCGAGCGTTGGCTGGAAGAACGCCAGACCTACGAGAAGTACGACGGGAGGGACGAGCTCTGGCTCACCAAGCGCGGTACCCGCTATGGCTCGAAGTCCTGTAACTACATTCTCCGTCGTCTACTTGAGGAAGGCAACGTCCCCGTCCCGGACCACAAAGACATTAGCTGGTACTCAATCCGACACGGTGTAGCGACCTACTGGGCGAATCACGTCGGCCCACACCACGCCAAAGAACAGCTCCGACACAAGAGCATCAACTCGACAATGAAGTATCTGCACTCGGACGCCGAGACGAGAGGGACCGCCGTCGAACAGATCTGGTAACTGTTCAGGAGCGATTGATGAGCTTGTCCTGCTGAATTTGGACAATCTCCTCGATGATCTCATCTCTTTCCTTTATTTCGTCGACATACCGTTCCCCGATGGTGCTGATGAACCAATCGTAGAACGTCTCGTTTATCGACTGATAGCTCTCTATTTCGTCTTCGATCTCAAACTCCTCCTCCATCTCCATCAATCGCTCTTGACCGTCAGAACTCCAATCATTCCACGTCGCTAACTTCTCTCGGTCAAAGATGATCTGGTTTGTTCCGTGCGACTGGATTCGACCGGTGACAACAGGCACCCGTCTGTGCTGAACGTAGTTCCGCAGATCAGCTACAAAGCTCCCTCTCTTTGCCAACCCTGTCTCCTGTAGCTTGGTCGTGTACTGGTCCCGTAGGTCATCATCATCTAATTTATTGAGGACTCGGTAGGCGTGATCACGAACTGAGTGTACCATCGCCAGATAGTTGTGGAGTGATCGACTGAACTCCATCAGCGCGTTCAGAATCTCGTCTTCATCGGTGAAATTCCCTGCTGAGAAATCGTTCTCAAATGCTCTAATTGCTTGTATCAGGTCGCGTTTGTTGCGAGCCAGCATTTTCCGACTGCGGCCAAGGTCTCCCGTGAGATCTAATACCATTTGGCCTTCTGAAGCTCGGAGTTTCTCGTGAAGTTCCTTTAGCTCGGTTAGTACGTCCTGAATCTCATCGAGCTCGACGTGACCGTACAACTCGTCAAGCTGAGCGGGCGGAATGAGAGTCACTTCTTTCATACAATGACTTGTAGCGGACTTCTGGCCAAGATACCATAAATAGCAAGCTCAACGGAACCGGAGACTGTGTCAAGTCAGTAACATAGGCTCGTATTGTCGGCCAGCGTCGGCTTCGTACAGGGCGATGTTCGCCTCTACGTCTGTCGCGGTGTACTCGTAGATCACCGATTCCAGATCGTCTACTCGCGCCTCATTGCCCTGTTGGACAGATTCCAGATACGCCGGTGCGAGTTCTTCACCGAAACGCGTGTTCGTGAGCTCCTGTCCTCGCCATTCAGTCACAGGTACCGACAAATCGTGCGAGCTGAGAACGGTTTCCAGCTTCGGCCACTTTACGCCCGCTGTTTCTGCTTTCTGCTTCCGTGGGAGAAAGAGATCGAGATGATGTTCTGCACACTCAAGTGTGGGCTTCCGGTCGAACTCGAGTCGTTCGATTCTCCCGTCCAGGAAGTCCAGATCGAACCACTCCCCATTGAACGTCACCAGTGCGGACGGTTCGAACTCATTGATTCTGGTGAACGCCCGCCTGATGAGTGCTTTCTCGCTCCCCTGCGCGCTCCCGTATGAGAGAACATCCACGGACATCTCGCCGTCAAGGACATCGACAGTCCCGATGCCGATAGCGACTGTTTGCCCCTCCTCGGGATCGACAGACGATGTCTCGATGTCGAGTGTCGCATAGCGGGTTACTATTTCGTTCGTGGACAGGTCGTGGCGGTGTATCTCCTTACGCGACATGTCACACGCTACAGAACGAAATAGCATCAATCTATCTAATTACTATTTAAAGCGTATGTCTGTAAGACTACGATTCATTAATTCTATTAGCCTCGCGCTCTATCGGGTGGTATGGTTCCACGCGAAGCACAGGGGTTTCTCACCGAACGTGAGCGCGCGTACCTCCGCGACGAGCGACCGGACATCACTAACCCACGCCAAGTCCGCCAACGGATGCGTGAGCGGCTACGAGCGACACTCCGTGATTTGTCCCTGCTATTCGAGCGCATGGACGACAGAGATCTCAGACAGACAGTGACGGCCGACGAGTTATCACCCGAATATGCGTATGAGCGTTCACTGGCTCTCCTCTTTCGAATGGCTATCCTCGCTGATGATGATCTGGACTTTGAGTCGGCACTCTGGAATGGAATCTCCGAGACATACAACCGGCACTATCCTGACCGCACCGTTGACGTACACGTCGAGGTTGTGGAGTCACAGCGAGCGCAAGTCCTGGAGGAAGCGTTGTCGAAGCTGGAGTCACACGAGTTCCTAACCGATACCGAACTGCGGGTACTCCTCGAAGACCCCGACACGGATTACGCTGATGTTCGGACGCATGTTCTCCGTCGCCACATGGCTTCACCGCAGCAGCTGACACAGTACGTCCGTAAGCATCCGACCGTGATCGGTGGGGGCTTCGAAGTTATCGATCAGGGGCCGACGCAGAGGAGTACAGATACGAAGCCAGACCTGGTCGGTCGGGACGCAGATGGGAACATTGTCCTCGTCGAGGTAAATGCTCGATCAGACAGGGACGCGGTCGCAACCAGCGTTGAGGGCTTGGAATACCTAATCCAAGACTATGGAGGCGAAGATCGAGTTAGGGGAGTATTGGTCTCCGTTGAGCCCGCGAAATCTCTCGACGTTCTACTTGAGGGAAGCCCTGTCGAGTATCGTTCGCTCGCAGAACAGTTCGATCTCGAGGACCGTTAATGAGCACTGTTCCGCCGCACGAGCTCGGTTACACAGTTGGGCTGATTGTCGGTGAAGGGTCGTTCTTCGTGACGATCCGTAATGACGACCGGTACCAGTACAATGTCGACTTCGGACCAAAGTTCAGCGTCACGATGGGTGAGTTTAGTCGTGCGCTGCTCGAAGGACAACAAGCCCTGTACAACATCGGTACCGTCAATCGCCACAGTAAGGGCTACACGTGGGTGCTTTCGAGTCGCGGGGACTGTCGGAGATTGGTTGAACTACTCGATGGCTTTCTGGCGGAATACGAAGCACCGGAGTTCGTTCTCTCGCCGAAGTTCGTCGCATATCAGAAGTGGCGAGCAATACTGGATCTCCTTGATTCTGGTAAGGAACTTGCTCCCGACGACATTCGTAAATTGGCTCGCTTTAGGGAAGAAATCAATCATATATCTGGTTCTGGACAATTGTCTACGGACCAGGTCGACGCTATTCTTGACGAGGCTATCGAAATTTCAGACTGTGATTAGTGGCCCCTATAACGGTTGAATATAGCGTCCAGCGGTGTTGGTGGCATGTCTGCGAATATTCTCTGAGATCTCCACGACAATGACCGAAATAGCTATGATAACAGAAAAATTATGTTTCAATAGACTCTATGACCTCAACCCTTACCTCCATTCCGTGTCAACGGGCAACGCTCAAAGAGCTCCGGTCACTGAAGCGCGGCGGTGAAACATACGACGAATTGCTCCAGGAAATGATACGCGAATACGATCCTGAATAGTCGAACTGCGACTTCTATTGACAGACCATCTCTCCAGCCACCCATGATTGTTTTCAAACATTATTAAATAGACTTAGTACATACAGACCCCACAGAGTCCGTTTACTGCATTTTCACGAAATGCTTATTAATAGATAGTCCGTCCTTTTGGATAGGTCGCTTACAATGGAGATCACAACGGTCAGCTTGGACAAGGCACGGCGCGATAGATTGGCTGAACTCCGTGATGAAATGGAGTTCCCCAACTACGACGCCACTGTTGAGTATCTCCTACAAAAGGCCTGAAGGAGCGACCCTCCAACTGAATTGAACTGAATGGGTTCACATTGAACGGCGAATACCGCTCCTACGGTATGTAGTAGGTCACCAAGCATCTAACGCTTTTCGGTCGTGACTGTGAATCCCGGTCCGCTGCGGCTGGAATAGCAGCGCCCAAGGATATATTCACATGACACAGTCCAACGGCGCACCAGACGACGAACTGCTCACTAAAGACGAGGTCCTCCAGACGCTCGATAACAACGACGGTAAGCCCCATGTCCTCCTCCAAAACCAACAGTCGCGGGATACACTCGCACAGTGGAAGCACGAACCACTGGAATACGACTTCAGCTACGAGTCTGTAATGGAGACCATCAACTGGCGTGGTGTCGAAATGCGGAAGACACGGTTCGAGAGCTTAGTTGACGAGGTTATCGAATCCAGCATCACCTCCGCCAAGAGTGCAACCAACGACGACGAAGGGAGTATTTCGGATCTGTCAGCCCGTGAGTTCGCTGAGGAACTCAACCTCGACGCTATGGACGACCGGGAAAGAGCGATGCACGCCTACAACTGGATTAAAGAGAACATCCATGTCCGAGGTATTGCTGAGGAGCAACCGTCAGAAGGCGATCTCCTATGCTACGAAAACGGCACCTGGATTCCGGATGGTGAAACTACAGTCGCAAAGTCACTGAATCGGTTGCTTGGACGACATAGCGCCCCAAGCGTGACGAACATGGTCACCAAGCAGTACCTCAAGGTAGAAGACGCGACGAACGTCTCCACCGCTGATCTGGGACTCAACGGCGGGTACATCGCACTGAACAATGGACTGTTCGATCTCCAAGCAGGAGAAATCGTGCGAGAGCTCCGGCCAGAGGACTACGCAACAACGATTGTTCCGTGGGACTACGATCCAGATGCCAAGTGTCCCACTTGGGAGAAATTCATCCGGGAATCTGTCGAACCTGGGAAGCAGAAGATGATCCAAGAGTACGCAGGCTACTGTCTCTACCGAGGTGAATACCCATACGCGAAGGCTTTGATGCTCTTGGGACAAGGGCGAAACGGGAAGTCTGTGTTCCTCGATACGCTGGAGACAATGCTCGGGCATGACAACGTGATGAACGCTGACCTGTCCGAGCTTGCAGGTGAACGGTTCACCGCCTATCGACTTGAGGGTAAGTTGGCGAACATCAATGCCGACATCGAAGGTGGGAAAATCGAAGCGATCTCCATGTTCAAGAACATGACCGGTGGAGATGCGTTTCAGGTCGAGCAAAAATATGGAGATCCATACGATCACAAAAACACCGCGAAGCTCCTGTTCGCCGCGAACGAGATTCCTGAGGTTGATACTAATCAAGAGGCGTTCTACCGTCGGTGGCTCTTGGTAACATTCCCTCGGAGGTTCACGCTTGATCCTGACGACGGCAACCCGAACGCTGATCCGCGGCTCAATGATAAACTCGAAAATGAGATCGAGGGTATCCTTGTATGGGCTGTTGATGGGCTCCAACGCTTGATCGAGAACAACGGTATCTTCACCAATCAATTGAGTCCGGAAGAAGTCCGTGAACAGTGGTACTCGTACTCGAACCCGCTCGACATGTTCTGTCGAGCGTGTTTGGTCGAAGATCCCGCTGAAACCGTGACTCCGACTGCAACGATCTATGATGCATACCGTCGGTTCATGGAGGACATGCCAACCTCCCCAGTCGCCCAAAAGCAACTCACCGCGTACATCAAGCAACGGTTTGATCGCGAGGGTGAGCATGGGGTCAAGAAAGTCAGAACTGACGATGGCGAGCGCAAGAGTGTCCGTGCGTTCGGTTCGGTCCATCTCCTCCCGGAGTATCGCTAACGAACACTCCACCTGGCGTTTTTAGGACATCGTAGACAAGCGTAGACTGGCAAACCGATAGACGCTGGCTACTTCGGTCGATACTGTCTACGGACCTCGAGAAAATCGTCGGATTCTATTCCAGCTATGATCACACACTCTCTTTTCCCTCTCACTATGGAGTGTGCTTTTACCCAAACTACTTTTTCTCTTTTTTGACCGTAGAAGCGTAGACAATCGGAACAGAACTCCGCCCAGTATGTCGGTTTTGCTGTCTACGGACCGTCTACGAACAGGGACAACCACTGAAGAAGCCCAGCCGCGCCGGGTGTCGTAGACTGGTAGTATGCATTACCATTGAGAAACAAATGAACAATCAGACTGGAACTCAAATGCCACCAGAGGCGTTATTAGACCACATTGTCTCTTTCCAGAGATTGTTTCTCTTACCGATAACAGATCAATAATACTTGTTTGGCACCTACTTTCATATGGGGTTCATTTAGAACCCCACAGAGGACGTGACCTGGGGAGGTTACTGACGCCGGATAGCTTACGCTATCCCCCTCTGGGAAATAGGACGGAAACTGGGCGACCGATCTACCGTGGATTGGTCGAACCGTCCCTTTCGTGCATTGAATGAGTACAACAACCCACAGACCACCCCCATAATTTCCTAATCCCTCGTAGAGCGGGGGCGTGCGCTCGTAACCTAAGGACACTCAAACAAAGTGGGTCCTTCGATGATAGGGGTGGGAGAACGCGTGGGTTATGGCGGAAACGCTATCCTGTAGAGAGAGATATGCACCACGGTAATCGTGCGGGACACAGCGCAGAAATCCGGTTAGATCCAGCAGCCTCAACGTGAGGCCAACAGAGCGGTACTGAGCCCCCTCCCGACAGACGTCCCCTAAAGCTGTTTTTTGAGTGTTCAACGAACCTCGGGCCTCTTACACGGACACACGTTTTTGATGGCATGTCTGCTCTCAGGCTATTCGTCGTCCTTGACCATGATGATCTCAGTGGTGGTCCCCTTCACCGACACCGTGGTAACAACACTGTAGCCTTGCTCCTCCGCCATCCTAATCTTCTTCGAGAGGTTCGGGTGCTTACCACGTTTGGTCTTCCCGGGTTGTATTATTTTGTGCTTGACCATCTCTAACTCTCCTCCTTGACTCGGGTATCGGCATCTGTCCCGATCAATATCTCGTGTCCTGACTGTACCAGTTTCGCGAACTGCTCACCGATCTCCGCCGAGCGGTCACGGACTTCGCCAGCACTCTCGACAGACCACTGCTTCTCAACGAGCCGATAGCGTTTGTTGTCTTTGACGGTGAAGCCATTCTCGGTGAATAGCTCCTCGTGGGCTTGGATTTCGTCGACGACGTTCGGGTTGTCGTCGAGATTGTCGATTGTGACCGTGACTTTGTCTTGATCCGGTTTCGCAGCGAGAGTGTAGACAACGCCACCGGGATGGTCGGGGTGCTGAGATTGGAGTTCCGGCCCGCGCGTGTCGAGACCGCCCGGGAACGCGTCACTGAGCGTCTCAGCCTGAACAGTGCTCCGAATAGAGGGAAAGATCGCTTCGACAATCGGCGCGACGAGCTTGGGATACGTGGGATTTCCACGACTGGCCGGTCGCACGCGGGACAGTTCATAATCTACGACGACAGAACTCGTCAATAGCGAGTGATCATCGTCCTCATCGTCTGGTGGAGAGAACCGCTGCACCTCCGTACACTGGAAGTGCAAGCCCTGTTCAAGTAGAAACCGCGCGTTAGCAGCGGTCGCCTGAGTGATCTCCTCGGCCACGACCACCATCCGCTGCTCGGTGTTGTACTCGTGTTCATCGATCTCTTTCCCGAACTCGGCTTCAACAGATGTCTGGAGAGTGCCACCAATAGCGGAGTCCCCGGCTACGTCCCAGTCGCCGCTCTCCAGCCGCGCTTGGTAATCGTGGTAAAGAGCGTCCAGAGCGTCGTAGTCATAGGTGCTCAGAGAGCTTGCGTACGCCTGTGGCTGGGAGAGTATCGTCTCCTCACTCGCCGAGCCGGAACCCGACCGACCGATCTTCACTTCGATCACGACGACGTTTGCGAACTCGTCAAGCGTGATGAGATCGGCGACACCGGAGCCCAGACGAACTTGCCGTCCAATAACGAGAAGTTGTTCATCCAGAATTAGCGTTGGATTCTCGTGAAGGATTGACTCCAGTGCAGACTCGGGTCGAATTGCATCTCGGGAAAGTGCAGTCACTGCTGACGGTATCTCACTGTCGTTGGTTTCGTAGACTTTCACAGAGCCTCAGTCGTACCCTTATGGGTAAATATTTCGTACCGATCTAAAATCTAAATCGGTTCAAAAATCGTTTATATACCACTTATCCTATCGGTTAGGATTTTTGGTCGATGAGTCTTATCGGAGACACGAAACTCCGGATTTTGCTCGAAGTCGTTGGCGAATCAAAGCACGGGTATCAGATCGCCGACGAGCTCAACATCTCTAAAGGCGGCGTATACAACCATCTCCAAGATCTTCAGGAGGCTGGAATGGTTGAGTTGGTTGACGAACAGGAGAGTGGACGCGGGAAGAAGACATACAAGATTACTGAGAACGGATTGTTACTACTTGAGGCACTGGGTGAGCGATAAATCCATACCAACTGACTCTATCATATGACAGCTTAACCCAGATGCAGTATAGTCAATTGGAGGAATATTACTGATAGGAATCGTCATTTTATACAGATGCGCTTGGGCCTGACCGTCGACAGTGAACCGACATCGTCTTACTGAAAACGCTAATCTGGTAGGCTGGTGACATTGGTTGGTTACGGTTGATGACCTTTCCCCAGGGCGGTCCCTCCCCGGCCCGTTGATTGTCGAGGTTACTGCAGTCGATTGGAACGCGGGGAAGTCACGTCGGGCGGTGGTGTCTCTCGTCGATACCGCTGGAAACCCGCTACGGCTTATCGACTACGAGGGTGCAGAAATCCCGGTTGACTGGAAGACGAAATATCGATACCAAGTCTCCCGCTGCAAAGTACAGAAGGGCGGCGGCGGATACGATCTCGAACTGGCCCCGAGTAAACGAACACGCATTGAACCGCTTGGGTCAGCTAATGAATATACTCGAATCCTCGTCATCGGCGACACGCACGTTGGCCGGACGAAACATCCACGGACTGGTGAGACGATCAATCCGATTGATGCGTTCAGTACGGCTGTTGAGTACGGCATCGAACGTAGGGTTGATGCAGTTGTCCACGTCGGCGACATCTTCCACGACACTGCGACACCAGTACAAGCGAAACTCGTTGATCTCACTGTCTTTGCACCGTTAGCAGAGGCCGATATTCCGTTCTACTACGTACGTGGGAATCACTCAGCGTCAGCGGGTGATGAAGTACTCGAAGACAGAGATGGGCCGCTGGTGTTCAACCTCGACACGCACGGGGTTTCTGTTGGGCCTGGTATTCGCCTTTTTGGCATCGACCACTATGCCGAGGGTAACATTCCGTGGAGCCGTCTCACGTTCCCCGACTCGATTCGTGAATCGGTTAGGATCTTAGTTTTGCATCAGACACTCGAGCAGATTTCTGGTCGCGGCCCAAAGAGCGTCGATCTCAGTCAAGTTCAGCGACGCTTTGGTAACCAGTTCGACTTCGTTGTTTCAGGCCATCACCACGATGCAACGCGAATAGACTGGGAAAGTATTGGAGTGATGTACACCGGAGCGTCCGAACGAATGAGCACTAACAACGATCCTGTTGATCGGGTTGCGTGGTTACTGACCATCGAGAGCGGATCGGTCACCTGCGAGCAATACGACATCCCGTGAGTGATGCGTTATTGAGAAACCAGCTTGAGATCACCTGCTTTAGTCACTCCCGGATCTGGGTGGGGAATAGTCTATGAGAAAGTCGTGTTCATCCCGCAGATATTGGAATGAAACAGGTGGTCGAAAGTCATCGATATGTTGACGGGGATCGATAGATCGCTCGAAACGGCTTGTACTATCTACCTCGATCGCATACCCTGTATCCGCGTCTCCAAAATAGTCCATAAATCGGGAGCGGTCGTCAATACCGGATACAGCGCCAAAGTCTTGCCAGAGCTGTTCCGGCGGGCCTTCGATAACCTCGTCCAAGGAGAACGATCCCACGATCTCTTGGACTGGGGAAGATGCGTACAGATAGATCGTTTCGATACGGGAGGGATCTTGGAACCGAGTCTTCCGGAACTCGTACCGCTTCTCTTGGTCGAGAATTTTCTCGGCGAACTCCGGTTTAATAGATAGTAAAACGTTCATCTATGCTCCCTTTCTTGCGGATGTACTGATAGCTTGCGTCATCAACTTCTTGGATCGTCTGAGGTGGTCCCGATAAAACACCCTCATTCAGCAACACTTGGTAGTGGAGGGGGTTGTCCAAATCGAAGTGCCACTTGAACAGTATCACTGTGGTCGGAGATTCTACCATCTCTTTGATCTCATGCGTAGTAAACACAGACCGCTTACCGACGAGTTCTACCACAGTAGCTGCATCAGTAACGCCGTACTCTACTCGTTCACAGACCCCGAGCGATGTGAGTTCCTTGTGGTCATTCGATCGGTAGAATAGCAAGAGATCGCCTGGTTCGATTTTCCGCGTATTCGCGTGTGAGAGGTACGCCTTCTTAATCGCGTTTCCCTCTGTGAGGAATTGTCCAGAGAACTCCGAAAGCTTGGGTTGGCGCTTTTCGTACGTCGGGAACAGACGGCTGTGAAACTGGGGCTTGATAGGAACGAGGAATTTGCCAACCTCCTCGCCGTCATAGAAACTGGGATAGAACCGAATATTCACTTCCAGTGGATCTGGGTCGTCGCCCGGTCCTGGCGTGAGGCGTTTTACGAAGACACCTTCGCCGTCAGATTCTCGTGAGGCCAGTTTGAAGCCGTATTGGGAAATAAGCTGGACGAGGTAGTCATCTGAATTGATGTGGTGAGTGAGGTACACCTCCTCCAATTCGTGTTGAATCGCCTCTCGGATCGAGATACTAACGAGGAGTTCACCGATCTTCGAGCCGCGTCGATCTGCGGCCACTTTGAGCGTGCAGATCTTCAACCGGTCTCGCTTCCCGAGTTCTGGCTTGCTCCCGACAGACTCCGCCTCATTCGGCTTTAGGATCAGGACCGCACCAAGCGAGTCATCACTGTTCCAGTTCACATAGGCATCGCGTTCATCGGGTATCGACTCGAACCAACTCCGAAAATCGTACTCCGCTTTCAGTGAATCGAAGATCGGATCATCTACGTCGAGATCGCCAACTTGCTTTTTCTGGATAGAGGGCGGACCCTGGTATGCTGCTTGCTCCTCTCTGAATCGGTTCCTGGCCTGATCAACATTCAGTACCTCCTCACCAATATCGAGATCGTCGGCTTTCCGGTGCATCCCCTTGTCTTCTGTAATGAGGACGTCGACGCGCTCCTCGAACACAGCGTAGAGTAACGCATTGTCGACTTGCTCGTTGAAGTCCGCTCCATCTGGGACGTGTGCCCGGAACGCCGTCGACGTGGAGTCTGGATACGACGGAAACCCCAATTCGGCGTATGTTGCGATCTTCGACTCAGCTGTTTCCCGGCGTTCATCGTTCTCGTAGTTTCGAATCTCCTGTTTCGACAACGGATGAACGAGAATCGTGTGACCCTCCGTCTTCAGGAGGTTCTCGAGTTCTTGAAGCGGTTTGGGGACGGTCCAGTCTCCTTCTCGCTGGATGAACACGTTCGTGTCGATAAGCACCTCCATTGAAGCACCTGAGATGTATCTAACAGATCAGTGTTATCTATACATCATAAATCATGGGGACAATTAGCATTTCACAAACCCAACTCAACGACAAGATCGAAGTTACAAATCGCTCTTGTCGAAGATCAGTTTCGTGCTATTTTGATCTAACCACTTCACTGATTCGTGGTACTGTGGAAGTATCTGCTCTATAAGACTCCAGAATTTCGGGCTGTGACTCTGTTCCCGAAGATGGGTGAGTTCGTGGACGACAACATAGTCAATCACTTCAGGTGGAGCCATCATCAGCCGCCAGTTGAACCCAAGTGTCCCAGTAGTTGAACAGCTCCCCCATTTCGTCCGTTGATTACGAATCTCGATCTTTCCGTACTCTACACCTATCTCGTCGGCGTGATGGTCTGCTCGATCAGTGAGGTATTCTCTGGCCTCACGCCTGTAGAAATTCTCCAAAGCTCGCTTGACTGAGGACTGAGCGACCGCACTACGTCGGAGTCGGATCATGCCATCAACCACTTCTGATTTCTGACGTGGTTCCACAACAAGCTCGTGAGTCTCACCGAGATAGGGGAATCGTTCACCAGGTTCGAAGCGTCGGTCGGGAGCTTGCTCTCGGTACGTTTGGTATTTATCCTGCTTGTCAAGGACCCAGTAAGCGTTCTCGCGCAGCAGTTCCTCTGGGTCAATTTCAGCGTCTTCAGGGAGAACGACGACTACACCGCGAATGTCGATGTCAATCCGTGGTTGAGTGGCATCTGCGCTCTTGCGGACCTTGTATCCGACTTCGGTGCCGATGAGCGTCGCTGATCGGGCTTCACTCGACATAGTTCTTGATGAGGTACATCCGGACAGCGTCGATGAACTGGTCATTCACGAGCTCCGAGATACTGTATCTCTTAATCAGGACATCAAGTAACACGAGTTCAATCGTCTGGACCGTCCGGTCGTTCGCTTCCCATCCTTCGTACCCAGTGTCGACTCGGTCCTCGAACTCGGCGACGATTTCCCGAGCAATGGATTCGGCTTGCTCGTCAGATTCGATGCTGTCGGCCTGTTTCTCGGTGAGTTCGGCGTAAATCGCGAACTCCGCGTCGTTCATCCCTCGTTCCTCAGCCTCCTGTTCGACCTCAAGAACCGATCTCTCCACGGCTTTGAGCGCCTCTACAGCTTCTGGGTCGCCTCGGTTCCCCTGTTGCCAATCTTCAACGATCGCGGTTACCCGTTCACTGAGTCGTTTGTAGTGGGGGTTCTGGCCCTGGCGGGACTGGAGGAACTCACGGGTTGCGTGCGCGATGTTGGTCGCCTTCGCAGCATCGTTATCCATCTTCTCGATGGCTTCGAGGTGCTCCTCGCCGATCTCGTACACCGGGTAATCTCGCTTGATGTCGTCGATGTCGACATGTTCCTCAATGATTTCCTTCGTCTTCTCACGCATCTCGTCTTCGGGCCGATCCTTGCGGTTGTTGTGTCGCTGGAAGGCCGTGTGAACCCGAACGAGCCACTTATAGTCCTCTTGCAGTCCTTCTTCGACAATCCGACGGTCAGGAGAAACGGATTCATAGAGGTCTTGAAGCCGACGGAATCCTTGTTTGAACTCACGCTTTTGAGGATGTGTACTGACCCGAGCCAAACACTGGTCGATCGTCTCCTGCGTATTTGTCCGCGGGATACCGTCGAAGATGTCGAGGACTACGTCGAGCTGTTTTTCCAACTTCTCGAACAGCTCCTTGCGATCTTGGGCTGCGTAGGCTTTCGTCTCCTCGTCGTAATCGAGTGCGTCGTCGATGTTTTCAAACACGCCCTGGAAGTCAACGATCTCCCCGTTCTCTTTCCCCTCGGCTGGCCGATTCGTTCGAGCGATGGCCTGCATCAGCGTGTGATTCTTGATGTTGCGGTCGAGGTACATCGTCTTGAGAATGGGCGCATCGAAGCCCGTGAGTAGCATGTTGTGTACCACGAGGAGTTTGGGCTCGTCATCCTCTTTGAACGCTTTGACGATCTTATCGCGTTCTTCGCTCTCCGTGTGGAACTGTCGAACGAGTTCGTCGTCGCCAGTCCGCGCGGTGTACAGGACTTCGACAGCACTCTGACCGAGACTTGCCACCAGCCTCTCACCGTACATCGCGGCTGAGGTTCGACTCGGCGTGACGACCATCCCTTTCCAGCCATTCTTGTCTACACCCGCGAAATGGTCGAGGATCTCGTCGACAACACAATCGACACGCGGCTCGATCTCCGCGAGCATCTGACTCGTGACGTTGTCCTGGATGAACTCGAGCTTCTCATCCTTGCTCATCCGAGCGAACGCTTCATCGAACTCCTCATCGAGCCCAGCCTCGTCAACGTCCCAGTCCATGTCGTGGCGGAGCGTGAAGTAGACCGGGAGAATGAGTTCGTCCTCGATACCGGCTTTGATCGAATAGCGATGGAGGTACTCCTCTCCCTCTGGCGAGAACTCGCGGAAGGTGTTTCTGTCGGCCTCGCGTTCACCCTCGCGGACAGGAGTCCCTGTGAAACCGAAGTGGTAGGCGTTCGGGAGTGCTGCATCGAGACGGCTCCCCAGGTCTTTCTCAAGGAATCGGTGGGCTTCGTCGCTCATCACGACCGCCTCGTCATTGGACTGAACATCAGGATCGACGTCCTGGAATTTCTGGATCGTCGTGACCACGAGCTCGCTCTTGCCAGCGGCGATCTTCTCCTCCAGGTCGTCGATAGTGAACGCTTCCGTCCAGCGGTCGAACGAGAGGTTCGCCAGTTGGTCGCGCATCTGGGAGTTCAGCTTGTCCGTATCGACGACGACGAAGATCTGAGGCGCATCCATCACCTCCCGTTCGAGGAGGTTCTTCGCCGTGTAGAGCATCGTGAACGACTTCCCCGACCCTTGGGTGTGCCAGATAAGCCCTTCTCGGTGATTGCCACCAGCCACCCGCCGGAGGACGCACTTGACCGCGTAGTACTGCATATACCGCGGAATGATCTTGACATCCTTGCCGGCCTTGCGCTCGTAGAAGACGAAGTGTTTGAGGAGATCGAGTAGGGTCTCGTGGTTGAACAGGGCTTGAACAGCCTGCTTCATCCGGTTGGCGTCGCGATACTGTTCGGGCGCATCGTTCCACGGCATGTAGAACTCCCGTGCAGCCCCGACAGCCCCGTAGCGGAGTTCCGTGGTGTCAGCGGCAACATTCATGAGCGCGGGCACGAACAACCGCGGAACTTTGGCCTCGTAGCCATGGAGATCCGTAATCGCGTCGTAGTAGTCGTTGTCCTGTGCGAGCGACTTGAGTTCCATCTGGACCAGCGGGATTCCGTTGACGAACAGAGTAACGTCCGGGCGTATCGTGTGGATACGCGAGACCTGAAACTGGTTGACGGCGTGGAAGACGTTGTTCTCCGGTTGCTCGAAGTCGATGAGATCGGCGTAAATCGTCTTTGTGCCGTTGTGCTTCTGGTCAACGGTGAACTTCTTCCCCTTCCGAAGAATTTCGGTAAACTCTCGGTTGCCATCCATCAGGTTGTCATGGTCGAGATCGCGCTTCACCGAGTTCAGGAAGCGGTCGACGTTGTCCTCGCGGATGTCCCGGTTGAGTCTGATGGCTTGTTCAGCGAGGAGATTCCAGTAGACAACCTCGGTACTGGTGCGATTGTACTCCTCGTCGAGCGCCTTCGCGCCGTTTCCACCATCGATACCGTGTGTGTCCCAACCGTGGGCGTCGAGCCACGAAAGTATCGAGCGTTCGACGCCACCTTCGGTCGGGAGGTCAGCCATGTTGGAGGACTTCGTCGAGGACTGCTATGTTTGTGTCGGTAGTACGGACAGTTCCAGAGAGAAGATCTTGCATGAGACCTTGTTTGAAGCGCTGAAGTCGTTGTAGGTAATCACGCTCGTTCCGGAGTTTCTTGGAGTGGTGATCAATTATCTCGACAATTCGATCTTGTTCTTCTTCGGGAGGGAGGTGAACGGGTACTTCTCGAAGGTCTTCCAAATTGATTCCTTGAACAGCCTGTCCGATAGTGTTCCTCTCGAAGTAGTTGTTCGGTGTTTCTGTCTCGAAGAAGTACCGAATGAATCGAGGGTTAGCCCCCGTGACTCGGATACGGGCCGTATCCTGCGTAATGTTCCCCCCGTCCAAACTTTCCGGGACGAAGGCCATCCTACCGACGGTTCCCCGGATAGTGAATAACAAGTCGCCCTCCCTCAACTCGGCTCGCTTGAAGTCTTCGTGTATCTCCTGGGATGTGTGAAGAATATCCCTCTGCTTTACTTCCCCATTGTGAATGTCTTTCACCTTCACAACAGGGATACCATCTGGCTGATGGTCGCCGGGCTTCAATATTCCGTAGACAATAGGTGCGTCTTCAGGGACGAGTTGGCTTAATGCAATAACATCCCAACTCTCGGGAATTTCGCCGTACTTGGTCTTCCGGTACGGTTCGGTACCCTCGGCGGAACCACGGAGTTCTCCGCTTTCATTTAACCCGTATCGAAATAGGTCCTGCATTATCCCTTTCCTTACCCGAGTCGCTTGTTCGATGATTTCCTCGGTTTTCTGAATCGATTGGTCAACATCTTGAAGTACTGTGGCGATTCGACGTTGTTCTTCAAGTGGTGGAAGGTCGAACTCGAAGTTGCTGAAGAGGTTCCAAGAGGTGCGTGGCATACGGGTACCAGCGGAGGTACGTCGGGCGTGGTCGTAGGCTGGTTTAGAACTCAATCTGTACAGCAGGTACTTCGAGTTGACTCCTTCTTCCGCAACGATAGGGAATATGTCAGTCGAAGCAACCCCTTCAAAGTCAGGTTGGGCGGATTTTTCAAGGTTGGGCCGGAGTTTTGCGAACAGAATATCCCCAGCCTCGAAACGTCGTTTGGTGCTCGATAGGCCGTCAACCGATTCCCACTCCGGGTACGGCGTACTGGGGTCGATATGTTCAAGTCCAACGTGCCTATCTAAGTTCACCTCCTGCGGGTCAACGTTCTCCGACCGTTTTCGGGAGACGTCCCCAAGCCGCACTTTTTGCCACTTTTGGCCTTGTTCGTCCTCTGATTCACTCTGAACCTCGTCCAGTGCGACTTCCTCACTCATAGTTCAGCGCCTCCATATGGCCATCAATACGCGCTTCTATCTCGTCGCGCTCGGCCTGTAACTCGCGTAGTTTTCCGAGTTCTTCCTGTACGTCAATGTCTTCCTCCGGCTCGGTCGTATCGACGTAGAGTGCGACGTTCAGGTTGTAATCGTTTTCTCGAATCTCATCAAGCGACACCGACCGGCTCACCCGTTCCTCGGTCTTCCACTCCGAGACGTTCACGTCGATGTGGTCCATCCCATCCGCGGTGAGCTCGTTCTGATTCGAGAGTTCGCGGTAGAACGCTTCGTCAGCGGCATGGACGAACAGTACCTCGTCTTTTCGTTCCGCGGGCTTGTTTGTGTTTAGTAGGAGGACCGCGGAGGGAATCGAATTGTTCTGGAATAGATTCTCCGGAAGACCGATAATGGCCTCAACCATGTCGTTCTCCAGCATCGGCTCCCGGTATTTACTCTCGTGTTTGCGGAACAGGACGCCGTGAGGTATGACGATGGCCGCCTGTCCTCCCTCACCGTCGACGGCGGGGTCTTTCAGTTGCTCCGCCATGTGCATGATGAACGCGTAGTCGCCGCGATCAGCTCGTGGGAGTTTCTCGTGCCACCCGAAGCGGCTGTACGGATCGTCCTGGAGCTCGTCCTTTGCCCAGTCAGCCGAGAACGGGAAGTTGGCGAGGACGTAATTGAACCGCTGAAGTTCGTCACCTTCGGTGAACTGCGGACGCAGGAGTGAGTCCTCACGCTCAATGCGGCCGTTGAGCCCGTGGATCGAGAGGTTCATCTTGGCGATAGCCGCGATGTCGGGGTTGATCTCCTGGCCGGTGAAGGTGAGCTTCGACGGGTCGCCGTCTTGTTCCTCGCGGTAGTGTCGGGCGGCTTCGATGAGCATCCCCCCAGAACCCACCGTCGGGTCGTGGAAGGTGTCGCCGTCCTCGAACGGCTCAACGAGGCGCACCATTAGCTCGACGATGTGCGGCGGGGTGAAGAACTGGCCGCCCGACTTGCCTTCCTCCTCGGCGAAATGGCGGACGAGGTCCATGTACGCCTCGCCGAGCATGTCCGGAGGGACGCTCTCAGTGTCAAGGTCGTGGGTACTCAGGTGCTCAATGAGCTTTGAGAGGCGGTCGTCGTTGAGCGCGTCAGCGGCCACGTAATCAGCACGGAACACGCCCTCGATCTCACCGTCGTTCTCCTCTCGGAGCGCGTCGAAGGCCTCGTTGATCGCCTGGTCGACGTTCTCGTTGACGGCACGGAGGTCGTCCCACGTATAGCCTTCTGGGACGATGGGTGTGTCGTAGAGAGCCGGACGGCGGGCGTTTTCTTCGCCGTACTCCTCGGCGTACTGCTCGTACTGAACCTCGAAATTGTCCGAGATGGTCTTGTAGTAAACGAGCGGGAGGATGAACTCCTTGTAGTCAGTCGAGTCGACGGCGTCGCGAATAATGTCCGCGCACTTGAATAAGTGAGAGTCCAATTCGTCCAGCGAGAGAGTCATAGAGAGGACATCTCACCTGAATCCTTTATCTGCTACGGTCGCGGAGTAGCGGTTGCCAAATCACTGTTTGATAAGTCTCCAACAACCAGGGAAATGGGCGCGCGTCTTACTCGCGCCATTCATACAAGTCACCATACACCTGTTCACGCTTCTCTTGCATTTGATCCGCCCAATCCACTGCTTCGTCAAGCACCTCTTGTGGGCAAAGCCCAAATTCAAAAGTTTTGATATAGTTCACATCGACGTGTTCGGACCCCCCGATCATACGGGTTGAACCACCTTCGTCCGAAACTAATCTTGCGAGGATGGTTCGTTGTTTTTCTGCAAGCCGATACTCGTCTATGTGGCCTGAAGCTTGACGGTCCACCATTACGCAGAAACCGACCAGTCGCATTGCGGTGGCGACGCTACCAGACAGATCTTGGCCGGGGAAATCAGGGAGATCTTCGAAAAGATGGGCTTCATATCCCCTTTCCTCCAACGCACGTTTCACCCGTACGAGTTCAGCTTTGTGAGCACCCTCGTAATTTCCTAAAACCAATACCGTATTATCGAGCTTTTGAATCACCCTCCCGAGAATCGCATCAAACGTTGAGTTTGCCTTGAGATTCAACTGGCCGTCGTATGATACTTCGTCAAGCTTGCTCAGACCTCGATTGAGGGCCTGTCCTTCTCGGAAATCCACCCCATCAACATAGAATGTAATGTTAAGGTTGTAATCATTCTCTCGTATTTCTTCGATCTGAGCAGTCTTACTTATCGAATATCTCGTTGCATTGTCCTGAACCAGACTTACGATTCTATCAATCCCATCCTCAGTCAATTTATTCTGGCTCCTTAGCTCCTCATAGAAATCGGGATCTGCTGCGTGAATGAACTGTACTTCACCTTCCTTCTCAGTTGGTTTGTCAGTGTTTAGAACGAGAATTGCCGAAGGGATAGCTGTGTTCGGGAACAATTTTTCTGGAAGGCCGATTATCGCCTCGACAAGATCATGCTCAAGCATATGTTCCCTATACGCCATCTCATGCTTCCGAAAGAGGACACCATGAGGAATGACGATAGCCGCTTTCCCCCCCGTGCTGTTTAAATTTGGACGCTTCAAATGTTTGGCAATGTGCATGATAAACGCGTAATCACCGCGATCAGCCCGAGGGAGTTTATCGCTCCAATTGAAACGCTCATACTGGTCATTCCGAAGTTCGTCTTTCGACCAATCCATTGAAAACGGAAAATTGGAGACGACGTAGTCAAATCGTTCCAACTCGCCATCCTGAGTAAACTGTGGGTCTAATAGTGAATCCCCTCTGGCGATTTCGTCGTTTAGATCATGGATAGAGAGATTCAAACGGGCAATGGCGGCAATATCTAAGTTGATCTCTTGGCCCGTCAATCGGAGTTCTGAAGGGTTCCTCTCTTGTTCTTCACGGAAGTAACGGGCGGCCTCCACCAACATCCCAGCGGACCCTACGGTCGGATCGTGTAATTCGTCTCCAACTTCGAAATCGTCTAACAGCGAGATACATAATTTTGAAATCTCAGGCGGAGTATAGAACTGGCCTCCTTTCTTACCTTCTTCTTCAGCAAAACGGTGAATGAGGTCTCGGAAGGCATCACCAAGCAGATCAGGTGATACCGAGGTGCGGTCAAGATCGTACTCACTAAGATGATTCAGCAACTGGGTCAATCGGTCGTCATTGAGCCCGCTTGCGTTAACAAAATCAACTCGGAAAGCACCTTTCAATTCAGGGTTTGTCTCGATCAGTGCTGCAAAAGCTTCGTTGAGTGCTTGATCGACGTTGTCAGTAACTTCTCGAATATCGTTCCAAGTGTGTCCTTCGGGAACAACGGGAACGTCGTAATGGTCGGGGTTCCGAGCGGTCTGCGTGTCATACTCCTCAAGATTGTTCTGATACTGATTTTCGAACTCGTCAGAAATGGTCTTGTAGTAGACGAGTGGAAGAATATACTCCTTGTAGTCGGTTGAGTCAACGGCGTCGCGAATAATGTCTGCACATTTGAATAAATGAGAATCAAGTTGGTCCAGCGAAAGGGACATAACAGAGTCGTTGACGGGGGGCCAGTTATTTTCTACGGTGGGGCGACATCTCAAGCCATACTCATCGAATCATTCATCCCTGCACTACCGATACGGGGATACGAATCGGCCGTTTTCGTTCCGCTGAAGTGGATCAAGAGGAGAGTTCCCCAACTGGTCTACATACTGCGTGAATAGTTGCTCGAAGCCATGAGGAGGATTGTCGAAAAGGCCGACAGCATACTGAATCAATTCCTCATCCGTGACTTCTTCTCTGTCATTACCTTGTGTAAGTCCGTAGTACGCTGAACTCGCCATCTCCTGTAGAAACTGTAGCTCCCCGTCGTAACAGAACTGGCAATCATGAAAGTCGGGAGCGAACAGAACCCCCCGGCTGTGATGTTGAGTGCAGAATATCTTTTTGAGTCGGTCGAGGTTGCGGAAGTCCACCTCAAACGGCGGCTCATCCTCTACAGTGACGATGAAATACCCGCCGATAAGTGGGTCACTCCCGTGATCGTCAGTTCGGTAGAGAAACGCCGAATTGAGACAACGACCCTTGTATCGTCCAGTGTGCTCGTGGCCAGAGAAGTACGCCCGCCCAGAGAAATGATCCAGCATCGGAACATATTCACCGTGAGTAACTAAAATATCGTCCTCCACTACACTTTCTGGCTCCTGAGTAAACCGCTGGTCTCCTACTGTAGTGGTACCCTCTGGTGAGATACGAGTTCCTACGGAGAGCTCGTGTTCTTCATAGACATACCGTGAATCTGGTCCGCGCGTGTGATCTCGGTTTCCGTAGATATAGAGCAAACCACCGTTGGTGCGATCCTCCAAGGTTGCCAAGTACGGTTCAACATTACAGAGCTGTTCAACACCAGCTTCAAGCCCGTCAAAATATGCGTTAGTCAAGTCTCCTACGTGAATAACAAAATCAAACAATTCTCCCTCCGTTTCAGAGACTACCCGTTTTAGGGACTCGACGTCACCATGGTTATCACCCATTACGAGAATCTTCTGTGTACCCATACTATTACTCGATTATCAAATCTTATCAAGATGACTTCGAGAAGGCAAAGAAGACCACAGGCCGAAGCTTATGTCGCAAGTGACGTTCAACTAACGAGGCTCCCCTGATTTTCCGCCAGCGTTCCATACCAGATCCATTAGTTCATCAATAGCAGAATCAGGATCGATAGAATACGACTCAATCACAACTTCCGGTAGAGTGATAACTTGCTCCCCAAACGGGACTCGGTCGTACTCATCTCCTCTCGAGTTACGCTTGATAAGGAACTCTGGAGCGCCGATAATGGATGCGAAAACGTAGAGGGGTGGCCGCAGATCTTGTCTTTGGAGGTAGCTGACGTAATCCGGTAGCGTATTTTCTAATGCAGTTCTGAGCTCGCTACTGGACAAATAGGGAGATCCATGTTTTGGATTTGTGGTGAATACGTATTTTGTTAATGCTTCAACTACCCCTCCGCGAAACGTACGAACGTACTTGCTCACTTCTTGATCCGTCGAACCACGGAGAACAGTAACGCTGTCAACGGAATACACCTCGTCGAGGCCCCCTGCACCGGCTCTCGCCTCGAAGAAGGGAGGCCTCGAATCTGTGCGGAGTTCTGCGGTGGAAAGATCGATTTGCTTCCCAGGTGTGAGAGAGTCTCCTGAAAGGACATGTAGAACGAACTTTGGTGATATCGTAATGTCGAACCGATCTCCGTCTCCCGCTATGGTGGCGATTCGATCGTTTCTGAACTCATTGAACGTCTCACCTTGACGCTCCGTCTGAAGTATTCGTCGGCGAATCTCACCGACATCTAATGGAAATCGGCCACTCGGGCTCCGTGCATAGAACCGGTCATTTGTCGTGACACGGTGGGGAGATCGCCAGCTCCGGTCAATACCGACGACTACGAGGTGTCGGTTCCCTTCGGTCGGGATTGCACTGATGTCGAAACTGCTGGTTGGGAGAGGAGGGTCAGTGCTACGCCGGAGAACATTGGCCCATTGTTCGATAGTTTGATCAACCTCGTCAACAGGAAAGCCAGCCGCATGTTCAGGCTGGCCGTCATCATCGGGGATTCCAACGATTAGATGACCTCCATTACTGTTTGCGAAAGATGTCGCCTCCGCCAGCAGTGTGGTTTTGTGGTCTGATGAATCAGTATCGAGGTTGAGGTACTCCTTGTACTCGATCTGTTTTCCCTCTTGAATCCCTTCAGTAACCAATTGTTCAACATCACCAAGCGTGATCTCGTCAACGGGTTTCTCAAAAATCGGCATAATATCTGTATCTTTCAAATCGTATTACATATACGTTGGTGTGTGCCGAAGCGAGTACGAGATTTGTTTCCGGTACCGCGAAGATTCATGCCAACAACCACCAGGTGTTGCTCAAGACGGCTTTAGAGGTGTCTATCATGGTTTTACCCCCGAACACTTTCCTCCGAACATAACATCCGCCGTGAGCTGGCCGCTCCGAGGCAAACTCAATGATTTTCTCGAAAGAGCGACACTAATCACGCCCCCTGTCACACAAGCGTTTCTGACTCACCGGCGTATAGGAGCAACGCGTCCTCATCACCTTTGAGGAAAAAAGAGAAGCGACCATCCCATCACGACCGGCGAGTCGGTGCCACCAACCTCTTTGGGAAAGCTCCGCCGGACTTCTCACCACCTGATCTCCTTAGCCCCTGTAAGTACGTATACACAGGTAGTGCCAGTACAACAGCTACTCAGTCGAATTGTAGTGCCAAGACGCGCCCGTACGTACATACAGCATTTTCTCCCATCCCGGTATGGGCACTGTCGGAATCGCTAAAGTATATAATGTGTTAGTGGTTGCAGTCGGTCTTGTGGACACCCGCAGTATCGCTACAACAGGATTGGCGATTCCGTCCGGTCCTGATTAGAAAGTCGAGGTGGCACCCCTGAATTATTTATATTGCCGTGTAGTGTTTCCTCGACGAGAAGGTCGAAACCGGCGGAGATGCGGCAATAACGCCCTCAAAACGGCCGATTTGGCCGGAGGGTAAAGCGCGTCCTTGGTAAGGACGAGACCCCGGGTTCAAATCCCGGCCTAGGCTCTTCTCGAAATTCAACTGTCGAGCGAGGCGTCTCGTCCCCGAGCGGTTGCCGGATTTCGGTCGAAACTGACCCGCCCCTCGCACGCTCATTCTTCCCACTCCCACCACTCACCAGCACCCTCCGAACCCAACACGTTCGCCTTCGAATACCGTTCAGCCTCCGCCTCAGTCAACGCCATCGCCCACGGAACTCGCTCGCCCTCCGCGCCCGGTCCTCGGCTGCCGTACTCCGCGTATTCGACCGTCTTCTCGGCTTCCGGGCGCGACCAGTTGTGCCAGCCGGCGGGGAGCACGTGCGAGTCCATCCGGGTGCGGATAAACGCGGTTCGGGCGTGGTTTCGCCACGGGCGGCCGAGATACACCTCGGACACGTCGGGGTCGGCGGTCAGTTCGCAGTCGAGAAAGACGAAGCCGAAGGGCTCGCTCTCCGGCGTTGAGGCCGCCGTCACGTACGAGTCGGCTTTCGAGTGGACGCGGCAGTCCTCGAAGACGGCGGTCGCGCCGCCGAAGACGAAGTCGGTCGTCCCCTCGACGTCGCAGTTCGAGAAGTACTGGCGTGCCCCCTCGCCGGCGGCGTAGACGGTGTCTTGGTGGCCGAGGAAGCGGCAGTTCTCGAAGACCGCCCGGTCGGCGTCGACGTGGAGGGCGACGGCCTGTCCGACCGGGCCGGCGCTGTTCTCGACGGTCAGGTTTCGGGCGCGGAAGTCGTTGCCGCGGACCTTCAGCGTGTGGGTGAAGAAGGTGCTGTTGCGCCCGCGGTCGATTTTCTCGAAGTGGTCGTCGTGGGTGATGACCGTCTCCCCGGCGCGCTCGCCGACGAGGGTGACGTCGGGGTTCCACGCGTGGACCTCGACCTTCTCGTCGTACACGCCGTCTCGGACGAGGATGCGGATTCGGTTCGGCGGGAACGACTTCGCGCCGTCGATGGCGGCCTGAATCGTCTCGTAGTCGCCGCTGCCGTCCTTGGCGACGACGTAATCGTACTCGTCGGGGTCGTCAGCGCCCCCGAGGGTTCCGACCGTCCCGGCGGCGACGCCGAGACAGCCGACCGCAACTGCGAGAGACGCGAGTAGTGCGAGCATGGGTCGTATCTGCGTCCCCGACGCTATACGCTTGGGGGATACCTGTGGAATTCACGGGGCGTCGCGAGCGGGCGCATCGACCCAGCTCGCCGCCGCGAACGGCCGTTCAACCCTCGTATCGCGCTAACACGAACGGGTACTGACTCCCCAGTTCGTCGTCCACGACGAACTCGGATTCGACCGTGAACCCGGCCGAATCGAGCGTTTCGTAGGTCTCCTCGATGTCGGGGAAGCTCCAGCGCATCTCGACGCCGCTGTCGAGCCAGTCGGGGTTCGACCCGGACCACGCCTCGCCGCCGACGGTCGAAAGCAGGGTGCCGCCGGGCCGGAGGACGCGGGCGAACTCCGCGAACACCTGTTCGTGTTCCGCGATTGGGACGTGGATGACGGAGTAGAACGCGCAGACGGCGTCGAAGGCGGCCGAGCGAACCGGGAGCGCGGTCATGTCGCCCTGTGCGAACCCCGCCGCCGGCACGTCTTGGCGGGCGAGTCGCAGTTGCTCGCGGGAGAAGTCGACGCCGACCACGTCGAAGTCGGCGGCGAGGGCGTCCGTCACGGGCGTCCCCTGCCCGCACCCGGCGTCGAGCACCCGCGCGCCCGAGTCGAGGGCGTCGGCGAGTTCGCCGAGCACCGCGGGCGCGTCGTCGCTCCGCTGGTCGCGGTAGTCGTCGGCGAGGCGGTCGTACGCGTCTCTGACGGCGCGTCGTTGGTCTGTCATTCTGGAACGCTGGTGAGTTCGACCGCGCGGTCGCCGGATAAGTGTCTTGTCCCGGTCGGCCCGCTCGCGGGCTGTCGGTTCGAGACGGAAGCGACGCTGAAAAACGGAGACTCGGTGGTCGAGACGCCTCGAAAACGGGGAGCCGCTTACCGAAGGTCGCGGACGAACCGCTCCGGCACGTAGTCGACGACGTGGTCGGGTATCGCCGCGACGGCGGTCTCGGCGATGGCGACCATCGGCTTGCGGAGCAGGACGTAGACGCCGGAGACGGCGACCGCGGCGATGACGAGCGTCTCGGCGAGGCCGTCGAACGCGAGGACCGGCGGGACGGCGAACAGGAGCGTCAACGCGAGGTCCTCGGGTGCGCCGTCGTAGCGAATCAGTCGCTTGGGGGCGAGCCACCGCCCGTTCCAGTGGTCGTAGACGGCGCGCTCGGAGGTGCCGAGCCACGGCTTGAGTTCGAGGCCGCCGCCGAGCACGTCCGACGCGGAGTGGAGCGCGGCCGCCGCGAGGAACAGCGCGACCGCGAGCGTGGTCGTGGTCGGGTTCAGCGCGGCGACCGCGACTGCGGGCACGGCGAGCGCGCTGAAGTACACGGGGAAGTGGAGGGTCTTCCGGTGACCCGCGTACAGGTCGAAGTCGGGGAACAGGCCGCCGAGTGCGGCCGCGAGCACCGGGAGCATCCCGGCCTCGGGGACCAGCGCCCACACGGCGGTGCCGAGAACGACACCAGCGAGGGCGTGAGTGGTGGCCATCATCGGTGGAGCGTATGCAATCAGGGCGAAAAACGGTGTCGGTGGTCGTGCTAGCTAGTCACACGCTCGAATTTAGGGCGCTCAGGTCGTAGCGCACCGCAATGGTCTCTCGTCGAATCGAGCGACTGGCGGGGCGGGCGATTCAGGCCGTCATCCTGTGTATCTTCCTCGTCGGCGTCTACACGCGGAACCTGAGCGTCGTCGTCAACGCGGTGCTCGCGCTGGGCGCGACGTTCCTCCCCGCGGTGCTCCGCCGCGACTGGCAGATTCGGCTCCACCCGCTTCTCGGCCTCTGGTTGGCGCTGGCGGTGTTGCTCCACGCCGTCGGCATGCTCGGCCCGTACAACTACATCGACTGGTGGGACCACGTCACCCACACGCTCTCGGCGACCGTGGTCGCGGCCGTCGGCTACGTCACCGCGCGGGCCGTCGACGAGTACACCGAGGCCGTCTCCCTCCCCGACCGCTTCATGTTCGTCTACGTCCTGCTTTTCACGCTCGCGGCCGGCGTGTTCTGGGAGGTACTGGAGTTCGGCGCGCGCCTCGCCGCCGAAGCCGTCGGCTCCGAGTCCGTCCTCGTCCAGTACGGTCTCGACGACACCATCGTCGACCTCATCTTCGACACGGTCGGCGCGGTGCTCGTCGCCCTCTTCGGGACACCGCCGCTCGCGGACACCATCGATTCGGTTCGGGAGCGACTCGAACGGACCCGGCCCTGACGGGGCCATCTTTTAGCCACCCGGTGTGCATACTACTACCATGAAACTCGTTATCGTTGGGTACGGCCGTGTGGGCTCGCGGACCGCTCGCGTGCTCCGCGAGGAGGGCCACGACGTGACGGTCGTCGACAACGACGAAAAGAAGGTCGACCGCGCCCGCGACGAGGGGTTCGAGGCCGTTCTCGGCGACGGCGGAACCGAGAGCGTGCTGCGGGAGGCGGGCGTCGAGGGAGCGGACGCCGTCGGCGGACTGACCGGCGACCCGAACGTCAACTTCGCGGCCTGCATGCTCGGCAAGGAGTTCGACTGCCGGACGGTCATGCGAATCAGCGAGGACTACCGCCAGGAGATTTACGAGCGCTACGCCGACGACGTGGACGAGATTATCTACCCCGAACGCCTCGGCGCGGCCGGCGCGAAGACGGCGCTTCTCGGCGGCGACTTCAACGCCATCGGCGACCTGACCGACCAGCTCCGACTGACGACGGTGACCGTCCCCGACGGCGCGCCCGTCGTCGGCCAGCACGTCGCCAACATCGATCTCGGCGCGGACGGCCGGGTCTACGCCCACGGCCGGGAGCGCGAGCCGATGACGATTCCGCTCCCCGGGACTGCCGTCGAGCCCGGCGACCAGCTCGCGCTCCTCACGGAGCGAAACGCGCTGGAGCGAGTCCGGTCGAAACTGCTCGGCTGACCCGACGCAGACGCCGGTCGTCGCGGCCGAGACGTCGGTCGTCGCGACCGAGACGCCGCTCTGCGGCGCAGTCTACCTCGGAAAACAGCGCCGTGGTGGCGGCGCCGCGTGTCGTACCGGGGGAAACCAGAACGACGATGGTGGTGGTGGTTTTCGTGCCGGGCGCGCCGGTGGGAGGATGGGAACTGAGGCCGAATGCGCGCCCCATCCTCGGGTACGTACGGGGAACCTTAAATCTGCGTCAGACGGGGGTCACACGCCATCTACACGCAAAATCTGCTGTTATACCGACGACGAGACCGCGGCTGAGGCCCCGCGTTCAGTAGACGAGTTTCCCCTCGACGAACTGGCGGACCCGGTCGTCGTCCGGCGACTCGAACACCGCGTCGGTCGCCCCCGATTCGATGCACGTCCCGCCGAGGATGACGGCCGTCCGGTCCGACACCCGCCGGGCCTGCTGCATGTCGTGGGTGGCGAGCGCGACGGCGATGCCGCGGTCTCTGGCCGCCCGCATCGCCGACTCGATGGCCGCGGTGTTCCGCGGGTCGAGGTTCGAGGTCGGCTCGTCCAGCAGTAACACGTCGGGGTCGGGCGCGAGCGCGCGAGCGATGGCGACGCGCTGGGCCTCCCCGGCCGACAGCGAGCCGGCGTCGCGGTCGACCTTGTCGAGCATGCCGACGGTCCGAAGGGCGTCCTCGACCGTCTCCGACGGCCCCTCGCGGCCGAGTAGCCCCGCTACCGCGTCGCGGACGCGAGCCGACCACGGTCGGCGGACGCGGAGCCCGTAGGAGACGTTCTCCGCGACCGTCGTCGAAAAGAGGCTCCGGGTCTGGAACGCCATCCCGACCCGGCGTCTGACCGCCAGCCGGCGAGCCTCCGGGAGGCCCCACACGTCGTCGCCGCCGACTTCGACCGACCCCTCGTCGGGGCGCTCGAACATCGCGAGCAGTCGAAACAGCGTCGTCTTCCCCGTTCCCGAGGGACCGACGACGGCGAGAATTTCCCCCGGTTCGACGGCGAGCGAGACGTCGTCCAGCACCGCGCCGTCGCCGAAACCGTGGCCGAGATCGCGGGCCGCGAGCCGAGTCCGACTGTGTCGCGCGCCGGTCGATGTGGAGTCGGACCCGTCGGACTCGCCGCCACCGGGGAGTCCGGCCGTCATCGTCCCCTCCCGTTCCGTCCGGGAGTCCGGTCGCGGAACCGCGCGCCGAGGGCGTTCACGCCGAGGACGAGCGCGAGCAGGATGGCTCCGAGGGCGATGCCAGTCTCGATGTTCCCCTTCCGCGCCTCGACGGTGATGGCCGTCGTGAGCGTCCGGGTGAACGACGTGCTGTCCGAGAAGACGATGTTGCCGCCGACGATGAGCACGGAGCCGACCTCGCTGATGGCGCGGCCGTAGGCGGCCAGAAGCGCCGTGACGATGCCGTATCGCGCCTCGCGGACGACCAACAGCGCCACGTCGGTCGAGGTGCCGCCGGCGGCGAACGCGGCGTCTCTGAGGTCCTGCGGGACCGACTGGACCGCCGACAGCGAGACGCTCACGAGGACGGGAAGCGCGAGGATGGTCTGCGAGAGAATCATCGCCTCGGGCGTAAACAGCAGTTCGAACGCCCCGAGCGGCCCCGACCGGGAGAGCGTCAAGAGCACGACGAGCCCCACGACGACGCTCGGAAAGCCCATGCCCGTCGAGATGAGCGAGGTCACGGCGGACTTCCCGGTGAAGTCGCGGAAGCCGACCAAAAGCGAGATGGGCAGGCCGATCGCGGCGCTGAGCGCGACCGCCGCGGTGCTCACGTACAGCGAGACGGCCGTGATGCTGACGAGATAGGTGAGGTTCAGGTCGCCGAGGCCGAACACGGTCGGTGGTGGGGTCCGACCGGACTAAAAGTCCTCGGGGACGTGCTGTGCCACCCACGACTCGAACTGCGCGTCGGAGACCGACGCCGACGACGAGGCGTTCTCTCCGCCGTCGTAACTCTCGGGGACGTACTGGCCGAACTGCGGCTCCTCCGAGAGCGCGTTGGGGAAGAACAACTGCGACCCGTTCGCCGTGTAGTTGCTGATTATCTCCTGTCCCTCGGGGCTCGTGAGGAAGCCGGCGTACGCCATCGCCAGCGAGTAGTTCACGTCGGGGTACTTCGCGGGGTTGACCGGGATGACGCCGTAGGGGTTCTTCAGGATGGTCGGGCCGCCCTTGAGCGGGCCCTGCACCTGGATTTCGAGGTCGACGTTGTCCTGCGTCGCGAGGAACGTCCCGCGGTCCGAGAGCGTGTACGCGCCCGACTGGTCGGCCTGCACGAGCGTGTCGCCCATGCCCTTGCCGATTTCGCGGTACCACGTCCCCGACGGCTCGACGCCGGCGGCCTCCCAGATGAGCAGTTCCTTCTTGTTCGTCCCCGAGTCGTCGCCGCGGGAGACGAACGTCGCCTCGGCCTCGGCGATGGCCGCGAAGGCGTCGGTCGCGCTCTCCATCCCCGAGATGCCCGCGGGGTCGTCGGCCGGCCCGACGACGACGAAGTCGTTGAACATCACGTCGCGGCGGTTGACGCCGTAGCCGTCTTGGAGGAACTCGTCTTCAGCGCCGCGGGCGTGGACGAGAATCACGTCGGCGTCGCCGTTCCGCGCCGTCTCGATTGCCGCGCCGGTCCCCTGCGAGATGGTCTTCACCCGGGCGTTGAACTGCTCCTCGAACACCGGGTTCAGGGCGTCGAGCAGCCCCGTGTCGTAGGTGCTCGTCGTCGTCGCCAGCGTCAGCTCTTGGGTCGCGCCGCTCTCGCCCTCGCTTTGGCTCCCCCCAGAATCCTCCGCGGTCTCGTTGTTCGCCTCCGGGGGACTCGTGTTCCCCGTGCATCCGCTCAGTCCGAGAACCGCGCCGACACCGGCAGCCTGTAAGAAGCGCCGTCGCTCTATCGCCATGCATTGTGGTTCGCCGAACGTGGAATAACTGTTTCCCATGTGGGGTAATCACAATTCATTTCAATCACGGGAATTCGAAACGACTCGCGCCTGAAATCGGTTGCGTCGGATTCTTTTCGACTCTCTCCGTGCTAGCGCACATGAGCTGGGAATCGCTTTTCGCCCGCGCCGCCGCCTACGAGACCACCGAAGCCGACGTCACCGAGGCGCTCCGCGCCCGCCGGGGCGACGATGCCTGAGACGGAGCCCTCGCCCGCGCGGGTCGTCGCCGACGCCGACGTGCTCGCGGCCGACCTCCTCGCCGACGGTCCCGCGAGAGCGGCGCTCGACCACCTCCGGCGGCACTCGTGGACGACGCTCGTCGCCAGCGACCCGCTTCTCGACGACGCCGAGGCGGTCGTCTCGTCGCTCGCGGACGCCGACCTCGCGGCCGACTGGCGCGAGAAGGTCGACTCGTGGGCCGAACTCGTCTCCCACCCGGACGGCGACAACCCCGCGCTCGCGTCGGCCTACCGCGGCGGCGCGATGCACCTCCTCACGTTCGACGACCGTCTCAGTTCGGTGCGGGCGGGCGCGGCGGTCGGCGGTCGCTTCCCGGTCAGTATTCGCCATCCGAAGGCGTTCGCGTCGCTGTTCGCGCCGGAGAGCCTCTACGTCGAAGTCGAAGGCGGGTCGTACCCCGGCCCGGACCGCGACCCGCGGGCGTAGTCGCCAGCGCCGGCCCGATCGCCGACCACCCGCCGGCTCAGTCGTTGAGGACGCGCGTCACCGCGAAGATGGCGAGGACGGTCACGAGGCCGAACGCGACGGCGACACCGAGACCCTGCGAGGCGTCGCCGAAGAACACCGCGATGGCGGCGAAGACGGCGATTCCGTAGCCGCTGGCCGCGCCGGCGGCGACGACGTTCGCTCGGTTCATACGTCCCCGTACGCGCCCGCCGTCCCTGAGTGGCGACCCCCGCGATTGCGGGGAATGACGGGGCCGGGGTCGGCTGTCAATCGGGCGGCGCGCGCGCGGTCGATACCGCTGGAGGGGTCGGTGACGAGGGGAAGGGGCTCGTCGTAGTCGGGGAACATCACGACTAGTCTGTCAACGCCGAACGTATCAAATTGTTCGCTCGCAAACCAGTCTCGACGTTAGTTCCCGTCGCCGTCGGTCCCGGCGCGCTCGACGGTACAGCCGAGCGATTCGAGTTTCGTCGCGGCCGCCGCCACGTCGCCCCCCGGGACGAGGACGTGGTCGGTCGAGTACGCCGACAGCGCGAACACCGAGATGTCTTCCTCGGCGAGCGCGCCCGCGACCCGCGCCAGAAAGCCGACGAGTTCGAACGGCAGGACCATCTCGAAGGTGAGTCGCTTCCAGCCCCGCTCGATTTCGACGGCGGCCGTCTCGTCGACGCGACCCTCCTCGACGACGACGGTCGTCTCGTTCTCGTCTCGAATCGTCGCGAAGGCGTCCGGGTCGCCCCGCTCGGCCGTGACGACCGCGTAGGTCGCCGCCGAGACGGTCACGGTCCCGCCTTCGAAGAAGTCGCTCGGGTCCATGCGGTTCGGGGTCGCTCCGCCGGGGTAAACGTAGCGGCCGGTGGCGGTGGTTGGGTGCGGCTATCGTTCGGGCGGCTCTGTTGAACTCCTCGGTCAGGATAGACGAGATTCGCCTCGCTCCCGCTCGGCGTACTTCTGAAAATCAGTGGCTTTCAACGTACGCCTCGCTCCCGCTCGGCGTACCACGTCGCGAACTTCGCTAACGCCCGCCCGCGGTGGGAGATGCCGTTTTTCTCCTCGGCGGTCATCTCCGCGAACGTCGCGCCGTCGTGTTCGAAGATGGGGTCGTAGCCGAAGCCGCCCTCGCCGCGCGGCGGGACGATGCGGCCGTTGACGCTCCCCGTAAAGAGCTTCACCGGGAGCGCCTCCGTCTCCTCTGTGTCCTGTTCCGCGCCGCGGGCGGCCGCGACGGTCCGGTCGTCGCGGTCTATCGGGTCCGGACTCGCCTCGAACGGCTCGCCGTCGCAGTACGCGAGGACACACCGGAAGGAGGCCCGCCGGGGCTCGTCAAGTTCGGCCGCGGCCAGTCGGTGGACCGCCTCGACGCCGAGGGTGTCTTCGACGTACGAGGAGTACGGGCCGGGGAAGCCCTCGAAGCCGTCGATGAAGAGCCCGGCGTCGTCCACGAGCACCGGCTCGCCGGCGTAGCGGTAGGCCTCGCGCGCGCCGTGGGCCGCGATGGGGCCGAGGTCGGACGCCTGTACCTCGGTGTAGTCGAAGTCGAGTTGGGTCACGTCGTCGTCGAGGTACGAAAGCGCCTCGCGGACCTTCCCCGCGTTCGTGGTGACGTATCGGAGCATGCCCGCCCCTCCGCGGGCGGACGTGGAAAAGTCGTCGGTGTCGGTCGCTTCGCCTCAGTCGACGATGACTTCGACGGGGCCGTCGTCGGCCTCGTCTCCTTCGTTCTCCTCCGCCTTCTGGCGCTCGTTCCAGAGGAGGCCGCCGGCGACGAGGAGGACGACCCACGACCGCCAGCTCGCGAGGTTCAGCGTGTAGCCGATTCCGAACGGCTTTTCGACCAGCATGCCCTTGCCGGGCTGCCAGTACGACGAGAGCAGTCGGCCGGCGCTCGGTCGCTCGAAGTTGTACGGGATGCCGAAAAGCGTTCCGCGCTGCGGTTTGTCTGCCATGTGAGACGAATACGCCGGCTCGGGATAAATCGTTTTGGCCTTCCGGCGAGGTGTCCGCGCCGGCTACCGGTACCGGCCGCGGGACTCGACTTCGCGCAACCGGGCGATGACCGCCTCGGAGCCGACGGTCTCGTAGCCCGCTTCGAGCGCGTCGAGAAGCGGGTCGGCGTCGGCGGCGGTGCCCTCGACGCTCTGGGCGAACACGTGGAGGTCCATCGCGTGGTCCTCGACGTGGCCCGTGTGGAAGCCGAGGCCGAAGTCGATGAGGGACACGCGCGGGTCGCCGTCCGGTCCGGTCCCGACCCGGACGTTCCGCGTCGTCGGGTCGCCGTGGACGATACCGGCCTCGTGGAGTCGCGCGAGGTACTCGCCGACGACGCGGACGGCCTCGGCGTCGAGGCGCTCCGCGAGGTCCGCGTCGCCGACCCGCTGGAACGTGATGACGCCCTCGACGGGGTCGATGTCCCGAATGACGGGCGTCCGAACGCCGGCGCGCCGGGCGTCGCTCGTCAGCCGCGACTCGGCTTTGGTCCGCTCGCGTCGGAGTCTGTCGTCCAGCTCCGGGTGGCGGTACGTCTTCGGGACGCGCCGCTTGACGACCTCCTCGGAGCCGATATCGACGGTCGCCTCGGCCCCGCGAATCGCGCCGTCGTCGGTGTGGGCGCGCGCGACCGACTCGTCCGCGCCGCGCCACGTCACCTCGACCTGGTCGGGTCGGAAGTTCGGGTCCACGGTGGACTCTTCGACCGCGAGCGTGTCGCCCGCGGCGAGCATCCGCGCGCCGAGGGCGGCTATCATGCCGGCGTTGTCGCGGAGGAACCGCGGTTCGGGCGCGTGGAACTCCGCCCCGCGCTGGTCGCACATCTCGGCGAGCATCTCGCGCAGGCGGGCGTTCTGGCCCACGCCGCCGCCGAGGACGAGTTCGTCCGTCCCCGTCAGCGACAGCGCGCGCTCGGCCACCTCGGCGAGCATGGCGAAGACTGTCTCCTGGAGGCCGGCGCAGATGTCGGGGACGGGCGTGCCCGCGTCCGCCTCGTCCTTCGCGGCGCTCATGATGCCGGAAAACGAGAAGTCCATCCCCTTGACGACGTACGGCAGTTCGACGTAGTCGCCGTCCGCCGCGGCCGCCTCGACCTTCGGCCCGCCGGGGTGGGTCCAGCCGACGTGGCGGGTGAACTTGTCGAGGGCGTTGCCGACGCCGGTGTCCATCGTCTCGCCGAGGACGCGGTAGCGGCCGTTGTGGTAGCCCAAGAGGTGGGCGTTCGCGCCCGAGGCGTTCAGACAGACCGGGGAGTCGAAGCCCGATTGGTAGCGACCGATTTCGAGGTGCGCGACCATGTGGTTGACGCCCAGCAACGGCACGTCGAGCGTCTGGGCGACCGAGCGGGCCGCGGTGCCGACGATGCGGAGACACGGCCCGAGACCGGGGCCGCGGGAGAAGGCGACGCCGTCGACGACGGGACCGTCGCCGTCGTGCCGCGCCGCGGCGTGCGCGAGCGCGGTCTCGACGACCTCGGGGACGGCGGTCCCCATGTGTTCTGCGGCCTCGCGCGGGTGGATGCCGCCGCTGTCCGGCTGGTAGGGGTCAGATTCGATGAAGACGTGGTCGGCCGCGGGGTCGGGCGTCCGCCCGCTTCCGGAGCGGAGCGCGTCGGGGTCGTCGGTCTCGAAAACCGCTGCGCTCGCGGCCCACGCTGTACCTTCGATTCCGAGAATGCGCATCGAGTGTGAAGAAACGACGGTTCGAAGCCGGGGTTACGCCTCTTCGGCTTCGACTTCGGCGTCGGCGTCGGTGATCTTGTTGCGTTCGAGCATGTGGTCCTGTTCGACGTCGCGCGCGAACTCGGGGCTCTCGTAGACCTTCGCGTAGCCCGCGGTCTTGCGCATGCCGAACTTCGTGTCGAGTTCGTGGACGACGACCTCGTCGGAGTCCTTGTTCAGCTTGGCCGCGAGCGAGTCGCGGACCGACAGACGAGAGGGCGTCGCTTCCTCGTGGACGATCTCGAATCGAACGTCCGTCCGGTGCAACATGGGGTTCTCCTCCTCGGAGATGATTTCGATATCCATGGTTCAGTTACCTGTAATTCCCCCCGAAGCAAGTAAAAGGATTTCGAAGGGACGAGCGCGCCCGCGTCTCAGGCGTCGATGGGCGCGACGACGGCGTCGAAGTCGCCGTCGAACCGCGCGAGGAGGTCCCGCATCTCGGTCTTGGTCGCGTCGGTGACGGCGACGCGGACCATTCCCTCGTCGGGTTGGCCGTAGACGACCGTCGAGCCGACGGGCGCGGCGAGCACCGCCGGGAGCGTGGCGAGGTCCTCTTCGCCTTCGACGAGGAGCGTCGTCGGCTCGTCGGCGGCGAGCGCGGCCACGAGCGCCTCGACGAGTTCGACGGAGACGGTTCCCGGTTCGTTTTCGACCTCGACGAGGCGGCCGGTCTCGACCGCCCGCCGAATCTCCTCGCCGACGGCCTCGCGCTTCGTCTTGCCGTCGACGACGGCCACGTCCGGCGGGCGACCGGCGCGGCGGAGGTGGAAGGTGACGACGTCGCCGACGGCGACGAGCGGCGCGCCCGCGTCCTCGCTGGATGCGTCTGCGAGGAGGTCGTCGGCCTCGGTGTACACCGGGCCGAACGGCTCTTTGAACGCCGCCCGAAGCGCCGTCGGCAGGGTGAGCATCCTCAGCGGACCTTGAGCGCGTAGCCACCGGGTTCGGTGACGTTCATCTCGGTGGCGATTTCGCTGTCTTCGGGGTGGGTGATGACGACGTAGCCCGCCCAGTCCTCGGTGAGACTGCTCGACCCGCAGTTCTCGCACGTCTGTCTGTCGGGGTCGTTGACGAAGTGGCACTCGCGGCAGGCGAGACGGGGCTTCGCCATCAGTTACCCTCCGCCGAGGCCTCGCTCTGCTGGCGCTTCGATTCGAGCCAGCCGTGCTTGCCGAGCCCCGGCTGTTTGGCCGTGAGGCCGATCTTCGAGTCGCGCGGGTTGCGCTCGTCGATGCTCTTGGTGACGATGCGGGCGCGCACCTCGTCGTCGACGGCGAGCGTCTGGTTGGACTCGGTCGACGCGAGCTGCTGGTTCTCGCCGTCGTAGGCGAGGTATTCGTCGGATATCTGCGAGACGTGCAGCAGCCCGTCGACCGGGCCGATGCCGACGAAGGCACCGAACTCGACGACCTCGACCACGATGCCGTCGACGACCTCCTGCATGTCGGGGTCGTAGGTGATGGCGTCGAAATCGGCCTCGTAGTAGACGCCGGGGCGGTTGGGCAGCACGGTGCCCTCGCCGATGTCGTTGACGTTCACGACGCTCACGACGCTCCCCACGTCCTCGTCCATCCGTCCTTCCAACTTGTCCTGCAACAGTCGCTTGACCCGCTCGGGCGTCACGTCGCCCAGGTGTCGGGGTGGGACTTCGACTGTATCTTTGAGTCGTACCCGTTTGTACATAGTTTCGTTAAGGTTCCGTGATTGCCAGCGTGGCGTGCCCCCGGATGCCGACGACGGGAATCCCGCAGTCGAGCACCCGGTCACGGAGGGGCTTGTCGTTCGTGACGACGTAGTCGACCTCGCCCGATTCGGCGAGTTCGACGACCGCGTCGTCGGCGTACGTTTCCTCGGTTTCGACCGCCCGGCACCGGGTCGCCAGGTCCGCGCCCACGCTCGCCGCGACGCCTTCGGTCCCGCCGCCCGACGAGAGCTTCTCCAGCTCGTCGAGGACGGCCGTGGGGACCACGAGGTCCGCGTCGGCCGCGAGGAGCCGGTCGAGTTCGTCGAACACGCGGACGTCGAGCTCGACCGGCATCATGAGCGCGTTCGTGTCCATGACGACTACGGTGGCGGTCACGTCACTTGAGCGTCCCGATACCGATGAGCCGCCAGCGAGCGCCCACGCGACGGTTGATGGCTATCTTCGCTCCCTCGGCGGCGCAGACGGGGCGCTTGAGCGAGACCTCCGCCTCGCCGCTTCGCGCGCTCGTCACCGCGCCGACCGTGGTCGCGGTGCCGACGGTGAGCATCAGGGGCTCGCCGGTGGATATCTCGTCGATACCCTCGTCTTCCTCGCCGCCGACGACGCGGTCGAGCAGCTCCACGTCCATGGTGAACTGCTCGCGCGTCGGCGGGAGCGTGCCGGGCTCGCCGGCGACCTGTCCCGCGAGCGCGTCGCCCTTCGTGAAGCTCGGGTCGAGACCGGTCCCGACGCCGCAGAGCCCGCCGGGGCGCACCTCGTCGACCATGTTGCCGCCCGCCTGCAGCGAGCGGACCTCGGTCGTGATGGAGCGCCACTCGGTCTGGCCCTCCTCGTCGACCTCGCGGCCGGGGCGGAGTTCGAGTTCGTCGCCTTCGTCGAGCTTGCCGGCGACGACGCTGCCGCCGATGACGCCGCCCGAGAGCCCCTCCCAGGTCGTCCCCGGTCGGTTGATGTCGAAACTGCGCGCGACGAACATCCGGCTGTCTTCGGTCTCGTCGCGGTCGGGCGTCGGAATCTCCGACTCGATGGCCTCGATGAGGAGGTCGAGGTTGACCTCCTGCTGGGCGCTGATGGGGACGATGGGCGCGTCTTCGGCCACCGTTCCCTCCACGAACTCCTTGATCTGTTCGTAGTTGTCGAGGGCGCGCTCGCGGTCGACGAGGTCGACCTTGTTCTGCGCGATGACGATGTTCTCGATGCCGATGATATCGAGCGCCATCAGGTGCTCGGCCGTCTGGGCCTGCGGCACGTCCTCGGTCGCGCTCACGAGCAGGATGGCCCCGTCCATGATGGCGGCACCAGAGAGCATGGTCGCCATGAGCGTCTCGTGGCCGGGCGCGTCGACGAACGAGACGGTGCGGAGTACGTCCGTCTCCTCGCCGTCTTCGGTCTCCTCTTCGACCGTGTAACACTCCGGCGCGTCGACGCCGGGAATCTGACGGAACGTCGCGTCGGCGTACCCCAGTCGGATGGAGATACCGCGCTTCATCTCCTCCGAGTGCTGGTCCGTCCACGAGCCGGACAACGCTTGGACGAGCGTCGTCTTTCCGTGGTCGACGTGACCGACGAGTCCGATGTTCACCTCCGGTTGTTGTGGGTTTTTCGTCACCATTGACCTCCTGAGAGTAATCTTGCGTGAACTTGGCTCCGAACGACTGATAAAGGTGCTGTTCTCGGAGCGGCGACGCTGTGGCCGCGTCGGGCGGTCACACACCGCGCGCGGTGACTCAGCGGCGTCTCCCGGTCCCGGCGACGCTCCGAAAAATGGTCCGTCGTGCCCCCCAGCGCGACGGTTCGCGGACCGATTCGAGTACCCCCTCGAACCGCTGTCGGCCCCCGGCTTCGCCGGTTATTCGACGCCCGCGACGAGCGACTGAAGCTCCTCGCGGTAGGCGTCGGGCGTGAGCCCGAGGTCGATGTCGACCGAGACCTCGATGGCCTCGGTCGGCTCCTTGGTCACGCTGAGTTCGATGTTCTCGCCGGGGTGTGCGCCGCCGGCGACGAGAATCGTCCCGTCGTGTTCCCAGACGGCCAGCATCCCGCTGACGTCGAACTCCTGGCCCTCGATGGTGAACTCCCGCTCGTCGGTGAACGGGAACGTAATCTCGTCGAAGGCGATGGTGGCCTCGTACTCGGTCACGCGCGCCGACTCGCCGGTGTCGACCGTCGTCGACCGCGTGCCCGTCTGTTCGATGTCCGTGACGTCCACGTCTTCTAACTGTCCCTCGTAGTTCTTCCGCGCGTGGTCTTCGACCAGGTCGACGACCGTCCCCCGGACCTCCTTCGGGAGGTTCGACAGGCTCGGGTCGAGCGTCACGCGCGTCGCGAAGAACAGCGAGAACTGCCCCTCGGCCTGCCCGAGCGTCTTCTCCTTCAGTTCCTCCGAGAGGTCCATGTCCTCGTAGACGACCGTCTCGAACGCCGCGGAGACGCTCGCCGGACCGATCGACCGCTCGAAGGCCGGGTCCAGAGAGTGTCCCCCGATGTACTCCCAGCCGCCGGCTTCGAGCGCCGCCTCGGGAACCCGCGGCGGTGCCCGCGCGGCGCTCGCGGTCATCCCGGAGCTACAGCCCGCGAGACCCGCGAGTCCCGCGCTGGCCGCGATACCGAGGTACGCTCTCCGCCTGATACTGTGGGTTTCGTTGTTTTCCCCCTTCATCGGTCAGTACTGCCGCGCTCTGTCTGAAATAGGTACCCCCCCGAGAATCAGATGCGAGAACACCGACACGACCCGGCGGCCGTGGGAGCGACCTTTTTGCCGCTCCGTCTCCGAGCGCCCCACGTGCCCGCACCGGTGTCGTCGCCCTCGGAGTTCGCCTTCGAACTGGCGCTCTGCGCCCACCTCGAACAGACGACGGACTGGCTGCCCGCGCGCCAGCTCGGCGCGTCGGTCGCCTCGCCGGGGAGCCGCATCATCGACGTGTGCGCCGTCGTCCCGGGGCCGGGATTCGACGAGCGCGCCCGCATCACCGACCGCGCGATTCCCGCGGCGGCCATCGAGAGCGACGTCGGAGCCGGGAGCGCCGTCTTCTGGCGCGACGGCTTCGACTGCCGTCCCGGCCGCGCCCGCCGCGCCACCGACCGCGCCGTCGACGTCGGCTTCTTCGAGTCCGAGCGCCGCCGGAGCAGGGAGTACGTCCGCCGCGCCGCCCGCTATCCCGACGACTGGTTCGCCCGGCTCGTCGGCATCGAGAACAAACCCGACCTCGGGACCCCCGGCGACCTGCTCCGACAGCTCCGCCTCGACGCGAGCCTCGCGGTCTTCGACGAGGTGATTCTCGCGACCGAGAGCTACGTCACCGGCGCGCACCTCAACCGCATCCCCGAGGAGGTCGGCGTCTGGCGCTTCGACCCCGACACCGGCGACCGCGAGGTGGTCCGCGAGCCGCGGCCGCTTTCGCCCGGCTCGACCGGCGTCGAACCCGTCGAGTACCACTCGCTGCACACCGACGTGGCGCTCGTCCCGCCCGCCGAAAAGCGAACCGCCCGCCTCCGACTCGCCGAGCGCGCCTACGGGAAGGGATGGCGCGCCTACGACCCGCCGGGCTGTGCCCACGCCCGCGTCGACGCCGACGGCCGCCCGGTCTGCGCCCACTTCGACCGCGTGGTCGACCCCGGCTCCGAGTGCGGTGCCGACTGCCCGGCGTTCGAGGCGGCCGACCCGCCCGAACTGGACCGCGACGGCCTCCGCGAGTCGCGGACGGGCTGGGTCGCCGACCCGCCCGGCGCGGTCCGCAGACAGTCGGGACTCGACCGGTTCGTCTGACCGAGACGCCGGGGCGTCGGAGCGACCCTCACTCCGCGTCGGCCCGCCGCTCCATGTAGTTCCAGTAGGTGACGAGCGCGACGCCGATGACGACGACGAGGGTGAACTGCAGGGCGGCCCCGAAGAAGTCGAGTCGCCCCGTATCGAAGTAGGTTAGGCCGAAGTTCGTCGCGGCCGCGGCGACGCCGGCGACCACGAGGTACCTGAACGCCTTGTCATCGGCGATAGTTCGGAGATTCACAGTTCGTGCACCTCGCCGTCGACCGCCAGCGGCTCTTCGAACGCCTCGTCGGCGGGGTAGAAGTGCGCCACGTGGACCAGGCGGGTCTCGTCGGCGTCGAGTTCCTCGCCGAGCGCGATGGCCCCCTCGCGGGTCATGTGCTTCGTGCCGAAGGTCCGCGCGACCCCGTTTTCGTCGTAGTCGTCGCCGCCGATGGGGTGGTACTCGCAGACCGACGCGGGGACGATGGCCTCGGCGAGAAGCAGGTCCGGGTCGCGGAGCACGTCGCGGGACTCCTCGGGGATGGCGTAGGTGGAATCGCCCGAAAGCGAGAGCTTCGCGCCCGTCTCGGGGTCCTCGATTGCGACGCCGTAACAGACCAGCGGCGGGTGGACGACCGGCACGAACGTCACGTCGAGGCCGCAGGCGCGGAACGACTCGAACGGCGTCCGGTCTTCGACCGAGATGCGGTCGAGGTAGGCGAACTTCGAACGAATCGCGTCGGCGACGCTCTCGCCCGTGACCGGGTCGACCTCGTCGGCGGCGTGGACCGCGAGATCGTCGAGGAGGCGGTATACGTTCCCGAGCCCGTCGAGGTGGTCGAAGTGGATGTGGGTGACTAAGGCCTCGTCCGGCAGCGGCACGTCCTGCGTGAGAAACTGGTGGCGGAAGTCGGGGCTGAAGTCGACGAGGAGCGACTCGCCGGTCCGCTCGTTTTGGACGTGGACCGAAAAGCGCGTCCGCTCGATGCCTCGCTCGCGGGCCGCGAGGCAGGTCTCGCAGTCGCAGCCGACGGTGGGCGTGCCGGTCGTGTCGCCGGTCCCGAGGAGGGTCACGCGCATTGAGTCAACCACGGGGGCGGCGAGGTATAAACGTGGCCGACGGCGGCGAGTCAGGACCGGTATATCTGCCGGAATTCGACCACGGGGTGGAACGTCCCCGAGAGCGTCGTCGCTTCGAACTGGAAGTTCCCGGTAACCGTGCGCGGAACCGCCGAGACGAGCGCCTCGAATTCCACGGCAGGCGTTCGCGTTTCACCGCCCCGATTCGGCCACACCTCGTAGCCGAGCATCACCCGCCTCTCGCCCCCGTCGTTGTACCCCATCCCCGGGCTGATGTCAGCTAACGACTCGACGCCGAGTCGCTCCCGCGCCGTCGCCATCGCCTCGGCTCCCGCGACAGTCCCGCCGACTCGCGTCACCCACGACGATGCTGGTTCGCGCTCGTATACCGGCTCTTTCGTCGTACCCGACTCGTTCACGTGTTTGCGATAGCCGGTGCGTCGTCGAATCTCCGCGGCATCCGGATAGTAGTCGTACTTCGAGGACGCTCGGTAGTCGCGCGAGATTGTAATCGGGTCCCCAGAGGCGAGCGCGGGATTCGGCTCGGGTTCGGGGAGAGGCGTCGCGGTGGACGGTTCGAGGTCCGATGTGCACCCCGAGAGCGCCGTCAGAACCCCGCCCGCCGCAATTGTCCGAACGAATCGGCGTCTGCTGGAGGGCATCGGCTCGCCGTTTGCGGCCCACTAGTAAATGTTTTGTCAGAAAGGCGGAGTTACTGCGCCGCGCCGGCGTCTTTCTGCGTCTCGCCTTCGTGTTCGTCCGCGTGGTCGTGACTGTGGTCGTGACCGTCTCCGGACGCCGACCCCGCGACGAGTTCCGACGAGTCGGACATCATGTCGAGGTTCTTCAGGTTGTCGCGCTCTTCGAAGTCCGCGACGGCCTCAAGCAGGTCCTCTTGGGTGAGTTCCATCCGCTCTTCGGTGAGCGCTTCGAGGACGGCCTCGCGGAGGACGAGCCGGAGGTCGGAGCCGGTGAGGCCCTCCGTCACGTCGGCGATGGCCGAGGGGTCGAACTCGTCGATGTCCATTCGGTTCGTGATGACCCGGAGGATGTCGGCGCGCATCCCGCGGTCCGGCTTGGGGAAGTTGACGATTTCGTCGAAGCGCCGCCACGCCGCCGAGTCGAGCTGGTCGGGGTGGTTGGTCGCGCCGATGAGGATGACCTCGTCGCGGATCAGCGAGATGTCGTCGATGCTCTTGAGCAGCGTGTTGACCGCGCGCTTGAGCGCCGCGTGCTCGTCGGACCGGCGGGTCTTCGCCACGGAATCGAACTCGTCGATAAAGAGGATACACGGCGACAGCCGCTTTGCGACCTCGAAGGTCTTCTCGACGTTCTTGGCCGTCTCGCCGAGGTACTGGCTCGTTATCATCGAGAGCTTCACCTCGACGAACGGGAGGCCGAGCTCGTGGGCGAGCGCCCGCGAGACGGTGGTCTTGCCGGTCCCCGGCGGCCCGACGAAGAGGATTTTCCCGATCTCGCGGAGGCCGATGTCCGCGAGGTACTCGCGGTGCTCGATGGCCTTCATCAGCTTGTGAATCTCGCCTTCCTGGTCCGTCGTGAGCACGAGGTCGTCGAGGGTCATCTCGATCTCCTCGGGCGCGCGGACCTGCACGAGGTCGAGCATCTCGGCGTCGTCCTCGTCGTCGAAGTACTCGTCGAGCAGGCTGTCTATCCACACGCGGTCGGCGTGAATCGGCCGGGTCTGTTCTCTGGCGTCCGCGTGGGTCACGTCCACGTCGTCGCGGTCCTCGACCGACTTCGCGACCGTCGGATTCGTCACGAGCCGGTCGTGGTCGGCTCGCTTGACGAACCACTCCAGCGCCATCTCGGGTTGGGTCAGCGAGAGACGCCCGGAGAACTCCTCACGCTGGGTGAACATGAGGTCTGAAATCGCGTCCCAGGGGTGTTCGACGCCGGTCGCCTTCCGCGCGACGGACTCGGTCACGACGAGCGGTCGCTCGATGCCGCCCATCGACGAGTCGTCCTCGTCGCCGTCGTCCTCGGCGTCCGCCCAGAAGACGCGCCGATACCGCGGGGGAAGGTCGTTTTCGTCAAGCGTTCGGTCGTCAGTGTAGAGGTGGGCCGTCAGCAGAAACTCGACAACCTCGAGCGCCCGTTCACTCATCCCCCAGAAATTGCCCGGGGAGACGCATAAGAGCGTCGGAGCGCCGCCGGGAGCCGCGCGCGACCGAACTGCCTCGATGGCAAGGAACGAGACGCTGAACCGCTATCGGACATTAATTCCGTAAAAACAATTCAAAAATATATTCTAAAACGGATTGATTACGCGATTATATTCCTTCTATTCGATTGTATATTGGTTCTTTCTTCAGAATAATTGGGAAAAATATGTCTTCTTAAACGATTAGGTCTTTATGGTTATCTTCCGCCACTGTGAGCCAAGAAAGTGAAATGATATTCACGAACGGCACGGGATACTTGCCCGAATGCGGTACATTCGACGCGGACGGTAGGTGGTGAATCGCGTGGCGAAACAAGTCCCGACGACCTGCATGCGCTGTGCGGTCGGCTGCGGTCACGTCCACCTCGGCTCGGACACGGCGTACGGTCTCGACGCGGTCCGGGGCGACCCCTCGCACCCCGTGAACAACGGGCTGGCCTGCGGCCGCGGCATCCGCGAGTCGGCAGACCCGGACGGGTCGTGGCTCACGCGACCGCTCGTCAGGGAGAACGGAGAACTCCGGCAGACCTCGTGGTCCGACGCGCTCGCGCGCGCCGGAGACGCCATCAACGACGCGATGGCCGACGACCCCGACGAGGTCGCCGTCCTCGGGAGCGGCCAACAGACGAACGAGGCCGCCTACGCCCTCGGAAAGCTCGCCCGCGGCGGTATCGGCACCCGGAACTACGACGCGAACACGACGCTCTGCATGGCGAGCGCGGTCACGGCGTACTACCGTGCCTTCGGGAGCGACGCGCCGCCGCCGACCTACGACGACATCCCCGAGGCGGAGACGCATCTCGTCTGGGGGGCGAACCCGGCGGTCGCCCACCCGGTGATGTTCCGGTGGATACGCCAGTCGGCCGACGACGTCGACCTCGTCGTCGTCGACCCCGTCGAGACGAAGACCGCGGCGGTCGCCGACGACCACGTCGCCATCGACCCCGGCGGCGACCTCGCGCTGGCGCAGGCGATTCTCGGACGCCTCGTCGAAACCGACTCCGTGGACGAGGCGTTCGTCGAGGAACATACCGAGGGGTTCGACCGCGTCGTCGACGAGGTCCCGCCGGTCGAGGAGGCGGCGGCGGACGCCGGCGTCACCCTCGACGAGGTCGAGAAACTTGCGTCGCTCCTCGACGCGCCCACGCTCGTCTACTGGGGCATGGGCGTCAACCAGAGCGTCCGCGGCACCGCGACCGCCGGCGCGCTCGTGAACCTCTGTCTCGCGTCCGGGAACCTCGGCCCCGGCTCCGGCCCCTTCTCGCTCACCGGACAGGCGAACTCGATGGGCACCCGCGTCGTCTCCTCGAAGGGGACGTGGCCCGGCCATCGACCGTTCGAACACCCGGACCACCGCCGGACCGTCGCCGAGGCGTGGGACGTGCCCGTCTCCCGACTCCCCGACGACAGCGGCCCGGGGCCGGTCGGCATGTTCGAGTCGTCGCCGTCGGTCGTCTGGACCGTCGCCACCAACCCGCTCGCCGGGTTCCCGGACGCGACGGCCGCCCGCGAGGTCCTCGAAGACTCGTTCCTCGTCGTGCAGGACGCCTTCCGGTCCGAGACGGTCGAACTCGCCGACGTGGTGCTCCCCGCGGCGACGTGGGGCGAGTCCGAGGGAACCACGATGAACATGGAGCGGACGGTCTCGCGGGTCCGCGCGGCCACCGAGACGCCGCCGGGCGTCAGGCAGGACCTCGACATCATCGCCGACGTGGCCGCCCGCGTCGCGCCGGGACTGCTTCCGAGGCCGTCGGTCTCGCCGAGCGACCTGTTCGACGAGTTCGCCGCGCTCACCGAGGGGACCGACGCCGACTGCTCGGGACTGTCGTACACGCGACTCGACGGCGAGCGCGCCGTTCGCTGGCCCGCGCCGGACCCGACGAGCGATGGCGGCTACCGCTACTACGACGCCGACGAGGGGTCCGACGACCCGACGTGGTCGTTCCCGACGCCCTCGGGGAAGGCGCAGTTCAGCGCGCTCTCGGGGTCGTCGCTCCCCGAACCCGCCGACGAGTCGTACCCGCTGACGCTCACGACCGGCCGCGAGGCCGACGGGTACAACACCGGCGTCCGCACGCGGAGCGACACGCCGGACGAGCCGGTCGCACGCGCGCACCCCGACACAATCGACGCGCACCGCGACGCGGTCGCCGACCCCGAGGGCGACCGCCGAACCACCGTCGTCTCCCGCCGGGCGTCGATTCCGGCGACGCTCGACCCCGACGACGCCGTCCCGCCGGGCCTCGTCTGGCTCTCTATCCACCATCCCATGACCAACCGACTCACCAGCCCCGCGGTCGACCCGCAGTCGAACGAACCGAACTTCAAGCAGTGCGCCGTCCGCCTCGAACACCCCGAGACGACCGCGTCCACCGACCTCCTCGCGGCCGAGGTGAGCGACTGATGGCGCTCGTCGCCGCCGGCGGACGGCCCCGCGAACCCGGACGCACCGCCGCCTGAGAATGGCCGACGCGTCGCACCCACACCTCGACACCGGCCGCGCGGGTATCATCCTCGCCGGCGGCCGCTCGACCAGATTCGACGGCATCGACAAGGCGACGGCCACCGTCGGCGGCCAGCCCATGATTCACCGGGTCGCCGCCTCGCTCGACCCCGTCGTCGACGAACTCGTCGTCAACTGCCGCGCCGAACAGCGGGACTCGCTCGCCGGCGCGCTCTTGGACTTCGACGTCCGGTTCGCGGAGGACGCCCACCCCGACCGGGGCCCCGTCTTCGGCCTGCGAACCGCGCTGCGGGCGACGAGCGCCGAGTACGCGGCGGTCCTCCCGACCGATATGCCGCTGGTTCCGAGCGGGTTCATCTCGCACCTCTTCGGCCGCCTGCAGGGCGCGGCCGGCGTCGTCCCGCGGGTCTCGGAGACGACCCAACCGCTCCCCGCGGTCGTTCACTGCCGCGCCGGCGAGGTCGCCTGCACCGATACCATCCGCGCCGGAGACGACCGCCTGCAGGCCGTGATGTCCGCGCTCGACGTCACGGTCCTCGACGACCGCGAAGTGGAGGCTCACGCCGGGACGCACGCGTTTCACAACGTGAACTCCTTCGACGACTTGCGCGCGCTCGCCGCTCGTCGGTGAGCGCGTTCGAGTCCCATACCACATTATCGTCCATTATGTTCAGTTCAGGTTATCCAATAATCACTCGACTATCTGACCAAAGTACAACCTTATATTCGGAATATTCGGTTATAGAGTGGACGAATGCGCCCTATAGAGTCAATTTATAAAGATTCTCAACGAATACTCTTATGAGCCTCTGTCGAGTCGTGTTATCACGAAACATGACCAAGTTCGCAAACAAACGCACAGGAATAGTGGATAATTGCCCACTGGTGGTCGGAAATGGCGAGTAAGAAGGAAGCGTGGAAGTCGGAGCTCTACGGCGACGCGGTCCGCGAGAAAATCGAGGAGTTCGCCGAGAAGGGCGTCGACGCCATCCCCGAGGAGGAACGGGACAAGTGGTTCACCCGCTTCAAGTTCTGGGGGGTCTTCCAGCAGCGGACGGGCCAGGACTCCTATTTCATGATGCGGCTGACGAACGCCAACGGCGTCCTCGAACCGGGACAGCTCCGGGCTATCGGGGAGGTCGCGCGGGACTACGCCTCCGGCCCTGTCGAGAACCCCGAGTTCGGCGACGCGTGGATCGACCTGACGACGCGCCAGTCGGTTCAGCTCCACTGGCTCGAACTCGAAGACATCCCCGAGGTCTGGGAGAAGCTCGAAGCCGCGGGCGTCTCCTCGCGGTCCGCCGGCGGCGACACCATGCGGAACATCACCGGCTGTCCGGTCGCCGGCCGCGACAAGCACGAACTCGTCGAGTCCCAGCCGCTCCTCGACCGCTTCCAGGCGGACCTCCGCGGCAACGACGCGCTGTCGAACATGCCGCGGAAGTTCAACATCAGCGTCACCGGCTGCCGCGAGGGCTGCGCGCAGGACTCGATAAACGACGTGGGGCTCGAACCCGCGGAGAAGGAAATCGACGGCGAGACGGTTACCGGCTTCAACGTCCGCGTCGGCGGCGGCCTCGGCTCCCGCAAGCCGCGCGTCGCCCGCGACCTCGACATCTTCGTCGCCGACGAAGACCGCGCCTACGAGGTCGTCCGCGGCTTCGTCGAACTCTACCACGAACACGGCAACCGCGACGTTCGGGCCCGCGCCCGCAGCCGCTTCTTCGTGGACGAGTGGGGCACGGAGAAGATTCGCGACCTGCTTCAGGAGGAGTACGTCGACTTCGAACTCCAGTCTGCGGGCGAGAACATCCGCGACGAGTACACCTACAACGCGGGCCGCCCGGAGTCCGCCGGCAAACACGACCACGTCGGCGTTCACGAGCAGGCCGACGGCGACTACTACGTCGGTCTCAGCGTCGCGGTCGGCCGGCTCACGGCGTCGGACGTCATCGAACTGGCCGACATCGCCGACGAGTACGGCTCCGGCGAGGTCCGACTCACCCGCCGGCAGAACCCGCTTCTGATGGACGTGCCGGAGGAGAAGCTCGACGACCTGCTCGCCGAGCCGCTCCTCGGCAAGCACACGCCCGTCCCGAACCCGTTCCAGCGCGGCACCGTCGCCTGCACCGGTACGGAGTTCTGCTCGCTCGCGCTCACGGAGACGAAGGCGCGGACCGCCCGGATGCTCCGGTGGCTCCGCGACAACGTGGACGTGCCCGACGACGTGAGCCAACTGAAGATTCACTACTCCGGCTGCACCGCCGACTGCGGGCAGGCGAACACGGCCGACATCGGTCTGTTCGGCATGCGCGCCCAGAAGGACGGCGAGATGGTCGAGGCGATGGACATCGGCGTCGGCGGCGGCATCGGCGAGGAGCCGTCGTTCGTCGAGTGGGTCCGACAGCGCATTCCGGCCGACGAGGTGCCGGGCGCAATCGCGTCGCTCGTGGAGGCGTTCGCCGAGCGCCGCGAGCCCGGACAGACGTTCCGCGAGTGGGTCGACGCCGAGGGGACCGAAGCAGTCACCGAGTACTGCGTCCCCGAGGAGACGGAGTTCGAAGCGCCGTACATGCACGACGCGAAGCAGTCGTGGTACCCGTTCGCCGAAGAGGAAGCGAAGGCCGAACAGCCGGTCACGAGCGACTGAGCATGACCGACCGCATCGCATCCGACGGCCCGGCAGACGACGCCGACGTCGACGACGCGCCGTTCGAGCACGCCTCGGCGGACGTCGCGCCGGAGCTCTTCCCGGCGGAGCCAACGGTCGCCGACGCGGGTACCGGCGGAATCCCCGGTCGGCCGGACAGCGACTCCGCCACTCGTTCCTGAGCTCCGAGACTCGGTGCCGTCGTCTCCACGTTCACCGCTTTCTCGGCGTTTTTCGACCCGAACGACAACTCGTCACGACGAATAGCGAGTTCTAAACTATTTATGGTGTTCGAACCCCGACACTGTGCCATGCCAGAGCCAGTCATCGCGGCCGCGTACCGCACGCCGTTCGGCAAGGCCGGCGGCGTGTTCGAGGACGTCCGAAGCGAGGACCTCTCGGTCACGCTCATCGACCACGTCCTCGACGAACACGACGTCGACCCCGACGACGTGGAAGACCTGATGTGGGGCGTCGCCCAACAGCGCACCGAACAGGACAACAACGTCGCCCGCGTCATCGCGCTCCTGTCCGAACTGGGCGAGGGGACGCCCGCGACGAGCATCAACCGGTGGTGCGCCTCCTCGATGCAGGCCATCATCTCCGCGTCCGACGCCGTCGCCGCCGGCAACCGCGAGTGCATCGTCGCCGGCGGGGTCGAGAGCATGTCCCGCGTGCCGATGGACGGCGACTCCTACGAGCACCTCCACCCGGAGCTGAGCGAGCGGTACAACATCTTCCAACTCCAGATGGGGATGACCGCCGAGAAGGTCGCAGAAGAGTACGAGGTCTCCCGCGAGGCCCAAGACGAGTTCGCGCTCCGGAGCCACCGGCGCGCCGCCGAGGCGACCGACTCGGGTCGCTTCGACGACGAAATCGTCCCGGTCGAGACGGCCGACGGCGTCGTCACCGAGGACGAGGGCATCCGCCGCGACACCTCGATGGAAGTCCTCTCCGGCCTCGACCCCGCCTTCTCGGGTGACGGCTCCGTCACCGCCGGCAACTCCTCGCAGATAACCGACGGCGCGGCCGCCGTCCTCGTCACCAGCCGCGAGTTCGCCGACGAGCGCGGCCTCGACGTGCTCGCCTCGGTCGGCACGAACAACGTCGCCGGCGTCGACCCGACGGTCATGGGCATCGGCCCGGTCCCGGCCACCCGCGGCCTCCTCGACCGCGCCGGCACCGACATCGACGAGTACGGCCTCGTCGAAATCAACGAGGCGTTCGCCAGCCAGTGCGAGTACTCCCGGCGCGAACTCGGCATCGACGCGGACGAACTCAACGTCAACGGCGGCGCAATCGCCCTCGGCCACCCCCTCGGGGCCTCGGGCGCGCGCCTCCCCGTGACGCTCATCCACGAGATGCAGAAGCGCGACGTTGACCGCGGCCTCGCGTCGCTCTGCGTCGGCTTCGGTCAGGGTGCGGCAATCGAGTTCAGTCGGTGAGGTCGCCCCGCGTTTTTATCCTGATTCGTCGCGGGAAGCGAGCGAAATCCGAGGGCCGCGCGTCGGTGGTCCCCCGAACCGCCGACCTCGGCGCGCCCGTCTGGTACGTCCTCGTCGCGCTCACCGTCGGCTACTGGACGGTGTTCGTCCGGTGGGCGCGGCGCTGACCGGTCGGGGACGACGCGAAAAAACCGAAAGCGAGCGGGCGGCGAGAGCCGCTACGCGGGATTGACTAACTCTTCTGCGTCTCGGACGGCCTCGCGCTCGCCGATGATGGTGATGCGGTCGCCCTCTTGGAGCGTGTACTCCGCGTTGGGGACCGTCGTGTCGCCGTTCCGCGAGACGAGCGTGACGAGACAGCCGTCGGGGAGTTCGGGTCCGACCTCGCGGATGGTCCGACCGATGAGTCGCTCGGCGGTGACCTCGACCTCTTGGACGTCGCCGGAGCGGCCGATTTCGCCCATCCAGTTCGACATCGACGGGCGCTCGATGTAGTTGTCGAGCGCCTGCGCCGTGGCGATGGTCGACGAGATGGTCCGCACGCCGAGTTCTTCGAACGCCTCGACGTTGTCGGGGTTGTTCGCCCGCGCGAGGACGCTCTCGGGTTCGAACTTCGAGTTCGCCAACTGCGCGACGAGCAGGTTCACGTCGTCGTCGCCGGTCGCGGCGACCACGAACTTGGCGTTCGCGGCCCCCGCGGAGCGTAAGACGCTCGTGTCGGCCCCGTCGCCGTGATGGACGGTAAAGCCCATGTTTCGGGCCGTCTGGACTACTTCTTGGTCCTGCTCGATGAGGACCACGTTCTCTCCGCGGTCTGCGAGGCGTTCGGCGAGCGCACGGCCCACTTTCCCGCCTCCGATGATGAGTACACGCATTGGGATGACGTCGAGGTATTCTGCGATCCGGCGAGCGAGGCCGGCCTCGAAGACGACGGTCGTCAGGATGACGAGGAAGACCGTGCCGACGAGGATAGAGGCGCTCTGGTTCAGTGCGGCGGCCTGCTGGGTCAACCCCTCGGCCGCCAGTCGCGTCGCCTCCTCCTGCAGGGCGATGGCGAACAGCGAGGCCACGGACGCGGGGATGATACCGCGCGGGCCGACGAAGCTCATGAAGAGCTTCTCCTCTCTCGTGAAGCGGTCGCCGCGCGCCGAGATGAAGACCAAAAGCGGCCGAATCACGAGCGCGACGGCGGCGACGACCACGAGGCCGCCGACGCCGAGGTTCAGGAGGTTCTGGAAGTCCAACAGCGCCGCGAGGGCGATGAAGACGAACGACAGCACGAGCAGCGTGATGTCGCCTTTGAACGCCGAAATCTCCTCTTCGTACGGTACGTCCGCGTTGCCGAGGAGGATGCCGGCGGTCGCCACCGCGGCGATGCCGGCCTCAGTGGCGACGTAGTCGGCGGCCGCGTAGGACACGAGCGCGCCGGCGAGGACGAGCAGGCGCGCGTTCTGCGGCGCGTTGCCCGGCGAGAGGTCGACGTACCGGAGCGCGTAGTACAGCGACCCGGCGACGATTGCGCCCACGATGACGCCGACGCCGAGGCGCTCGGCGAACAGCGTCACGAGAGCGTTGGGACTGCTGACGCCTTCGAGGATGGCCTCGAAGATGACGACGGCGACGATGGCCGCCGTCACGTCGTTGACGATACCCTCCGTGTCGAGCGCCGCGCCGACCCGGTCGCGGACCGGGACGACTTCGAGAATCGGCGCGATGACCGTCGGCCCGGTCGCGACGAGGAGCGCGCCCACGAGGAACGACACGGGCCACGGCGCGCCGAGCGCGTAGTGGACGACGACGCCGGTCGCGATGAACGAGATTATCGCCCCGACGGTGACGAGTCGGAACGTCGCGGCCGGCGCTTCCCGTAGCTTGTCGATTCGAAGGTGGAACGCGCCCTCGAACACGATGATAGCGACCGAGAGACCGACGATGGCCTGTAGTGCGTTCCCGAACGAGTCGGGAGAGATGACGCCGAGGACCTCCGGGCCGAGCAGGATGCCCGACGCGATGAGGAACACGACGCTGGGGACCTGAAACCGGTCCGAAAGCACCTGCGAGACCACGCCGATGCCGATTATCGCGGCGACGAGCGGGATGAGGTTCGCCCCTCCTGCTGCGGCCACCTATATCGCCTCCATGGATTCGGTTCATGTGGCGACGGAAGATAAAACCATACATCTCGGGCGGTATTTCCGCGGTCTTGTGGATACGTATGACCGCAAAACTCTCGAAAAAGTTTAGGGTGTCAGATTTTACTGGCTCGCGTCCCGCCCGCGGCTCCGCCGCTTTCCGGGCCGGCGGTCCTCGTCGTAGATGAGCGACACCTCGTCGGCGTAGCGGTCGAGGATGTTCCGGCGCTTTTTCTTCATCGTCGGCGTCATCAGGTCGTTGCCCTCCGAGAACTCCTCGGGGACGACGCGGAACTGCTTGATTCGCTCGTAGGACTCGAAGTGCTCGTTGGCCGCGTCCACCTCGGCCTCGATGCGCTCGTACACCCGGTCGTCGCGGCAGACGGCCGCCGGCTCGTCCGGGAGGTCGATTCCCGCCTCGGCGGCCCACTCCCGCAGGCCGTCGAAACTCGGGACGATGAGCGCCGAGACGAACTTGCGGCCGTCGCCGAGGACCATGCACTGTTCGACCACCGGCGAGGAGGCGAAGGCGTCCTCGATGGGGCCGGGGGCGACGTTCTTCCCCGTCGAGAGGACGAGAATCTGCTTGGCGCGCTCGCGGAACGCGATGTAGCCGTCCGGCCGGCGTTCGACCACGTCGCCGGTGCGGAACCAGCGGTCGCCCTCGTCACCGACGACGAACGCCGCCTCGGTCTCCTCGGGGTCGTTCCAGTAGCCCTCGGTGACGCTCGGCCCGCGCACGAGCAGTTCGCCGACCTCGCCGCCCGCGTCGCCGAGTCGGTCGCCGACGACGGTCGTGTCGAGTCGCGTCTCGACGTTCCGAAGCGGGTAGCCGATGGTGCCGATTTTCGGCTCCTCGGGGGGGTTGACCGAGATGACCGGCGACGTTTCGGTGAGGCCGTAGCCCTCGTAAATCGGCAGGCCCATCGCGTGGTAGAGCGCGCACAGCTCGGCCGAGAGGCTCCCGCCGCCGCTGATGAAGAAGTCGAGGTCGTCGCCGAGCGCCTCGCGCACCTGCCCGAACACGAGCCGGTCGGCGAGGCGGTGTTTCGCGGTGAGCAGGTAGCCCGGCGCGTCGGTCGCGTGGTACGCCTGTCCGACGCCGACAGCCCACTCGAAGATGCGCTTTTTGACGGACGACTCGCCGGCTTGCGCCCGAATCGCGTCGTAGAGCTTCTCGTACACGCGAGGGACGCTCGTCCCGACCGTCGGGCTGACGAGCCGGAAGTCCTCGCGGAGCGTGTCGGGGCTCTCGGCGTAGGCGACGGTCGCGCCCGCCGCGAACATCATGAAGTGGCCGGCCATGCGCTCGAAGACGTGCGCCAGCGGCAGGAACGACAGCGTCACCGAGTCGGGGTCGATGACCGGCGTGTCGCCTTTGTCCGGGCGGGGACCGAAGCGCCGGTAGCTCTCGTTGACGTTCGACCGGAAGTTCCAGTGGGTGAGTTGGACGCCCTTCGGCTGACCCGTCGTCCCCGAGGTGTAGATGAGGCTGGCGAGGTCGTCGGGGTCGCGCTCGTCCAGCCACGACTCGGAGGCCGCCTCGTCGTACACCTCCTCGCCGCGGCGGTAGAGTTCGCCGAGCGTCAGCACGTCGTCGCGGTCGTCGCGGCCGTCGTACTCGTCGACGACGACGATGAACCGAAGGTCCAGTTCGTCTTCGACGGCGAGCACGCGCTCCAGTAGCTCTTGGTTCTCGACAACGACGGCGTCCGCGCCGGGGTCCGAAAGCAGGTACTGCACCTGTCGCTCCGATGACGAGGTGTACACCGTGGTGACGACGCCGCCCGCGCCGAGGACGGCGAAGTCGGTCTGCGCCCACTCCATTCGCGTGTGCGAGAGGATGCCGACGCGGTCGCCGGTCTCGATGCCGAGGTCGCGGAACCCGGCCGCGAGGCGGCGGACGACGCCCCGCATCTCCTCGTAGGTCAGGTCGGCGTAGTCGCCGTCGGGGGCCGCCGGGACGACGCCCTCGGCGACCAGCGACCGCCGGTAGACGCCGCCTTTGTACCGCTGTGCGACTCGCGAGGCGTTCCGCGACGCGCTCGCCTCGAACATCCGTGGGAGGGTCGACCGCTCGATGACCGGGTCGTCGAACGCCGCCTCCGCGTCCCGCCAGTCCATGTTCTGTTAGTAATAATTCAACATCTAAAAACTATGTACGTGCGGTCTGTTGAAAGCCCGCGGTACCGCGGGGAACCGTTGATTGCGACTCCGGTCGCGTCACTCGCCGTCGCCGACGTAGTCGAGGTAGCCGAGCACGCCGCGGGTGTTCAGGCGCTCTTCGTCGCGGGCCTTCCGCGCGCCCCACACCTCGTCCATCTGGGTGTGCTCGACGAAGTGGTCGATGACGGCCTCGTCGTCGCCGAGTTCCGCGCGCTTCTGTCGGATGGCCTCGACCCACTCCACGAGGACGCGCTTGTACGCCTCCGCGAGGTCGGCGTCGTAGGGTCTCGGGCCGAAGTGGCCGAAACAGACCGTCTCGGGGTCGATGTCCTCGATGGTTCGCACGTCGTCGAGCGCCTTCTGGAGGTGGAACTGCGAGGGCGGCGAGGTCTGCCGGAGCGTCCGCGACCGCGGCTCCCAGATGCCGAGCGCGTCGCCGACGAACAGCACGTCGTCGCCGTCGTCGTGGAACATCACCTGATGCGGCGCGTGGCCGGGCGCGTGGTGGACCGTCAGCGTCCGGTCGCCGAGGTCGATTTCGTCGCCGTCGGTGAGTCCCTCGACGCGCTCTTCGTCGATTGGGCGCGGTTCGTCGTAGAACCGCCACTGGTCTTCGACGGCCGCCTTCGTACCCTCGACGAGCCGCGAGGGGTCCACGAGGTGCGGCGCGCCGAGTTCGTGGGTCATCACGGTCGCGTCGGGGTAGCGCTCGGCGAGGTAGCCCGCGCCGCCCGCGTGGTCGAGGTGGACGTGCGTCGGCAGGATGTACGCGAGGTCGTCGACGCCGACCTCGTCGAGCATCCCGAACACCGCCTCCCTGTCGGCGGCGATGCCGGTGTCGACGAGCGCCGGCTTCTCGGCGTCGATGAGGTAGACCGAGCCGTACTTCTCCACCTCGTACATCCCGCTGTCGACGTAGTAGATATCCGTGCTGTCCGGGACGGGTTCGACGTCGCCAATAGCCATAGTTGACGGCCGTCTCCGGGAAAGAAAAGCGTTCGGTCGCCGGACCCCCCACGTTGATTACGGGCGACCGCAAAGCCGTCTCCATGTCCGAATCTGGGAGCAGCGGCCGTTTTCACCGTGGGTTCGTCGCGCTCCTCAGATGTGGTTTCGTCGCGTTTCCCCACCGCGGATTCGCCCCCGCCCCTCGGCGATGCGATACGATTTTCCCGCCCGCCCGGAAATCACAGCCCAATGATTGACAGGCAACTGCTCCGCGACGAACCGGAGCGAGTTCGCGACGCGCTCGCCGCCCGTAACATGGAGGACGTGGACATCGACCGCGTCCTCGACGTGTACGACGAGTGGCGTTCGCTGAAGGCCGAGGGCGACCAACTCCGCCACGAGCGCAACGAGGTCAGCCAGAAAATCGGCCAGCTGAAACAGGAGGGTAAAGACGAGGAAGCACAGGAAGCCATCGACCGCTCGGGCGAGCTCAAGACGGAGCTCCAGGAGCTGGAAGCCCGCGCCGACGAGCTCGAAGCGGAGCTCGACGAGGCGCTCATGGAGCTGCCGAACCTCCCCCACGAGTCGGTTCCCGTCGGGGCCGACGAGGCAGACAACGAGGAGGTCCGCCGCGTCGGCTTCGACGACCGCCGCGAGCTTCCCGACGAGGTGACGCCGCACTACGACCTCGGCGAGGAACTCGACATCATCGACGAGGGCCGCGCGGCCAAGACCACCGGCTCGGGGTTCTACTTCCTGAAAGGCGAGGGCGCGATGCTCGAACACGCGCTCGTCCAATTTATGCTCGACGTGCACCGCGAACAGGAGTACGTCGACCTGTTCCCGCCGATTCCGGTCAAGACCACCTCGATGGAGGGCACCGGTCAGCTCCCGAAGTTCGCCGAGGACGCCTACCGCATCGGCGGCGCGGAGACCGAGAACTACGAGGACGACGACCTGTGGCTCTGTCCGACCGCGGAGGTCCCGGTCACGAACATGTACCGCGACGAGATTCTCCTGAAGGACGACCTCCCGCTGAAGCACCAGGCGTACACGCCGAACTTCCGCCGCGAGGCGGGCGAACACGGCACCGAGACCCGCGGCATCGTCCGCGTCCACCAGTTCAACAAGGTCGAACTCGTCAACTTCGTCGAACCCGACGAGTCGTACGACCGGCTCGAAGCCCTCGTCGACGAGGCCGCCGAAGTGCTCGACCGCCTCGGCCTGCCGTACCGCGTGCTCTCGCTCTGTACGGGTGACCTCACCTTCGCGTCGGCGAAGACCTACGACCTCGAAGTGTGGGCCCCCGGCACGGAGTCGGACGACGCCCCCGAACAGGGTGGCCGCTGGCTGGAAGTCTCGTCGGCCTCGAACTTCGAGGACTTCCAGGCGCGCCGCGCCGGCCTCCGGTACCGCCCCGAGCGCCACGAGTCGGCAGAGTACCTCCACACGCTCAACGCCTCGGGCACGGCCGTCGGCCGCGTCATGGTCGCGCTGCTCGAATACTACCAGAACGAGGACGGCACGGTCGACGTGCCCGAACCCCTCCAGCCCTACATGGGCGGCCGCGAGGTCATCGAGGGCCACGAGCCCGTCGGCGAGGCCGCGGTCGGTGCCGGCAAGAAAGACTGAGCGACCGACGCGCGCCGCAAAGCGGTTCTCTCTTCTCCCGTTCTTCTCCCGCGTCTCACCCCGTCAGTTCGCCGTCGACGACTTGACGAACGTCTTCAGCTCCGAGAGCTTCCCGTCGCGCGCCCGAAACCGGTCGAGGAAGACGAACAGCTCGTCGCCGTCGCGGTCTTCGAGGTGGCCGCGGACGACGATTTCGTCGTCGGACTTCGACTGGATGTAGCGCTCGATGACGTGTCGCGTGTCCTTCCGCGGCCGGTCGTCCCGCATGAACGTGACGAACTCCTCGCGCCCCGAGAGCGTCATGTCGCCGCGGTGCTGGACGAACCCCGGTTCGAGGAGGTTCCGAAGCATCTCGTATCCGTGGTGGTCGAGCGCCGTGTAGTACTGCCGGGCCAGATACGTCGCGTCGGGATGCACGCCCTCTCTTCGTCGGCCGGGGGGAAGAATCCGACGCCGACTCGCCCCTCGTGACGCCTCGCGCGCGCCGACGCCGCGTTCGGGACGCTTTTCTCGGCCAGCCGCGTACCGCGGCTGTGGACCTGCACGTTCGATACGAGGGCGACGACGACCCGAAGAAGTGCACGGCGAAGAAGCTCGAACGCTTCGACATGGCCGTCCTCCACGGCTCCGACCGGGAGACCCCCTACGGCGTCGTGCTCAACCCCCACGCCGACAGGGCGCTGTCGCCCGCCGACGCGGACACCGGCGCGCTCGTCGCGCTCGACTGCTCGTGGGAGTCGGCCGGCGAGGCCATGTTCTCGCTCCCCGGCGACCACCGGGCGCTGCCGTATCTCGTCGCCGCCAACCCCGTGAACTTCGGTCGCCCGATGCAGTTGACGACCGTCGAGGCGATAGCCGCCGCGCTCTGCATCTTCGGCGAGAAAACGCGGGCCGAAGACGTGCTCTCGAAGTTCAACTGGGGCCACACGTTCCTCGAACTCAACGAGGAACCGCTGCGCCGGTACTCGGAGTGCGCGGACTCGACCGAAGTCGTCGAGATTCAGCGGGAGTACCTCGAACGCGAGTAGCCCCCGTCAGCGGCGGCGAACCGCCTCGGTTCCGCCTTCAGAGTCGGCTCGACGTCCAGTTGAGCGCGATTTCCGTCCCGGTCTCGACGCGCTCGGTCGGCGTCACCTGAATCACCCGCGCCCACGTCCCGCCGCTCGGCGCGGTGTAGTTCATCCCGCCGCAGTAACAGTCGACTTCGAGCGCGGGGTCGTCCTCGTTGTGGCCGTCGTACGGGTAGCCGGTTCTGGACCACGCGCTCCAGTCGATGGTGTCGGTCTCGTTGCGCGCGACCAGCGTCACTTTCAGCGGCTCTCCGATGGTCGTCGTCCCGTAGTGGATGTCCTCGCGGTCGGTATCGACGGTGTCGAGCGCCTCCGGCGAGTCGGGCAGCAGGTCGACCTCCGAGAGGTCCTGCGTGTCGTACGTTTCGGTCGCCTGAACCTCGGCGTCGTCGGCCGCGCGGTACACCTCGGTCGTGAACGGGAGCGACGAGTCTTCGAGTCGAAAGCCGAGGAGCACCTCGTCCGAGGGGACCGACGTCTCTTCGACCAGCGTCGGGTGTATCTCCTCGGGGTTCTCGACGAAATCGGCGGCTTCGGGCCCGCTTTCGGTGCTTTCCTGTGTCTGTTCGGTCGTCTCGTTCGTCGTCGTCTGCGCGTCGGTCGTCGCCTCAGTCGTGGTCTGAGTCTCCGTATCGGTCGACTGTGTCGTCGGGCCTTCGCCTTCGGAACCGGAGGAACTACAGCCAGCGAGACCGGCGACGGTGACGGCGCCAATCGATTGGAGGGCTCTTCGCCGGGTGTACGTCGTCTTCTCACCCATATGGGGTCACTGTATTGGGTCGACCCCTTTAGAAGCCGGTGACCGTTTACGCGTCCAAACGTAGCTTATCACCTGTCTAAACCCGTTTCAACGCTCCCCGACGACCCCGGTGGCCGACGGGTTCGGCGCGTACGTGGCTATCCTTTCACCCACGCGCCGACCGCCCCGGCGATGGCGCTGTCGATGGCGAAGACGAGCGTCAGCGCGACGCCCGCGACGAGGACGCCGACGCCGCCGAGGAGGCCGCCCAGCGGTCCGCCGGCGAGTCCCACGAGACTCCCGAGGAGCGCCGCGAGGAGCGTCACGACGATACCCGAGATAGAGCCCGCGACGAGGCCGTTCCACGCGCCGTTGCCGAGCGTGCCGCCCGCGAGGTAGCCCGCCGCGAAGCCGCCGAGCAGGCCCGCGCCGATTTGGCCGACGACGGGGAGCGCGAGTCCGCCCGTGCCGACGACGACGATGACGACGAAGCCGACGGCGACCGCTTTCCAGTCAGTCATGGGTCGGAGTAGGCCGCGGGCGGGCAAGAACTTCGTGGCGGTCGCCGGCTGACCGTTCGCGTCCGTCGGCGTCTGCGGGCGGGCCGCCCGCGACCCCTTCGCTTCCGGTCGAACCGTGCGGGAGACCTGCACGGCGAATCCACCGCTCGAAGCGCCGAACCCCAAACGGACGCGCTTTTACGGCTCGGCCATGTAGCGGACTGCAATGATTTTCGAGTCGCTCCCGACCACGCCCCGGTCGGACGAACTCATCGACAAGGCCTTCTCGCGGGCCGCGCGCACGGGGCGAGCGAAGCAGAACAAGTTGGAGGCTCAGCAGTCGATGCTCCAGACGGCGTCGAACATCCTCTCGGACAACCTCGAAAACGTCGTCGTCGAGTGGCCCGACTTCGAGACGGTCGACCCCTTCTACTACGAGCTCGCCGACGCCATCGTCGACGTGGACGAGGTCCGAAAGAGCCTCTCGGAAGTGATGTGGGCCTCCCGGCAGGTCGACAACATCGCCCGCGAGTACCAGCCGAAGCTCCGCAAGACCGACGCGGACCTCGCGCGCAAGCACCGAAAGCAGGCGTTCGCCCGCATGGCGAGCGTCGTCGAGGAGGTCGAAGACGACCTGCTCCGCATCGGCGAGGCGCGCGACGCCCTGAAGGACCTCCCCGACATCCGCCCGGACGAACCGGCGATCGTCGTCGCCGGCTACCCGAACGTCGGGAAGTCCTCGTTCGTCAACGACGTGACCCGCGCGTCGAACGAGATCGCCCGCTACCCCTTCACGACGAAGGGCGTCCAAATCGGGCACTTCGACCGCGACCGCATCCGCTACCAGATTATCGACACGCCGGGCCTGCTCGACCGCCCGGAAGACGAGCGCAACGACATCGAGCGGCAGGCCGTGAGCGCCCTCGAACACCTCGCGGACGCCGTCCTCTTCGTCGCCGACGCCAGCGGGGCGTGCGGCTACCCCATCGAGTCCCAGCTCGAACTCCGCGACGCCGTGAAGGCGCGCTTCGAGGAGCGCGACATCCCGGTGCTCACCGTCTGTAACAAGAGCGACCGCTCGACCGACATGGACGCGGACCTCTACATGAGCGTCGAGACGGGCGAGAACGTCGACGCCGTCCTCGACGCCGCGGCCGACGCCATCGGGTTCGAACCCGACATCCCGCCGTCGCGCAACGAGTAAGCGGGTCGGCTTTTTTCGGTTCTGTCTTGTCGCAACGCCTCGACGGGAGAGCCGCGGCTACGGGATAGCTATCGGAGAAATGAGGGCGCGCGGTGGGTCGAACCGCGAGTTCGGTCTCGGTCAGCGGGGCGCGGGCGCTTACTCGGCCTCGTAGACCATCTGGACGGTCGCCGAGACGGTCACGGGGCCGGGCGAGAGTTCGGTCGACCCGGACGAGGCGCGGGCGGCGTCCTCGGCGTAGGCGACCGGGTACGGGCCGGGCGAGGCGCTGCCGCCGACGGTGGCGGTGTGGACGCCCGCGACGGTCAGGCCCGAGGCGCTGGCGACCGCGTCGGCGTCGGCCTTCGCCGAGTCGACGGCGCGGGTCAGGGCCTCCTCGCGGAGTTCGGCGCGCTTCTCGTCGGTGAGCGTGAAGGCGACGCCGCGGATCTCGCTGGCACCGGCACCGACCGCGAGGTCGATGACTTCGCCGGCGCGGTCGGGGGCGACCTCGACGCGGAGGGTGTGGGCGGCGCGGTAGCCGAGGAGTTCGCGCTCCTGACCGCTGTAGTCGTACTCGGGGTAGATGTTGAAGCCGGTCGTCTGGATGGCGTCCTCGGCGACGCCGGCGTCGGTGAGGGCGGCGCGGACGGCGGCCACGTCGTCGGCGACGGTGCCGCGGGCGTCGTCCGCCGAGTCGGCGGTGGTCGTCACGGCGATGGAGACCACGGCGAGGTCGGCGTCGGCGGTCACTTCGCCGGTGCCGGTCGCGGAGATGGTCGTCGCGTTCGTCGCGGTCGTCGCGTCTGTGCCGCCGTCGGTCGTCGCCTGCAGGGGTGCCGAGAGACAGCCCGCCAGAAGGACGAGGCCGACGAGGAATATCGGAGCAATCGTGCGTCGTTGCATACCCACCGTACGTCGGTTCAGCTATTCAAGCCGCGCTAGAGACAAAGAGCGACTGTAGCCTTCGAAACGGGGCGGGGGCTACACCCCCTCGGCGCGCGCTACTCCACGACGGCGACGTAGCGCACTTCGACGTCGATTTCGTCGGCACCCCACGGCGACAGCGGTTCGGGGGCGACGGCGTTCACCCGTCTCGTGAGTTCGCGTTCGACCAGCGGCGGGTCCGACGTCGGGTCGTAGCCGACGGTCACGACGACGCCGTCCGGCTCCTGTAGCGGCCCGCTGTCGTACTGCAGGTCCATCGACAGCAGTCGGGCGTCGGTGTCGGAGAGCACGTCCTCGATGGCGTCGCGCGCGTCGCCTTGGAAGTCGGCGTTCCGGTAGGTCGTGTAGGTGACCGCGCCGAGGAACGACGAGAGGACGAGCAGGCCGACCCCGATGACGGCGATGCGGAACAGGGCGGCCCGGCGGGCCTCGTCGCGGCGAATCCACCGCTCCGGCCGGTAGCCCTGCTGCCAGAGGACGCCGATGGCGACGAAGTTGACCGAGAGGATGTTGACGAGGACGAGGATGGCCGAGCCGACGACGGCCTCGGGCGCGCCCCACGCGATGCCGATGCCGACGACGGCGGTCGGCGGGACCAACGCGGCGGCTATCATGACGCCGACGAGCGCGGTCGAAACGCCGGAGGAGAGCGAAATCGCGCCGGCCGCCCCCGCGCCGAGCGCGATGACGAGCGACAGCACGTCGGGCGCGAGCCGCTCGTCCACCTCGGGAATCGACAGCACCTCAGCCGGGGACAGCGGGACCGCCCCGGTCTGTTTCAGCAGGAATGCGAAGACGGCGGCCGCGCCGACCGCGAGGACGCCGCCGAGCGCCTGCAGGCGAACGCCGCGGGCGAACATCTCGTCGTCGTCGACGACGGTGCCGACGCTCGCGGACATCGCGGGGCCGACGAGCGGGGCGATGACCATCGAGCCGACGACCACGGCCGGCGAGTCGAGGAGCAGGCCCGCCGTGGCGACGAGCGCCGAGATGACCGTCATGAGCACGTACGTCGAAACCGACGGCGCGAGGTCGGCGGCCTTCGAGGCCAGCTCCTCGCGGGCGATGCGGTCGCCGTTCTCCTCGTCTTCCTCGTACTGCTCGCGCAGCTGGTCGAACCGCTTCGAGGCGACCGTCTCGGCGGCGACGACGACCGTGTAGGCGTCGCGCTCGACGCCCGCCTCGCGGAGCCGCGCCAACACCGGCTCGACGGCCTCCTTGGGGACCGGGAAGGTGACGACGGCGACGAAGTCGCGCCCGGAGGTCTCCTCGGAGACGGCGTAGTCGACGCCCTCCTCGTCGAGCGTCCGCAGGACGGCCTCGCGCTTGCCGGTCGGCACCAACACCTGTACGAGTCGCACGGCCTCACGTCGGCCCGGGCGGTGAAATAAGCAGGGGCTCGGCTACCCGTTCGACTCGTCGCGCAACCGCCGGAGGACGGGCATCTCGTCGAGGCGCTCGTCGGGGAGCGCGCCCCAGTCGATGCCCTCGGGACGGGGATACGGGGTCTCGGTTCGGACCAGTCGTTCGGGGGTGACGACGAGGTCCATCGGCACGTCGTGGGCGTCCGGCTCGGGCAGGTCGTCGCGGACCTGCCGCTCGTGGACCGTCGTCGCCACGGTCGTCTCCGCGGAGACGGCTCCGAGACCCCGCAACACCGCGTATTCGAGGTCGCTGAACCCCTCGCCCTTCCCGACGCGAGCGCCCGCCTCGGAGACGGCGACCGACCCCGAGACGACGAGGTCGACGGG
>NZ_CABPRH010000014.1:0-93339 GCF_902410085.1 Haloferax sp. KTX1 | reverse complement strand
CCCCACCGGGCGGCAGTCGTCGCGACGCCAGCACCACCGACGTAGGCTCCAGCAGCGACACCGCCGACGAGTGCTGCCCCTTTCGTAGCACCACCGACGACCTTGGCAGTCAGCGGAGTCGCGTATTTGAACGTCTTCCACGTGACATAGAGGGCAATCAGGGGTAGCGAGACTGCTACCAAGTACTTCAGAAACGCGCTATTTGGAGCAATTGCATCTTGCGAGTAGAGCAAATCGTATCCTTTGAACACTACTGCTGCCGGGAGGGGAAGAACTGCGAGCGGGACGAACCGTTTGGTAAATCCCATCGCGATATCGGAGAGAACCGGTATATTGCCGTAGCCAAGTGCGAACGCTATCGGCATTCCATACACGTAGACGTAGAGGAGAATCTCTCGAATGAAGTACAGTGCCTCCAGGGCCCACATCGAGAGACCGCCGAGAAGGGCGAATACGAGTGCAAGCCCGGGATTCGTCAGAGAGACTTCGAGGAAATTGAGCATCGCATCACCTAGTGAACTGAGACTCGGCATCAGAGCAATCGTGAATCCATCCACTATGTAGAGGCCCAGAATACTCACCCAGTACCAGCTGATGATAAGGAACGCTCCAACCCAGGCGGTCTTCTTCGTCCGTCTGGCTTCGTATGCATTCCCGAGATTGAAAATCCGGATCGTGTGCCGTCCTTGGACGCACATCAAAAGGAGGAGCAACGAAATTAGCATGATCTCACCGCCCACCAACGCATCTCGGATTGCCTGCCAGGGAGCGTTGATCGGGTCGCCGAAGACGAATGCCCCATCCGTCTTAGGCGTCGGCGTGCCAAACATTTCCTCTGTCAGGGTCTCGTAGCCAGCCGTCAGCCCCTCCATGAAGAGGCTAATAACCCAGTCGACGGCGTCTTTGAACCCTTCTAAGAAGACATCAATCAGGTCAACCATGGCTACGCCTCATTGATGGTGATATCACAGTTGTCAGACTCTGTTGAAGCCGAATACTGGATAGTGTACGTTTTCGAAACTTGATTTGCTCCAATCTGGGTTTCGAGGATGAGGTCGAACTCCCCGCTCTGTTGTTCGTCCGTGCAGGATGTCCCTCCGCCCGGGACGAAGGCGAACGGCGACCGAGAACTGTAGATCGTGATTTTCTCGCCTGCGGTTATGACAACTTCGTCAACCTCCGTATCCGCATTCGCATCGTATATCCCACTCACTTCCTCGTTGGCAGCATAGTTCGTGCCTTCTTCGTCTGAGGGATACGGCACGTCCCCAATGAAGAGTAGTTTCGTAATCGCCTCCGGACCACTGCCCTGATTCTCAACCGTCACGAATGCTTCTTCAGCTATTTCGTCGCTTGGCCCGTCCCACATCTTATCGGGCTGATTTCTTCCGATTCCCATCTCTACAATTCTAAGATCCGGCTGGATGGGAAGTGATGTTTCGACGATGGTCTCATCTCCCTTCAATGCGAGCACGCGGTACTCACCGGGTGCATAAGCGGTCCCAATTTCGAACGAAACCTGCTGGGAGCCTGTGGCGACTTCGCGCTGTCCGAACAGTTCCCCGTTCGGTTGAATGAGGTTGATCTGATCGACGTCGGCTTCCGCAGTGAGTTCGACGACGAGAGTTGTTCCATCGACGGCAACGCGCTTGAGCGTATTCTGGCCGTCTGGAGAGCCATTACCACCATTAGGCGTCTCGGAGTTCCCACCGTTGTCGAGACAACCGGCAACGCCAGCAAGCGCGGCGCCGGCGACTGTTCGAAGGGCGGTGCGTCTGCTGAGTGAGCTGTATCGAGTCATGGATTGCTGTCGAAGATGTCGTCTGGACCGAGCATCCGTAGGAGACGCTTGCCAGCGTAGAACATCACGATGAACGGGATGAGCTGCCAGCCCACCTCGAAGAGGAACGCAAACCAGCCGTCGATGGTTCCGAGCGAATGCCAGCGGGCAGTCGCTGTATCGCTCACGTACGCCGGGTCGTGCCCGATCCACGAACCCGGATGGTACCGAGCCGTGTAGATGCCTGGCTCGTCGAGGGTCACAATCGCCACCCCCGAGGCGTTGGTCTCGACGCGCTGGTCCGCGACCGTGATGTACCCGTTCCGGGTGGTGCCGCCGATTGGATATTGACGGCTATTGTCGAGCGTGATCGGCGCACCGGTTTGATTGTCGCGAAGTTCGACCCTGAGCGTCGCTTGCGACTGGTTCTGCTGGATGACCTCGGCAGTGAGATTGCTGCGGCGGAGCTGCCGCTCGGAGCCGGCGTCCGGCTCGGCGATTGACGCATTCACGCCCCGGACGATTCCCGCAACGTGGAGGGCCTCACGGTCGACGTTCTCGGCCCGAACGGCGACGCCGTACGTCGTCGTGTACGACTGGTTGACGATGTCGATGTTGATGTTCTCACCGATGGTGCCGACCGGTGACGGGCGGTCAGTCCCCCAGGTATCGATAAGTTCCGGCCCGTCTCGAACCGGCTCTGCACGCGGGCCGATCCGCGAGGGATACGCGTGAACGTAGACCGGAATCGCGTCCGACTGAACAGTAGCACTAGCAGTCCGATTCGACCGGACGAGCGTGTCCCAGTTGGTGTTCCGAGCCGTGTAGAACCGCCATATGCCACGGACCCGTGCCTCACCGTCCTCTGTGAGCGCATATCCCTGCCACGGCCGCGACTGGAAGATGGCCACGCCGGCGTCGCCGTTCGGATACTCAGCGTAGTAGGGGTACGCCGAGAGGTCGTAGATCTCGGCAGCGATTGAATCGGAGACGTTGCGTGAATCCGTCCGGTAGGTGACGTCGACGTCCGTCCGGTTACCCAGGTCGGTCCTGACAGTCTTCTTCAGCCGGACGCTAATCTCTGCTTCCAGTGTGAGATTCGCACTCCAGTCATCCTCGATTTGATAGTCGAGGGCAGGCGTATGGGCCCCGTCACGCTCGGCGATGGTCTCGCCGTCCTTCTTCAGCCGGACTTCTTCGATCTCGTGCTCCGTGAGCGACCACGAGATAGTCGTGTTGCCGGAGGAGCTCCCGTTGGGCACACGAACGCGGTAATCAACGAACCCGCGCATCGTCCCATTCGGCGCGATGTAGAGTGGGGTTTCACCGGACTCCAGGTGTCCACGGGTAGAGGGCTGGACCGCGAAGATCGTTGCGTGAGCATCTTCGATGAAGACGCCGTCCTCGAGATCCGCGTGCGACGGGTGCACGGACGTGTCTGCCCCACCGGCGTCGAGGTCCTCGAAGTCGTTCCGGGTCCACGTTGCCGCGGTCGCCGGCGGGCGTTTGAACGTGATGTCTGTCCCGTTCGCAACTTGGTGGATGGCGGAGCGATTCTCGCCGTACCGCTGGCGGTACGTTTCTTGGCTGATGTAGTTATCCGCATCGCGCGACCACAGCGTCGCCGACTCGTTCTCCGTGAGCCCGTTATCCTCCGTCCCTGGCCGCGGCGGCTCAGCAGCGACGATACCCGTGACTAAGCTCGTCACAAACAGGGCGGCCATGAGCACGGAGAGTTCTCGGTGATCCATAGGGCTCGCGTCGGTGACAGCAGGTGGTTTACCAGGGGACGAGGTCGACGCACTGTGCCAGCGGGAGGCCCATCATCGACCCTGCAACTGTGTACAGCGGGCCGAGGACGACGAGGACGACGGCGGACTTCATCGCCGAGCGCTTGTGGCGCTTGAGCCCCTTCTTCTGATCCGGAGTGATCGTAAACATCTCGATAAGGGAGTCAGCCTGCCACACGATAGCGAGACCGACAATTCCCAGCGTCGTCGTCAACTGGAAGAATCCCTCGATCATACTCGGAAGATTATCCGCGCTACAGACCGCATTACTCTGCGCGGCGACGGGCTGCACAGCAAACAGGCTCAACATGACCACGACAGTGGCTGCCTGTCGTATCACGGGCCGGTAAGACGATTCAACAGTCTCTTGATGGTCGTTGTCTGTCATTGGTGCGTCTCGTTGTGAGCGTTTTCACAGCTCTCGGTAGCTGATGTTTCTGACTGGGTGCCGTCTCTCGAATCGGCTGAGTTGACGACCAGTTCCTGGAGGTCACTCAATCGATTCGTTTCTTCGACGACTTCGTCGAACGAATATCCCCGCTCCTGTGCACGTTCGAGGAGATCACGGAACTCGTGTGGGTCGATATCACGAACATCCATCTCCTCTCGAAGCGCCTGCCGATACAGCGCGGAGGCGTTGATGTAGTCAAACCACTCCAGGAACAACTGATCGATCTCTTCGATAGTGACCTGTCGGGTTTTCATGTGTATGCGGGGTGATTCATATTGGTTGAATCGCGGTTCATAGCATACACCCCCGATTGTCAGGGTGGGTGGTTATACTCATCCGTGTTTACACTGTCAAAGGGTGTGAACACCGGACGCAGCCCTCAATACAGAGAAGGCGATATTAACGGGGAGACAGCTTCAGAGGGATACCTTCTTTTGACTGGGTAGTAACGCGAGGTTCGAGTTCGATATCCCGATTTTTCTCCCACTCAAACTCGAACTGCTGGCCAATCGTCGCGAGCACGACCTTGGCTTCCAAGAGAGCGAATTCTCGCCCGATACAGGTTCGCCGCCCCCCGCCGAAGGGGACGTACGCGAAATCATGGAGCTCTTCTTCAAATTCATCCGTCCATCGGTCGGGTCGGAACGATAACGGATCGTCGTAGAACTGGCCATCACGATGTACGTGGATCACGGATAGGTGAATCTCGTGATCCTCGGGGATTCGGAATCCGTTGACTTCGACGTCAGACTTCGTCCGGCGCGGGATCGTGTGAATCGGTGGGTATAGCCGAAGTGCCTCAGTGATGATGTTCTCCGTGAATTCGAGGTCTTGGAGATCGTCGTAGGTTGGGGGGAGATCACCGAGTACCGTCTCCAATTCCTCATCGAACCGCTCTCGGATGTCCGGGTGCGTGGCCAGCACGTACCACGTAAACGCAAGTGCGGTAGCTGTCGTTTCGTGGCCTGCAAAGACCATCGTGATAAGCTGATCTTCGATTTCTTCAGTCGTGAGCTGCTCACCGTCATCCGAGTTACGAATTCGCTGTAACTGTGTGAGTAGATCGGACGGGTCCATATTGCTGGATGAATCCTCAGGCCTCTGTTGACCGCCTCCAGCAACTCCATCGTCCGCAATTGATGGGCTGACCGACTGACTGCCTTCCTCCGCAAGGAGGCTCTGAACTTCCTGTCGAAGCCGCTCCTTTGAGTGGTCGAACCGACGGCGAGCTGGTGTCGGAATCCAGTGGGGGAGAATCCACGAGGAGGGAGTAAACCACTCGTTGAGACCATCAGCGGCATCGCGAAGCTCTTGATCCTCTCCAGGAACCAATTCACGACCGAACAAGGTTGCGAACAGAATTTCAAGAGTGAGGTCACGCATTTCCGTTTCCATATCCCGGGTGTCGCCCGCCTCCCACTGCTCAAGACGTCGTTCAGTACACGCCACCATCTGCTCTGTGTAGCCTTTGATCTGCTCGCGATAGAACAGTGGTTGCATCATCTCCCGTTGTCGTCGCCACTGCTGGTCCTCGACTGAGAGTAATCCGTTACCGAATGCTCGTCGATAATCCTCGGTTTTCCCGAACGCGTCGACGTCGGCCACCAGAACGCGATTGAAGTAATCCGGATGAGCCAACACGAAGACGTCGTCGACTGCTGGGAGATCCATGCGATAGATATCCCCGCACTCCGACGTTGCCTTGTCTACGAACTCGAACGGATCGCGAGCAAAATCGACTGCATGCTTGAACACCGGGTATCCGGATGGCGCTGGGGGGAGTTGCGAGGCCACAATACCCATACTTTGCGGGAACACGTGTAAAAAGTACTGTCGGAGGGTTCGAGTTCGCATTTCAGATAGGGAGTTGGAATGATGAGATGTTCGTTTCAATACCCGATCTCGTCGATATATTCATACCCTAGGCGACGCTATCTTAGAAAATGGGTGATCCTTGGTGACACGCCACGAGCGTGCGGTCACAAACCCACTCACGGACGAACGAATAATCGTCCGTGAGCTCATTAGTGACCTTGCTGGCTCTACCTGCCTGGATGTGTTACGTTCACTGGACGAACAGTCTATGACAGCGTCGGCAATCGAAGATCAGGGAGAGGTCACTCGACAGACTGCATCAAAACACCTTGCTCAACTCACCGAGAGAGGCCTGACGAACTCCACGGGTAATGGAGAGTATGCACTCACAGCCGGCGGCAAGATCGTTCTCGATGCGTTCGAAATCTGTCTTGCTGAGATTGATCGCAAGCGGCTTACCAAACTAACTCGCTCAAAACACTCCATTCCGCTGTTGCAAAGACTTTCAGATGGGCCTGTACGCCCAAGCGAACTCGCGGGGACGAACACAGGGGCACCCTCACGCGCAACTGTTCAGCGAGCATTACGGATGTACGAGACGGAGGAATGGAGCGAAGAGATCGACGGCAATCACCAGCTCATGCCCGACGGAGAGCGTATATTGGATGCGTACGAAGAATTAGCCATAACCATCGAACAGGTGATGGAGAAAGCACCCTGGTTTCAGCGGCTCAGTCCAACCCGAACAGACATTCCGGTACGAGCCCTCGCTGATGCAAAACTGTACGTCTCCTCCCCGCACTCCCCGGGAATCGTCCTCGCGACAGCCCTCAAACTCTGCGATCCGCGGCTTGATCACTTTCGGGTGTTGACGTCGATTTTCAATCCGACCCTCTTTACGGCGTACGATAAACTCCTCAAGCTCGGCCTCAAAGGGGAGGCCATCGTCGATGCGTCACTATATGACCGTCTCCACGAAGAGGACATGGAGTACTTTCTCGACGATTCCAATTACGGTAACTTTCGGATTATCTATCTCGAGGAGACATTGACGCTTGGGATCGGGATCTACGATGCGGAGCAAATCGCAATTGGGGCGTATAATGAAATGGGAGAGGGTGAACATATCGCAATGCTTCTCAGTTCTAACGAGGCAGTCGTCCAGTGGGGCGAGGATCTCTATAACCGCTATCGTGAACGGGCACGCCATCCTTCAGAGACGACGCAGTAGCGTGAATCCTGTGTATCCGCACTGATTCCTCGACCCAACGTGGATACTGGTGTTGTGGTATCTACCAGTCACCACCCCGAGATCACGATAAGAATTGTTCAATCTCTTACTCAGGTCGGGATACGGAGTATTGGTAATTTTGAGGAGGCGCTGACGGACTGGTGGGGTAAAATATAAGCGCCTAGACACTCATTTGAATACGTATTGCTATGGTGTTTCGCGGAGTCCTCGCAGGATACCTCCTGGGGTCAGCCTGCCGGCATCGATCACACCAACGTGATGCACTCCGTGACTCTGGGACGGATACGTATACTCTGAAGCCGGGCTATCTAGAGCCAACCCATATTCGACTGGATGCTGACGGTCGTATTCGCTACTCGATGGAGGTTCTCGACGGTCCACCCGTAGACTGCGTCCTGATGGACAACCGGAACTTCACGTACTATACCGACGGGCTTGAGTGCGAGTGCTACGAGCGGGGGACCGTTTACTGCGCAACAACAGCGGATATCTCTTTCCAGCTTCCAGCTGGGGACTACATCTTGATGGTGAGGCACGCACCGGAAACGGGCGAAGAGACTGCTGTTCCCGGTGATTCCCGGGTGGAGTTCGCCTACGATATCGACGCAACATAACGATGCAAGAGATCCACCGCAAACCAGCGCCCTCTCGAATCGCTCAAGCCGGTGAGTTTCTCGTCTACCTGCTGGCGATCGTCAGTGGTGTCGTCCTCATCGCCGTCGCGAGCCACGTGTTCATTCCAACGATGATGTGGGCTGCAGTACCGTTCACACTCGGCCTGTACGTCCTACATCGGATCAAAACGATCACCGATACCATAGAGGGGGCCGACAGTGCCAGACCTGGTATTCTCGAACAACCGGCGACGAGAGTCCTGATCGTCAGTACAGGCGTTGCGGCTCTGGGTGCTGGACTCGCGGTAACGGGAACGCCTACAATCGGCTCCCCAATAGTCCTCGTGGCGTTTCCGGTGGCCTTCCTCGCCTTCGGGATCAAACTCGACTGGGTGGCACAACGGACTCAACGTCGGTCTGTGCTCTGGTGGGATCTATTCGGGCGCGGCTCACTCCTCGCTTTCGGGGTCTGGATCGTGCTCGAGATGGTTCTCGTTGTTGCTGGCGCAGCGTCTCTCGGGATGCCCACGGGTGCAGGTGATATCCTAGCCATTGTCGGTATGACTGTTCCACTCATATACACGGTGTTGGAACGCCCCATCGTTCGCACTCCACTGCTCAAGATCGATGTCAGCCCTATCGCCACGATCGTCACCCAGGTTCCGGCGTCCGAATACTGGACACCGCCGGAACCACTAGATGGAGAAGCCCGGCGTCACGTAACGAAACCAGAAGACACCCCTACGATCGGGGACAACCCGTCCAACCGTAGATACAACTCAAACCGGTAGAATATGCTGTAACAGGTGCTAAACTCCCAGTTGATCCGGATTCTGTAAATCTCCACACAGAATTATACACGATCGGTAGCTACAGCGAGGTAGGTGACTCCATGACTCCCGACAACAAGGCAACTCAGGGAGGCGACTTCATAACGATCTTCAAAACCGGGTCGGTTGATCCTGAAGAGAACCCAGAACTCGCCGATCAGTTACTCAAGTCCCGGACACAAGTTGCGAGCGAAACTGGCTACATGATGAAATTCAGCGACCAGTCACATAGCGCCTTAACCCTCTTCGATATCGTCGCCCTTCCGGGACAGAGTTATCCCGTTCCAAGGAGTGCGCTCGAATCACTTCCACCGCACATCACTGCGACACTCGAACAGGACAGAGCAGTTCAAATCGTCGGACAGTATGATCCGGACTCAGGCGTCTATGAGGACGCTGCGATTGCATGGGAAGACCGAGATGAGGTTGACCGGATTGCAGAAATGATTGCCGGCGGAGACCTTTCTCTCCACGAAGCCGTCGACTGGGTGGTCGTTGAGGAGTCAGACCGATACACACCCAGACAGTGGGCCGCTATTCGAAAAGTAACTGAAGACGCGGTTCGATCAAATATGAGTGCGGCCCGAGAACGACTACTCCCCGAGGAAGAGAGCGACTCATCTGATTAGATCGTGAGACCATATTAACCAACAATAGGTGGGTACACCGGCTTTTGTTGGTTAAGATTGTAAGAAAATCGAACTACTTCTCGAGTCCCTGCGATTAAGACTGCGCAGGAGAACTACGGACGGCGCATTCTGACAGAACGTCATCGTCTACCTAATCGACACAGTCTCTGGTGAGTTCGTCGATTGCCTGGGCTGCGTGATGAATCGGTTTCCCGATACCGATCCCCGTGTTCGCGTTGAGTTTCAGAGCCTGTTCCAGCAGCTCCCCTGCTTCCGCCAATACACGCGCCTGTTTTTGCATGTCGACTCCCCGGTCGTGGATAAATCCAGTTCGCTCCGCTGACGCCTTTCGTACGTCCTGGAGTTCGCGAATGACTCGCTGAAACTCGTCGGGTTCGACGTACCGTTTGTAGGTGACGAGTCCAGCTGCTTCACCCGTGTCAGTATCGACGATCGGCCCCCCGGAGTTCCCTCCGTTAACTGCCCCGTCTATGTAGAACCCTGTTTGGCCGCGTCCGGAGACGTGGGCGTGGTGGACGAGTAAATCGCCGATCCCGTGAGGATAGCCGGCAAAGAGTACCTCGTCGCCGCGCTCCACGTCCGTAGTTCGGGGTTGAAGCGCAATCCTGTCGTCATTCAACTCCCCTTGGATTTCGAGGACCGCGTAGTCGTGGCCACCCGCTCGCGACGGAAGGGAGTGGGTGCGAACAGTTGCTTCTGCTTCGTCACCCGTTTCCGTGCGGACGATGACGGGAGCAGTCCCAGTCAGCGCCGGTTCAACAACGTGTGCGTTCGTTACGACGTATTCCCCGCTGTGGAGGTGGAACCCCGAGCCGGTACTGGGAGACGACGAGTCTCCACAACGGATCTGGACGGTTGCTGCCGGAAGGCGCTGAAACTGGGATGCCATAGGCAATCATCAGTAGGCTCAACAGATAGTTCGTCCGCCACAGAGCGCCAGTGCTGCCGACACTGTACTCTATTGACGTACTCGGATTTCAGTAGGCGAATTAGAGGTTGCGGGGTTGGACCGTTTTCCGGTCGTTCGCTTCGGCACGCCAGGCGGCGTCATCGAGCAGTTCGGCCACCTCCTCGTCGAGGGCGTCGTAAAAATCGGCGAGACATTGTGGTCCGAGAGTGCGTCCTTCACAGCCGGGTTTGACGATCAGGTTATACATTCCATCGCGGAGTTCTCCAGTCTATCAAATAAAGGTTCGAATTTTCTCACACGTGATTTTGACCATAGGGCTACCGATACGGACTCTGGACACCAGAGAGAACTTATTCAACCCGTGAAAAGTAGGGAAACAGACGGATGCACGATTTAACCGGATTCCAGCGGGACATCTTGTACGTGATCGCCGGGCTCGAGGAACCACACGGGCTCGCAGTCAAGGACGAACTCGACGATTACTACGAACAAGAGATCAATCACGGACGACTCTACCCGAACCTCGACGACCTCGTCGACAAAGGTCTCCTTGAAAAAGGAGAGCTCGACAAACGGACAAACGTGTACACGGTCACGAAACGTGGACTACGGGAGATCGAGGCACGACGAGAGTGGGAAAATCAGTATCTTGAGGATGAGCAAGTAGCCACGACGGCATAGAGCAAATCCAGTAGATTCCGATAGAAAAAGCAAGACTGCTTTACCGATACCCCGCGAAGATCGAGTGAAATGGACCGGCTCGTCTTCTATCATCATCCACAAGCCGAAAATTTCTCCCTCAAATTTAGTTCGGCGTCACTAGCAGATATCCGTTCTCTGCGAGAGCAGTCTGACGAGTCGGCCAAGCTGATCGGTTATCCGTTTGAAACAGCGGTCTATGTACTCTATGAGGGTGATACAGAGATTGAATCTGCCCAAGATGTTGACTTCGACAGGGAGTGGCTGAGTGAACGTATTCGTGACCTCCCTCGTGCTGGTCAAGTTGTCGCATTCCGACTGGTAGAATTGCTTGAGGCCGCTGTCGATGTTCGTGAAGCGGATGAGTTCCGGCTCTACAAGGAGTTCGAACCGCAGAAGATACAACAGGCACTCGACCACGTCTCGTGGGGAGCATCAGTTCCTGAAGTCGCCGGCGAAGTGATGTCGAATTTGATCCTCCGGCATTCCCTTCCGAACGCAAATCACCGAACCGGCATCGCGATGCTGCAATTCTGTATTGAGAGTGTAGATTCGGATTTTGCGATGCCACGGACTCACATCGACGATGATACTTGGCGCGAGTGGGTCGACCCCTACATCGTCGATTCCAAGCGCATCATCACCGTCCGTCGGAATAATCTCCGATTCAAGAAACTCGAGGAGCTCGACATTGACCTCGTTGAACGGAAAGACGGGATCCAAATCCGATTAGCCGAGTTCGAGTTGGATATGCACTGGCGAGACGCCCTCTCAGAGTACGCTGAGCAACACGAATCACACTGTACGGAGTTCGCTCAAGCCGTACTCAAACGTGCTGAACGGGATGATCTACTCGACCAGCAAGGGTCAACGAAACACGAGTTCATCACGTATCTGGAAGACGGACTCGTCGAACGGGACTTCAGAGAAATGTTCTGATCAGTCGCGCAGCTCTGCGACCGACTGACCGACCTCACGGACGTGCTCACTTCGCTCGAGGTCGAGTTCCTCGGCGAGGTAATCAACCGTCTCTTCGAGGCTCATACCAGAATGAAGTCCATCAAGCGGTATAAACCTAGTGCTGAACGCTCCAGCAGATCTAATTGTGATGAAAATGTTACTTCTACCGAACCCGCGAATATCGATAGCTGTCTTTGATTCGGCGATTGTGGTATTTTCCGTGAGAAAATGCCGACATTAGTCCTTGATAGATCCCCTTCGGAACGTTGTAGTATTGATAGACACGGCCACCATGAAATTCGATCTCTAGGGTATTCGAACTCTGGTCGTAGCCGACACTTCTGAGGTTACTCGATGAAACGGGAGTTCGGTTCATGGATATGGGATGTATTGGGCTACTTTGCTCCTGATACGAGCGAGCAGGCCACGCTGTTTGGACGGTGATTCATCACGTCTGGACCCAACCTGATCCTCAGCTATCTCTTTCTCAACAACAGCATCGAGACCAAGTTCTGCCACTATCCCTATCCCGACATTCGACGGCGTTGTCCGGTACAGTCCCGTCTTCGCTATTGGGACGCCACGATCGCCGGCAGCCGTGAACGCTCCATTACAGAACTGGCAGTCGGGAGCAGCCTCTGCGTCGCTCACAAGGCGGTCTGAAGTTGCGCTGTACGTGCCGGTTCGGAATCCGTGCCGGTCGGCAAGGAGTCCTGTGAGGAACCGGTGCAGCGCGAACGTCAACCGTTGTACCGGTTCCTGATTGATTGTGATGACCGACGGTTGCTCTCCTGCAACGAGTTCAAGCCCGTACTCGAGATTGTCTTCGTCTTCGCCTTCGGCGTCAATTCGATCTTCGTTAATCGCATCCAAGCAGTCCAGACACGCCCGGTTCGCGCCGGACACCTGGAAGCTGGTCGCAATGCTTCGGAGTCCAGCGTCGTCGTCAACGTCGATATCCGTGCCTGCGTTGAATAGTGGCCGAAGGTACTGCTGGGCGGCCTCCGACACGAATCGACGTGACGTGGCGGTATCGGTGCCAGTAACAATTACGTCTGCAGCGACGACCTGTTCCAGAGCTCTCGGAGCCTGTACTTCCTCGTGGATGCCGTGATAGTAGATCGACGGATCAATATCGGAGACAACGCGGCCCAGAACCTCGGCTTTGGGCGTTCCACAGCCGTCGATGGCCTCGGCCCACGCAGCTGGGACGACACCATCCTCGTCGGGCGTCCGTTCGGGATCACCAGCATCGGCTGGTCGCGCACCGACAATACGCGAGCGGTTCGATTCCTCCACGACGTCGGGATCGACGACTGTAATTTCGCCAACGCCGAGGTGAGCGAGTGTCTGGACGGTCGGTGCACCGAGTCCACCGGCACCGACTACGGCGACGTGAGCGTCCCGTAGCCGAGTGTTACCGCCGGCTCCGTGGAGCAACGCCTGCCGGTCGCGCATCTCGTCGCCGCCGTTTGAAACCGGAGAGAGTCGTGAATCCGTCGTCCGAATCCGCTCCAGTTCACGGTCGTGAATGACAACGAGTTCATCAATCGGCGACGCGGCGGCCGTAATCGGCTCATGCCTGATTGTCGGGACGTCAGAGAGCCATGCCCGGCCGGTCAGACCCCCTTGGCCAAAGATTAGGCTTCCATGCGGACCAGCAGTTCGACCGGTCAGCGACGCCATATGGGCCGGTTCGTTCTCGTCGTCGGTGCCCGAGTAGCATGGCTGGCTCGAACGGGGATGGCTATGGCACATTAGAAGTGCCATGCCGTCGAGATACCGATGATCCGTTTCGGTCGCCCGCATCATCGCCCGGATCGTCGTGTGATCGAATCGGACGATTCCGGTCGACTGATCGAGATATTCGTCCCGATCCAGCAGGTGAACCTCACGAACGAGATACTCGAAGACCTGCTGCCCACGATGAGTGTACTCCTGTGTACCGGCAACGAGATAGGCGGCATGCTCTTTCGGACACTTCTGCTCTGGACGCACGAGGTGCTCGCGCAGCCGCTGGTAGTCGGCGCCTCGGATCCGAACCCGTATCCGGTCAGCGACCGGCCACTCGTGATTAGGGTCTTCTAGCACGGAGCGAAGCCAGTGAGATACTCGCGACTTGCTCCCCGTCGCTCGCTCTCTGCTACCGTCAGTCTCATGTCCCTGCATAGATGTAATGTGGGAGGATTGATCGCCAGCGGGAGGGGTCGCGTCAGTCACCCTGTCGGAGTCGTCCGTTTGCGACGGTCTCCAGATACCACTCGAGATCGGTCTCGTAGGGTTCCCACTCGATACCGTCCAGTTTGTTGATGTGCCAGGAGAGAGCCAACCAGCCCCGGACTTGGTCGTCACGAGATTTCCGAAGCTCGCCGCCTCCTTCAAGCCGGAGATCCTCGTCGACGTAGACCCAGTCCGGAGCCTTCTGGGGGTAGTTCTCGTGGACGCGGATCATCACGTCCGTCGTGTTCGTATTGTAGGCATCCGACGGGATCTGGTAGTCCCGAACGATGACGTGGACGAACTGCGCCTCGGCCTCGGTATCGACATCGACATCGTGGTTTTCTTGAAGGGCTTCGATGTCCGCTGCGAGCACGTCGTCGAGCTGGGTGCTCCCGTAGGCGGTGTCAACGGGGATCGCGTCGAAGACGTTCTCTTCGGCGAGGTTGATGTCGCTGTCTTTGGGGACTCGCTCGTCCTCGTCGGGCGGGTAGAGGACGTACTGGTTGGGATCGTACTCGAACGTGCGCAGCAGTTCGATCGGCTCGATGTACTGCTGGTCGAGTACTTTTGTTTCCCCACTGACGGTCACCTCGTAGCCGTCAGTCTCCTCGTCGTCCTCATCACCGTCACCTTCATCAACAGCTTCGAGCGCCTCATCAAGGCCGTCCTCGATCTCTTCGATGGCCTCTTCGAGTGCTTCGAGTTCCTCGGCGTAGCTTACATCGAACCCAGCCGCGTCTTGGAGGGCGTCGATGTCGTCTTGTGCTGACTGAATGTAGTCGGCCGCCCGATGGAGCGCGTCGTAGCGGGATTGACCCTCGTCGGTATCTTGAGCCTCGTCGATGGCGTCCTCTGCGGCTTCGAGTGCGGCACGGAGGTCGTCTGCGGTCTCTTCGTCGAGAGACTCGAGCTGATCGCCCAGTCCTCGGTAGCGGTCTTGGGCATGCTGGGTTGCTTCCTCGAGATCAGTTGGTTGCATGCACTTTCGCCTAACGGCGCCTTCCCCTTAAGTACCACGCGGTCTCTACCATCAGTAGCAGCATTGAGCGCACAATCCGCACCAAACGCATAAATCACAGAATCCCCAACAGCGAGACATGCGCCCCAGTGAACGAGTCCATATCGCGCCGCTCGGGTTCGAGCGCGATCGTGTCGTCGAAGCCGCGAAGCAATTGAAAGCTGATCGATTAATCCTACTCGAATGGGGTGAGGGGGAACGGCCGCCATTTATCGAGGAGCTGTATGAGGATATCGAGGCAGCTGGGATTGGCCGAGAGATCCGATCCTGCAACATTTTCGATCTGTATGAGGTGGTCCGGGTCACAGCACGAGAAATACAACAGCACGCAGACGACGACGTGTTTGTGAACATTGCAACCGGGAGTAAAATATCCGCAATCGGTGGGATGATCGCGTGTATGGTAACCAACGCGGTGCCGTATTACGTCGAGCCAGAACGATATGGTGAAAAAGACGCTCAACGGGTCAAACCGGTTTCACACGGGGTGAAGAACATCAAGGAACTGCCGGCGTACCCAATAGATGCCCCCGAGACACAGCTCATCTACGTGATGGAGTACATTTACCGAAATGGTCCAGTCACGAAGAAGGAGCTAATCGAATTCGGCCAAGGTAACGGTAAATCAATCCCAGCAGGAACGCCCACGAAGGGGTTGCCCTTCATTACTGATCATGAGGCTGATTCGGACCGAGCCCGCTACCGATTACTCGAAACGCACGTACTACAACCACTGACCGAGAAAGGGTTTATACAAACCAAAGAGGTGGGGCGAAGGACCGACGTAGATCTCACCGAAGAAGGGGAAAATACACTTTCCGCGTTCAGACACCTCATAGAAACGTGACCGAGTCGCTCACCCGTCTACCGAATCGATTTCTTCGAGGGCTTCTGTAGCGACATCGCCCAATTCCCCGGCCTCAATATGTGAGTACCGCTCTCGAACCATCTCTTCAGAGTTATCGAGATATCGGGCCGCCACCGTGTACCCGAACGCGCGGACGAGTACCTCGCCCATCCCTCGACGACCGCCGTGCGGAGCAAGGTAATCGTGTTTTGGATGGTCGATATCGATCTCTGCGGTCTCCGAGAGCCGTTGGAGAATTGACCGTGCGCCGTCCGTCGTGATCGACGGCGGCTGAATGTCCTCATCGAGTGATAGCAGTAGGTCGCGAGCGTACTCCTCACGACGCTCAGTAATTGCTTTCGGGCGTTCCCCTCGTTCGGCTAGCTCTTCCTCGACGATTTCTGCAAGCGTCCGCTGGTCGAACGTGGGAAACACCGGCCAGCGCTCCGTCGGTGGGTCCATCAGCTGGCGGTAGCTCCGCAGCGGCGAGATCACCGGGTCGGGGAGACTCGCGGCGTCCCACTGCTGTTTCTTCCGGTAGACGTCCATACTCCCGTCGTCGAGGGACAGATCCTCCCAGCGGACACCGCGCCGGCGTGGATCGTTTGGGTCCCGAAGGAGTTCCCCAACGCGGACAGCTGTGTACGCGAGGACGAACACCAGCGCTCGGTCACGAGCCGCCTTCAGCGCCGCGTAGCGTGCTCGCTGCTTATCGATAGGGCCAGAATCCTCCGGGAGTGTCGTGTACGCCTCAACGGCGTCGCGGGCCCGTTCGTCGACGTGACGGGTGAGGGTGTGGCGCTGTTCGGACGTCCACGCCTGCTGGTCACCGGGTTTGCGGCCGTCGTCCTCGGGTAGCGGCGCCATCGCACTCGCCCGCTGCGCGTAGTGCGCCTCGAGATACCCTTCGTTGACGCACCAGCCACACCACGCAGAGATATAGCGGTAATAGGTTTGTACAGTGTTCTGCTTGAGTCCCCGATCTCCCCCGAGATGCCGGGCATACTCCCGGAAGACCCGTTCATCGAGATCGTCGAAGGTCGGTTCCCGATCGACGTCGTCGGGGACGATCCCGGTCCAGTCGTCGTCGCCGCGGTCGCCGGCGGCCCACTCGGCGAACCGCTCGAGCTCGCGTGCAGCGTTTCGTTGATAGTTCCCGCCGTCGCCACCGCGGCCTTTCCCCTTGTCCTGGAGGTAGCGCTCGAAGGAACTCGCAAGTGACTGATTAGTGCGTTCTCGAGGTGTCATCGTTCCTCGTTCGCGTACTGGTAAGTCGGACGGACGTCCTCGAGGAGCGCTTCGACGATTTCCCAGAGGATCAGGGAAGGAGTCTCGTGTTCAAATGTGAACCCCCAGCGGTCCTCCGTATTGGCGGCAGAGTACTGGAAATGCGCCCGTCCGAGATCGGGATGGTCCTCGTCCTGGTGCCAGCCGGCGTGAAAGCCCGTGTTCGGATCGGTGTAGTTGATACGGAACCAATCGTGTGGGTCCTGTCGATACCACTTGACGGTCAGTTCGGGTGAATCAGGGCCCGTTGGGGGATCAAGGCGGGCTGGATCAAAAACCGCCCGCAGCTGCTTGGCCTCGATATCGTCAGGAACGTACTCGACGGCCGTGATCTGGGGGACACGGTCGAGGACATCTCGCTTCAACTGGGCGTAGAGGTTCGCGTTCGGATCACCACCGGGATGCGGGACCGACATCCGTTAGCTGCTGGCCTCGGCGGGCTCTGTCGTCGGAGCAAGAAAGTCCCATTCGCGGATGGCGAAGCCAACGATCTGGATACGCCGTTGAAGGTGCTCCCACTCGCGGGCAATCTCACGGCGACGGTCTTCCTCGTCACCGTCAAGGGACTCGTCAGCGAGCGTTCCGCGAAGCTGGTTCGGTGACTCGACGCCGAATTCGTCCTCCCAGACGCGGATCTGGGTCTTCATATCGGCGAGCCGGTCCGTAAGTTCCTCGACAGTGTGTCCGCTGTCTCGAAGACGCATCGCCTCCTGCATCGCTTGGCGGCGGTAATCAGGGTAATACGTTCTGTGAGTACCGCTTCCGTCACGGTGGAGGATGCCGTCGTCAACGAGTCGCTCAAGGACGCGCTTAGTTGGTCCGTGTGACCAGCCCGCTTCGGAGGCGATCCAGTTGGCCGTCTGTGGCTCCGTCAGCTGCCGAGCAACCATCCGCACGCGGTCTTCACCCGTGGTCTGGCGTTCCATCAGGCCCTCGGAGTTCGATTCATCTTCGGTCATACAACATCGTTCGGGCTTTGTCTTAATATAGGTTGAGGTCATTAGTCCTATACCGAATCAACTTCTTCGCCATCGCCCCGATCTCAGCTGAGGGTAGTCAGAGCAAACTCGGAGCCCGGTCTTGGCGGCTCTACCCCGGGGGAAGCGGCGTCGTGAGGCGGTTGCATCGTTCGTGCTTACCCGACAGCGGCGGGGTACTTCAATCTGGTCGTGATTATTGGAGTAATCAGGACCAGTTGGTGATTCGGGTGTATTGGCCAAATTCTGTAGTTTCAGCCTATTAGACTCCCTTCTGCGCTATTATAAACCATATATGGCTATACCATTTGTCCAAGCTTGGAAGTTGAGACTACAGGGGGTATAGCGGGCTTGTGATGCGTGAATTTGGTCGAATCGAAGAGCGGAAACTGCTTCAGATCGCTCTCCAAACGGGCGTTCTTGTTGTACTATCAACTATATAGCCGAATTTCGGCGACTTTCGGTAAAGTTGCCACTCAGACGCCGCGCTAACACGGATAGAGTACCTCACTACCCGATTCCTGTTTCCTTCTTCAACAGCGTCAGCGTACTGTCCGCTGTAATCAGCGGCGAATGCTCGTATTCATCAGTCAGTTCGACTTGTACCAGCAGATCGACCGCTCGCCAGATCGAGTACAGCAGACACGCGAATGCGAAGTAGAAGAACCGCAGCCCGAAATTCTTCGACGTAGTGGCGGCCATAAACCGTTTAATCGACTTGTAGCCGCTCTCGATTTCCCAGCGGTAGCCGTACTCCGTGAGGTGTCCGCTCCCCCGATTCGTCATGAACACCGAGTACTGTCGGTGATCTTCGTGTTCGGAGTTCTCTTTCCGTCGGTAGATCAGCGTCGTCTCGTGCCATTTGTTCTTGCCGAGATGGAGCTTCCGGTCGGTCTCGTACCGGTCTTGGTTACGACGGAGCAACCGCTTGGCCTGGGCTTTCTCGCTGGTCTGCATCCGCTTCGGAACGACGTAGGAGAGCCCGCGCTGGCTGATCATCTCCAAGACGTGCTGGCTATCGAACTCCCGGTCCATTAGCACGTTATCGACGTGAACGAGGGCCTCAGCGGAGTTGAGCAGATCTTCGACGATTTCCTTCCGTGACTCGCCCCGTCGAACTGGCCGCGCATCGAGCACGAGTGGGACAGCGTTGCCGACCAACTGGACTGTCGCCCACTGATAGGCGTACTCGTCGGTGTTCTCTTTCGTCCCGATGATCTCGTCTTCGTGGCCAGTTCGGTCGCCTGTGAAGGGATCGGCTTCGGTGATATCGACCGCCACGATTCCCGCACGATAGAACTCCTCCGTCGCTGCTACCCCCTCTAAGAGGCGGCCCACTGCCTGCCGGTACATCTCTCGAATCTGTTCGATTGAGAGATCACGAAGATGGTCACGATGCGCGTGCCCCAGTGGGGTTCGGTCACGAGTCGACTCGTGGATGAAACTGCGAGCCCCCTCGTTCGCAGCGAGATTCTCTCGCAAACCAAGATACGTTTGCAAGTCCCAGTACGCATTCTCGTGAATCTCACAGCCCTCACTACGATTAAGCGAGAAAGCGGGGAAGATGATGCGGCTGACGTGGTTGGTGATCTCGCTCGCCTGTTCGAGAACGGTCCCATTGTCTAGGTCCGGCTGACCGGATTCGGTATCGTAGTGTCGAAGCGTTCGATCCGGTTCACGTGGGACCGTAACACCCGCATTCTGGGCGTTGATGAGAATCGTTCGAGCAACCGTCTCGATAGTCTTGCGGAGATCTTTCGTGAAGCGTATGTGCCAGCTTCGCCACAGCGTCGACTGATCGGGTATCGACCCAATGCCCAGTTGTTCACGGATGACAGATCGACGATCGAGGTACTCAACGAGTGCTGTCTCGTGGTCCCACCCGTGGAGTTCTTTCAGCACGAACACGCGAAAGAGCGTGGCCATCTCATAGCATGTCGAGTTTGCGTAGTGATCGTAAGGGTCGAACCGAAAGTAGGCCAACGGGCACGTACAGACGAACTGCTCGACGGAGGTATGGGCGTCGTGATCGAACCACGCTTCCGAAACAGTACGAACGTCCGACTCCAGTCCGGCTAGCGAACTCCGGTCATACAACGGCGTTGAGTCGTACTCCGGCCACTCGACGTGCGATTTTCGGGCGATCCGACGAAAGACACTCCGGCGAGACTCACAGGTTGGTGTCACTACGAGACGTTGGGCACGTCACGGCCAAGAACTCGTTCTCTTCGACAGACAGTCGAGAGAGCAGATTACAGGTGGCCGTATCCCTTGCGTTCGAGTTCCGCCTCCAGTTCGACGTGCATCGCTTCGACAGTCTCCTCGTCGAAATGCTGTCCCGTCATCGCTCCCGAGATCTCCGCGATTTCAGCGTGCCACTCGCGAACTGCGTCCGCAAGGGCCGCGAGGAGTTCTTCCTCCGTCTTGTCTGCTCCATCAACTTCCTCAACGACCTGCCACCCCGGCTGGAAGTTTTCGAGGACGTATCCCCTCTCTTCGAACTGAATCGCGAACCGCTCGCAGACCGCCCCAAAACCTGTTTCGAGACTGAGTAATGGAATGATGTGGGCGACATCATCACGCTTCTCCAACTCACGAAGATCCGCGACAGGAACTGCGGTTTCAGGAAGCACCGAATAGAGTGGATCAGGGAGTGGCGAATCGCTTTCAGTGGTTCCTGGCGCGTCGTACTGGTCGTCGATGGACTCGCCTTTCTCTTTCACGACCTCCGGTGGTTTGTCGCTCGGCTTGTCGCTGAGAATTTCCTTCAAGATGGCGTAGAACCGCCATTCGTCGCCGTAGTCGTAGAGATAGCAGATGCGATCGTACTGTTCGAGTCCGAGCTGGCGGGTCATCTCACCGACCGTCACGTCGCCTGCGTTCTCGATCCGCTCGGTACGCAATACCGGATCGCCACCAGGCGACTCCTCGTACTCCTGCGAACACTGGTATTTGACAGCGCTGTCCCAGTAGTCCTCGTCGTCGCCGACGAACCAGAGGTGGCTCTGATCGAGCCCGACCGCAGGGTTGATCGCCGACTGGAACTCGGCGATCGTTCTGTCCGCGCCGACGACGATATCCCGCCACAGTGATGTCGGGTCGGGATCGAACTTGACGCGAAAGCGGTAGGCAGTCATCCTTGCATCTCCGTACCTGTGCGGAAACTGGTGAGGTCGTCAATACGCTGTTCGAGCTCCTCGATCTCCGCTCGGAGCTGGTTCGCCTCATCGTCCTCGCTGGCAGCGAGGCGGTCTTTCAACCCCTGGAGCCGGGACTCTTTCACGTCTTCATCGACCTCTGCCTTGCGGACGTACTCGCTTTCTTGGACCTCGTACACATCGGATTCGGAGAGCGTGGTGACCTCAAGTGCTTCATCGACTTTCGAGCGGTCGACACTCAGGACACGTTCGCGGTCGATGCCAGCGTTCTCGAGGTGTTTCAGCACCTCGTCGTCGTCTTTGAGCGAGCGGTTGCGGCGACTCGTCCGTTGGACGGAGCCATATTGCCCGGAGACTGGACGGTCGTGATGGAGTCGAGCGAGGAGGACGTCCGCGACCTCCTTGCGGAATTCGTTAGCATCTCGCTGGACATCCGAAAGTAGTGTGTAGAGATTCACCAACGCGTTCGTCTCCAGTTCAGAGAGGTCAGTCACATCGTGACGTTCGAGTGCATCGATGAGGAGGAGCGCGTCCGAGTAGACATCCAATCCGTCGGGTTCAGTTCGTTCCTCGTCCGTTGATTCCTGCTCGATACCCATCACCTGCGTTGCCGTCGCAACCTCTGATTGTGTGATGATGCCAGCGTCCTCATCGACCTCGAATCGTGGATGGACACTCCACACCGCCGGGTATGGATCGGCATCTGCCGGGAGACGGTCAAGGTCAAATCCGCCCGGAGCGTCCTTGATTCGTCGATAGAGCGTTTCAAACTGGTCGCGCTGGAGCGGCCGGGTCTCGTCTCTATCTTCAAACTGAATGATGACGCGAGCGTCCTGCACGTCAGCAATATGAAATCGCCGATGAGAGAGCGGCGTAATGAGCGTCGCACTCTCGGGGAGGTCGTCGAGCTCCTCGAGAAGCGTGTGCCAGCTGGCGGTGAAAGACATATACTGTGGTTGTACGCCAGTCCGACTAAATCTTGTTCACGACGCGGCCCTGGCAGGCAGTCTCTGTAACAGACAGTCTGATACGTGGCTCTTCAGAACTACCGATATGGCTGAGACGTACGCACTCCGTGTTCAGGTCGAATCACACGAGTACGGCGACGAGTTCTATCTTATCGGTGAAGGATACGGGACCCCAGCGGACGTGTTGGACAACGTCGCTGCCGACCATCTCTTGCGAATTGCGAATGCGCGACGTATCGAAGAGTACCTGCTCGATGTGCTGAAGCACGGAGAGAATACAAGTGAAGTCGAGTATGAGGCGACAGACAGTGACATCGAATGCTGGATTCACGTCGACGTCTCCTATCAGAGATACGCCTTCGGTGTCGGGGACAGAGTATTCGAGTTCTCCGGCGAACCGACCAAAAGCGAAATCGCATCGACTGTCACGCAACTCCAGTCGTAGCTGTGGACTCTCGTTCAGGGATCGAAGTGGTAGATGTAGGGATGATTAGCCTTACCAGCGGGCATAATCTCTTCGAGTAGCTTGCGAACCTCGGATTCGGAGGGGGCACTAGTGATGATCCGATCGTCGTAGATCGCTACATAGGCTTCGTTGAGTTCCAACTCGCGCAGTTCGCGACCCAAACTTCGAGCTCGTGCCTTCCCCATCTCCTGGTGGTAAATCCGCTCTAGTTCGTCGGTTTTCTCCCGCAACTGATCGATCTCCGACACGTATCGCTCTCGGTTGCGCTTGTTCTTCATGTAGAAACGCAACTTCTCGGCGTCCGTCTTATCGTCTTCCTCAGGTACTGGAAGCGAGTCGATGATGCCGAAGCGATGTTTAGCCTCCTCGTATTCGTCGTCGATGTCAGCGCTGAGCGAGCCCCCGAAGATGGTGTTCTTGACCCCGATCCACCCGTCGTAGACGATCTGATCCTCAAACGGCAATAGGACGACACTCGAAACCGGGACTGGAAGTGCAGATTCATCCCACAGTTCGGCGAACAGAAGCCGAGCCGGGCGGACTGCGTAGGCTTGCGGCGGTTCTGTCCAATCGAGGAAGATCGCGTCGTCCTCGCGATAGCGGACGACGACGAACTCACCGGCGACGAAGTCAGTCCACGCTGCGATTTGTTCGAGATCAGCCTCCGACAGGTCGGGAGGATTCTCTTCAACGAAGTCTTCTATCAGGTCCGTCGTCGACTCGTTGTACAGCGTGTTTCGGAGCGGGAGGAGCTTGTCAGTATAGTGCTGTTCAAGATCAGCGACCGTTTCGATCTCTTCGATGACATCGAATCGGTCGTTGACATACACCAATAGATGAGCGTACAGATCCAGAAACCGTTGTTCGCTCTCTTCGGACATCCGTCTGTCGGCTTCACTCATTGGTAATAGACGTGTTCACGGGCACACTAATCAGGCGTTTCGAACTCCGAGCAAGCCCGTCATCGATACTCCGAGATCGTTCGATACGGGACGTAGTAGCCAATCTCATCGATCCACGTCGACAGCCACTCGTCAGCAGTGGCTGCATCGATCTTCCCAGCATCGATTGCAGCCAACAGAACGCCAACCGACCCGACAACGGTCACACCCTGGTCTTTCGCAAACGACCGGGCATCTCCGTCGTCTGTCAGCAGTCGACCGTCGTGTGCGTCGGCAAGGGCGAACGCCTGTGCTTCCCCGGGGTCGAGATGCCCACCAACAACGGCTTCTCTGTTTGCGACAGTATCCGAAATCGTCGCAACTGGGATTTCGTCATCAAGCGTATCGAGTGCTTCCTGGAGATATGGGTGATTATCGACGCCGTGTTCGAGTTCCTCACGAACGACTGGTACCGTACAGATTCCAGAGAGGCCAGCAACTACCCACAGCTGATCGATGTACGCAAAATTCGAGAGGACAGTCGTGTTCAAGACGCTCGGGTTCGCTGGGAGATCGTTACCTGTCATTTAACACGTGACTCCTCATCATCGAATTCGAGTTCACGTGCTGCCTCTACCTCGTAGGCTGCGTCGTCTTCGTCAACGAGCCCGAGGCGAAGTTCAACACCGTGCTCACGGAGGATGTCACGCATCGTCCAGCGGTCGACATCAGCGAGTCTCGCGGCATCACCGAGTGTGATCCGCTCGCGTTCGTAAAGGGCGACCGCAGCTGCAATACGTTCGTTCTCGTGGTCCTCAAAGTATTCACGCACGAACTCGCGCAACGCATCGCTCTTGCCCCCGAACACACCAGCCTCGACAGCCCCCTCAATGAGGAGGTCGAGGTCATCTGGGTAGGAGCCAGTAATTCGTGCCATTGTTCTGTCCGAGACTACGGCTTCATACTATTTATGAACTGCGTCAGAATGCCATATGCATTGAGACCATTAGTCTCAACTACTGTGGGGCCACCGATCGAGCCCAATCCTGAGAATAATCGGAAGACGGCAACCGAATGAGTTCGTACACAATCTACATTATGTACAATATGCCCGAAACTCAGATAATGGAAACAATCAACTACGACCGTTATTAGTCGTTCGTCGCTTGATCGCTCAGCATCTCTACAACTTCTTGAACACGTTCCTCATCAGCTTCGATACTCCGCTCCCGAAGAACCTGGAGTGCGACCTCGTCACCGTGGTCCGCAATCACCCGGAGACACGCATCTTGGAACTCTCTCCCCTCAAACTCAGGGACATCAAACATGGAGCATGCCGCAGTCACCGATGACCGCATCCGAGTGACGCCATCCCACGTCTCCTCCCGGACGTAGAAGCCATGCATATCTGTTTCGTCGAATGAGAAGGCGGGCCCACCGGTAGGCTCGTCAACATCTTCCCCCTCATCCTGATCAGGAGTGGACTCAGGCTCCGGCTCTGGGTCCTCAGTAGCTGTCTCATCAGTCGACTGTGGTTCATCCTCCGTAGCAGTACTTTCGTCGTCCTCCAGTTCTGCTCCTTCTTCTGTTTGTTTGAGCTGTTCAGCCACGTCACCGAATCGGTCGTCCTCATTAGGCATGGCTGCGTTCCTCCACAAGATCCGCTAAGCAGTCGAAATTCGGGATCTGATCGCAATCTTCGTCGAACTCCGAGACAGGCATTCCCTGCTTGAAGGCGCGAGAAATCGCGGTCCGTTCGCGAATCCCTGGCTTCGGGATACTGTTGACGTTGTGTCCTGAATCATCGAGGGCATCGAAGATTTCGGAGTCAACGCGTGCATATTCAGGGACAAACGAACCGAACTCTCGGTTGAGGTTCTCGACGAGAGTCCGATGCTCGTTGTGTTGCCCCATTGTTTCTCGAATCATATTTGGGGTGACTGCGAGGATTTCTAACCCGATATTCTGCCGAATTGGAGAAATCTGGCGTTCAATCATCTTATTGAGGCCGTTAATCGAGCCAGCACGCGGAATCAGCGGGACTATGACGCGCTGGACGGCGATGAGGGCGTTATCGGAGAGTTTCCCACGGCCGCCTGCGGCATCAATTATCACATAGTCGTATCCGTTTTGGATGAGCGGATCGACGACGTTCCGCCGAAGCTTCACGTCCGCGAACCGTTCATCCTTCAGCCTCGTCTCAACGTTCTCGAGCTCGTTGCTCGACGGGAGAAGGTGAACACCGAAATCCGTCTCAATAAGCAGGTCTTCGGGGTCCTCACCATCGATGAGAGCATCACCGAGGTTAGCATCTCGGTCGTACGCATCGTCGTATCCAAGCTGGGTCGTCATGTGCCCGTCCTTATCCAGATCCAGTAGTACCGTCTCATGGCCGCGAGCAGCAAGTCTATCAGCGATGTTGAGTGCTATCGTGGATTTCCCTACGCCGCCCTTGAGCAGCGAGACAGCTGCTCCAGGGAGCCCTTCAAACTCGTCAGCACTCATGGGTCAGCACCCCGCAATAGATGAATTTTGCACATTTTGTAACCAATTTGCATTGTGTGGATATTGAAGATTGTGGACGTTCCGTTGATAATGTAGGTTTTGTCCTGCTCATACGCGCCTAATGAAGCTCACCCACCATAATTCTGTGCCAGACGGATTGGGTGCGCCATCTACGTAATCTACATTTTGTACATTATGCATATTATTTCCGCAATCCCCATTAGCTACAATCGCCACCCAATATAGGTTACCTACACAATTTGCATTTTCTGCATTTTATACGCATTCACCACAATTACCGCCATCCACATCAACCGTCGATTAACGCAACCCACGCAATCAACATTATTTACATCATTCACATTATGAAGGTTGCCTATGATATATACATAGTCCAGACATTCAATAGGAGATACCTGAGTGGTGTAACTCAGCCAGAGCCGCTCTAACCGAGCTTCCAGTAAGACTTTTAACTGTTACCGGATTATTGGTAACTACCAGATGTACGAGATACTGGACGACACGGCGGCGCAAGTCATCCTCGCCATCGAGAGTGGTGACTCCATCCGTCGTGTCGCTCAGCACCTCCACACGCCCTACGAAACGGTCAGGCAGGCTGTCAACCGCCTCGAAGAGGCAGGCTACATCCACTATGACGATGGCCTTGACGTCGTCGACGACCGCGTGCGGAGCACAGCGCGTGAGCTGGTAGCCGCAAGTGCCGGCGTCAGTCCGCCATCCATCGACGAAGCCTACGTCATCCCGCAGTTCGGTGACTGGGCATTCGCGTTCACTCGGATCGACGCCGTCTACGTGTGGACTCAGGGCGGCTACCAAGTTGGTCGCGACCCCGAGGACTATCCATTGTTCCTCGCCGTTCGTGAGCAGGACGTCGACGCCTGGGAGGTGTTCTTTGAGTCGTTCGACATCCCGACCGCGTTCGAGCGCCAGCCCAGCGAGAAGTTTGCAGGCTCGCTGCAGATCGTCCTAGATCCACAACCGACGCTCGATATCGAATACGTCGAAGGCTACCCGGTAATCCCGCGAGAAGAGACGATCGCCTACATGCGCGAACACTACGCGACATTCGAGTCAGCACTCGCCATGCTCGACCGCATGTACGAGGAGCTGGATTTTGATGTCGCCTACCGTGAAACCGAGCGCATCCAGTCGTGAATGGAGATCGTGCAAGACGTTTTACGTTGATAGAGCCTCAATTTGGGTAACCCATGAGTCTGGACGAAGCGGTTGACGAAGCTCTCGCAACATACGGGATGTCGCGGAGTAAGGAGGCCGAGGAGACAGGCCGAACAGTCGCGACGCTCCAAGACTAGCGCACGCTACGCGAGACTAGTCATCTGTCATCTCCCCCGCTCGAGTTCAGTGCGTTGTGTCCGCAGAAATTCGATCAGCGAATCCACGTCATCGACCGGTACCTCTCCCTGTTGGAACACACCCTTGAACGAGTCCGTGAAGCCATCATTCTCGAGTTGTTCCAAGATACCCTTGATCTGCGCAGCGAGGGCATCCGAACTTCCTCTGTGGATGTGTCGCTCGATTCGGTCGAAGTCCGCATTCGAACTAATCACCACAAGGTCGCGTGCATCTGCTAACCGTCCGCTATGGAGTTTGAGCGCGAACAGGAGGGCAGGCTCCGGAATCCTCGCAGTCAGATCGTCCGCCACAGTGAGTGATTCGATGAGACTGTGCTCTTCGAGGTAGCGGTACGACCACTCGGCATCAGTCTGTCGGCAGCGCAACGCGCCGACCATTGCATCGAACTCAACGGTGTTCTCACCGACTGGTTTCTCGTACCGGACAATCCGCCCCTCGTAGATGTTCGCCACATCATTGTCGAACTCCTTGGTGTAGCCGGCGTTGGTGAGAAGAGCGTCGTATTCATCGAGCGATGTCTCTGGGAGCACCATGTCGACATCGGTGGTGAACCGCGCCTGGAAGGCGGATACCGCCCAACCGCCGACGAGCACGTATGGCAGACCGGCATCCTGTATCGCACGATGTGTATCGATTAGTTCGGATTGGCGTTCGGGAAGGCTCATGGGTGAATCGTTTTTCAGTCCGCAGTCATCCGGTCGTGGTGGCTCGCGTCGATATCCATGTCGTACTCCTCGTCGATGATCTCCAACGCTGGTTCGTACGCCGGTCGATTGTCCATCATCTGCTCGACCGTCTCATCCAATGGGATGACCGGGTTACCGTCAACCCACTCTGTTTCAATACCGCCTGCTGTGGGGAACAAGACGTAGTAGATATCTCCCTCGACGTCGCTGGCATCGGAGCGTTCGTCGATCGCGGTGTCGATCCCGTATTGTTCGAAGAACGCGATCCAGCGGTCGACGTCTTGGTCGTGAACGTCGATGAATACGGGATAGTCGTCGTGGCTGCGCGCGATCTGATAACCGCCGTGTGTCCACACGTAGGCCGCGTCGATCTCCGTGTACGCGAACTCCATCCCCGCAAAGTGAGGAATGATATAGGCGTCCTCCTGCGAGATACAGTCACGACGGTACAACGCGCCCATCATCTCATCATAGTGGCGGCGCATTTCGTGGTCGACGATCTGGATTCCATCATCAGTATTTGCGATAAAATCCGCGCCGTCCAACCGCTCGATCCAGTCGTATATCCACGAGTACGAAATATCGACCTTCTCCGCAATTCGGTTGATTGAATCCCCACGCTGTGCTGCCAAGACAATTTTCGCAGCGGTGGGATCCATGAATTCAGTCATCGACATGATGCGCTCGTAGTTATCTCTATCGAGATAGTCATACAAAAGCGCTCTGCATGTGACCAGCTAGACCCAAGAACCGAAACTCCTCGAAAAGCAGTATAGTCGCAATGTGTGTAGCTTGCTAAACGCTCTTCCGCCCTTGAACCGGAGGTTCTCAGCTAGCCCTGGCGTATTCCAAGCTCACGAGCAAGGACACGAAAGAGATTCTGATTGAACAGTAGAATCAGGACTTCGCCGGACCGAGCGTATTCAGGTCGACGTTGATCCGGAGACGATACTCGCTATCGTAGGTCCCCTGCTCGCTCCGCGTTGGGTCGAGCAGCGAGTAGCCGCTCGTGAATGACTCAACGAGCGTCTCACGCGTCGGGAGGTCGATACCTAGCTCGTCGGCAAGGTAGACGATTCGCTTGGTCGCCGCGCCGTTGTCGAGCCGCTGGAGGTACTCGCCGACCGTCGCCCACGAACAGTCCTGATCGTCCGCCGCGACCATCGCCTTTGCGAGTTCGCGGATGCCACCACAGTACTCGGGATGGTCAGTACAGTCGACGAGCGTCTTCTCCAGGTCGGCAACGTTCACGGCGGTTCCCTCGATAGACGTCAGCTCATAGCCGAAGAACTTCCGCTCGGTGACCGTCGCGACTTGGTAGGGAACGCCGTGAATCTCACGACTCTGTGCTCGCGTCGGGGTGACGACGTACACGGTCCGCGGAACCTGCTCGGTCAGCCCGTGATGGCTGAGGGCGCTGTAGTAGCCGATGTACATCGGCTCGACGACGTGCGACGCGATGAGATACTCGTGAGTCGTATACACAGCCTCCTCGCCGGCAGCGAGCGGGATGATGAGATATCGGCCAGGGAGAAGCCGGTCAAGCCACCCTTTCTCGGTGAGTCGGGAAGCGATCTCTCGGGCGGCGTTAGGCGCGACCTCGAGCGTCGCCTCGACGTCGTCGATCGAGATGATTTGGTGACCTTCAGCAGCGAGATGCGAGAGGAGTCGGCTCTCACGGGTCGAAAGTCCCTGCCGTATAGTTTGGACCTCTTGTGTGGAACTCATACCTGCGTTTCGCACATAGAATATGAAGGCCGGCAGGCTTCAAAGTTGCGCTTCACCACCCCATATGATCGACGCCGTCTACGTCTGGCCCCGAGGCGGTTACCAAGTCAACCGCGACCCCGAGGACTATCCGTTGTTCATCGCTGTTCGCGGGCAGGAGGTCTCGGTGTGGGAAGCGTTCTTTGAATCGTTCAGTTTCCCTGCTGAGTTCGAGCACCAGCCGAGAGATGAGTTTGCAGGATCGTTACAGATCGTTCTCGATCCACCGCCAGCGCTTGATATCGAACACATCGAAGGGTATCCGGTAATCCCGTGAGCGGAGACGATTGACTATATGCGCGAGCACTAGGCGCAGTTCCAATCGGCCCTCGCGATGCTGGATCGGATGTACGAGGATCTCGATCTGGGTGTCGCCTACCGGGAAGCTGAGCGAGTTCAATCATGAGCTTCAATAATCGGAGTAACGCACTCATCGAACTCCTTGAGGAACTCAACGAGGGTGGCCTCCAGTATGTCCTTGCCGGTGGATATGCCGTCTCAGCGTTCAATGCTCGCTTCTCGACGGATCTCGATATCGTCGTTGCGCCCGACAACAAGGATGGGTTCGTGGAGTTTCTCGAGGACCATGGATTCGAGGAAACCGACAGCCACGCGAAGCAATGGTTCTACGACACGGAGGTCATCGAGTACGAAAAACGCCTTGCTCCGCAGCAACCGATTTGATTCGATCTCTTGGTGAACGGGCTTGGCTGTCGGCAGACCGAGGCGCAGTGGTCGTTTGACTATCTGCATAACCACAGTACGGAACGGGAGGTGACCGGCGGGACGGTGACGACGACCGCCCGAGCCATTGATGGGGCGGTACTGGTGGCTGCGAAACTCCACAGTGGGCGTGAGACGGATCTCCGAGACGTCCTTGCGGTCGCAGAAGAGATCGACCTCGGCACTGTGACACCGCACCTACGCCGGGGAGATGAGGATGCTCTTCGGGCGCAGCTTGAGCGTGGGCTCGAGATTCTCGATAGCGAGGACCTGAAGCACGGCTATCGGAGTGATTTCGGGGCGTCAGCAGTCTCAACAGAGACAGTTACTGCCCTCGAGCACTATCTTTCTGAGCAGGTAGAGGAGCTGCGCTGACAGCAGGTTAGAGTGCTCGTGGATCGTTATTGACGACGCTTGCAAACGCGACATTCTCCTGGACCTGTTCGATTTCGACGGTCGGTTCGTCACCAGGTTGGGCACCAGGTACGATAACGACGTATCCGCGTTCGACTTTTGCGATTCCGTCGCCTTGGTCGCCGACCGTCTCGATCGCCACGTCGCGAACCTCGCCTTCATTGACCGGTGGAGTAGGCGGTTCAGATCCTCCTTTGGTAGAAGACGACGGCGATCGTGTTGTGCGCTCGTCAGTGGCCTCCGTCGACGACAGCTGTTGCGTGAGTACACCGATTCGGTAAGTTTCACCAGGAGTGAGAGCACCGTGATCAATCTCGGTTTGCGGAACTTCGAAAGTATACGTCTCTCCTCGTTTCTCTACGGTTGCACTAAACATACTATGGAGCGACTCTGGAACCTCAACCATACGCCGACCTACAGCCCCTAGTAGTTAATCGGTTATCTTCCAAAGGTAGCTCGCACGTCGTGAAGACAAAAAGTGTCATCGAATCAAATCATCTAACTCCTCCACGAGATTCCCGCCAGTAAGCGACTTTGCCAATACCTCATGTCGGACTTCACTATTGTACGCAGTTTCCAATGCTCGATGGTAAGCTGATGCAGAACGCCGGTCGTTGATATTTTCCTCGATACAGTGCAGCATCAATTCAGTGTACTGCCACGGTAAGGTGTCTTCATCGTGTTTCCGAAGATCGACACAGCATTGGAAGATGATGTTGGTGATGTACTCTTTGAACTGGTCCGGAATCTCTTCGGTTGTCATAATTCGCCGATGACAGGAAAACAAACAGATGACAGTTGATTTCGGGATATTCGTACCTCGATGGGTGTCAATCGAGTCTAGCCGGATGAAGTCTGCATATCGCGCGTCGTTCGCCACATCTGTATCCTCCTGTCCTTTGTTCTCGTCATCCCTCTCTACATCGGGTTTGACCATTACGTCGCACTCGTCCTCTAGCACCATCTTCTCCATCGCCTTCAACCAGTCAGTCATATTGCTCACCATCTCGTAGAGAAACCGTGAGTAGTCGTTCGGCCACTCTGCAACTGGATCACTCTCGTCCGTGATCTCGTAGTTCTCACAGATCAGGCGCGTGAAAGAGTCATAATTGTACAGAAACATATGCCATGAAATTCGCTGATAGAGCGACTCACTGACCATTATATCAAAAAACGTAATCGCAACGTAGACCGGATCACTAAAGATATAGTTATCAGAATTATTTGATGTCGTTAACTGCTGGTCGTGATACTTATCATGGTCCTGCTTGCCTTGGTCGCGAAGAATTTTCTTCGTAGTAGCTCCGATCGGGTTGTACACATCAAGCTCCTCTGCACGCGAACAGTCCGATAACAACGAATAGATCAGGCGGTTGTCCGGATCGATCCTGTATCTGTAGACTCCCCGCCCACCCATATTGTTCTCGATATCCCGGTAGAGAAGACTGTTCTCCGTATTTAGCATCGTCGTGAGATACTGATTGGTGAATTCCCGTCGGTGAAAGCCCTCAAGCGAATCGTCAGAAATGACGTCAATCCCGAGTTCAGGGTTAAGAATCGGATGTTTCGCGGCGAACTCTGGGCTCAAAAGTAATGATTCGGTATAGCCCGTCGCATCTTCTGCCGTGTCAGATAGCCGATACCGTAATCGTGAAAACCAATACTCCGCTTGCTGGCGTTTGAAACTCACCATCTCTCGCGCGCGGTCTAGCTGGCCATCAGGCGCTCTGTCTTCAGCTTCTTCAATGACGTACTCTAGGACCGGTGACCGACGATCAGCCGCCTCTCCTTCCTCGATTTCTTCAACAGAAGACAGCACCTCAGCCCATGATTCATTCCCTGGCGCCGTTGGCTTTGCAGGATGATCAATGAGGGGAACGTAATTGTCCCGAATGACATCGACCAACGTCCCGTATTCGTCTCGGTTGTAGAGATCACGGAGAGTAGAGAGAAGATATTGCTCATTCCGAATGCGGACATTCTCGCGTACAAATACCCCGACAAAGATACCAACAATAGCCAGAACAGCACTTAATTGGGCAATTTCGACTGTTAGCCGCGTTATCTCGATAGAGATGTATCCCGTGTTCAGAGTCCCGAGAGTTTCTCTATCTGTATTTTGTAGGATAAGTCCGCCAACATATCCTAACAGGATAACGGCACCGAAGATGCTGAGAACACCGATACCGAGTTTGTTCCCGAGGCAGTATCCGACGCGGTGTTGTCGGTACTTGGGGAGCACACCATAGATAGCGACAATGGTCGCGAGAAGAGTGAAGACGAAAAGTTCCGCCATTGTCGGGTCGATTGTATGCGATTCTTATAGTTCTATATCTCTGTCTTTCGAGGGCCCTTGCTTTTCACAGGAACGAGACGAGGGATGTCCCCGAGATGCCCCTCCACCAGCTTATTCTACATCGGCCTGACGTCCCGCCACCGCAAATCTACGGTTTCACCATCGGCTATCTCAACTCGATACAGTATAGAGTCACGCTCATCCCCTGTCGACTGGCCAGCATCATCCTCTATTAAATCCACAATCTCACCAGTTCGCCCATGTAGGCGCTCAAAGTCAGGGTCGTCCTGGTTTGGGATATCTACTCGGACGCGCTCCCCAATACTGAACCGATTCATCACTCCTCGTCCGACATTGCCTTCGGCCTGACTGGTGTCGTCGGCGTCTTCACAGTCTCCTTGATGTACTCACGCGTCTCATCGTCAATACCGTACAGTTCGTACACTTCGTCATTAAGGTCATTTTCGAGGTCCTTGATATCCTGTTCAATAGTGTCGAGACTGCCAGCGGCATTGTCGTATTGCTGGACAAAGGTTTGTAGAGCACCCTCAGTACGAGGGAGTTGGGCTTTAGAAATGTCCTCCACAGCCTCGAACTTCAGGATCTCTACTGCACGCTCGAACATCTCCGCAACATCCTTAGAGGTGAATGTGATGGAATCCTGTACGTTCAGCTGAAGCGTAGCACCGTCCGTGTACGGGTCCGTGATATCACCATCGGACAGGTTCATACTGTCCACATACCCAGCTAAGGACAACGATTCCTGATCAATCTCTTCCCGTTCGAACACCAGCGCCGGATTCTCCTCGATATCTTTTGCCTTGTGATACTCCGTAACCCGGTCCTGCAGATCTGACGCCAATAATTCTACATCAGAGACCGTCTCGTTATCGCACTCGTCCGGATTCGGGACCGGGATTTTCTTCAAATACCCACTCTTGTACCGAAGGAACTCGTCCTTGTATGTCGGTGCAATACGACGGTAATAGAATTGCACCGCATCACTATTGAGGACTCCAAGTAGATACCATTCACTTGCCTCGCCCTCACTTAGGACGTAATATGTGGTGTCCAAACAGTAAAATTTCTTGCTTTCGTCAAGCCAGAAGTTATTGTAGAGGACGATGTCCGGCGTCACGATCTTTTCGCGTTCGAACATCTCCGGTGACTTCGTCTTATCTATTGCAAACCACGGCTCACCACCCTCCTCCACACACCACCGGTCTTTCAGACTCTCTTTGTGCTCCAACAGATACTCCTTGATGTTCGGGAACTCGTTGATCGGTGTGTCGTTCCGCGTATAAATGACATATCGATCCTCCCACGGAGAATACCACCGCTCAACCTGCTTCCCACCAACTAACGGATGAACCAACTCATCTTCCAAATCGTACTCGTCGATGGTAGCTTCATCGACGATTAGCACGTCGTTATCTCCCGTTCGAAGACCACGCTCAACGTTATCATCTTCGCAGTACGTTTTAAGTTGCTGTCCCCCCGCTTCAACAGCCTTCATTGCCGCCTCTTCACGCGCACTCACGAACCGCCAATCGCCATCACTAATCATCTCCGAAGACACCGGATACACATCTATTGGAAGAGTCGGATTAAACTGTGAGGAGTCGATACTGAGGCTATTGATGGCCTCGCTTGTGTCTGGTGCAGTGTCACCAGGTGTGTCTGGCACAACACTATTAAGAAAATCTGGAATCGTCGGCGAGTCATCCATCTCACCATTATCGTCTACGTCATCCCACCCACGAGCCAACTGACGCTCTAACAGCTCCGGGAACACTTCTGCATCTATAGAGCCGAAAGTGAAGCGATAATCCTCGGCCAACACGAACTCGTCCGCACTCCGCTCGCCTTCCCCCTTATTAATTCGCTTCGCTGTGAAGATGAGTGGGAAAGCCTTCGCAGACCGAAATACATCCACGCTGCCAAAGTCAATCAGCGTCTTCAACTGGTAATTCATCGGCACCCACTCACGTAACTTCTCCCCATACCGAGACTGAACGAACTTATTTGAGATGATGAATCCGAGTTGGCTGTCCTCATCCAACCATCCCGCTGCCCGCTCAACGAATAGACAGTAGAGGTCATAGTTGTAGTGAGAACTGTAGTATTCGTCATAGTCGTCACGAGCAGGGCCTTCCGGGAGATTCTGCATCCGAACGTACGGCGGATTCCCCACAACAAACCCGTAGTCCTCTCTGTCCTTCGTTCGATGTGCTCTCTGCTTCTCTTCCTGATACTTCCGCTGAAGGGCACTACTGTGGAGTGAAGCGAGATTTGTTTGTGTCTCTGACCGGAGACTATCGGTTTGATAGATCTCGAAGCGGTCAAGTGTATAGTCCTCATCCACTTCTTTCACCTCCCGGTAGAGGTCGATCACCTGGAACAGAAGATTCATCTCCGCGATGTGGGTCGCGAATGGATTGATGTCGAGACCGTAAATCCGATTCTGAATAATGCGGAGCGACTCCTTCGCGCCAACACCTTTGTTGTCGAGGCGCTTGCGAAGCCGGGCTGTCGCTCGGACCAAGAACGTCCCGCTCCCGCATGCTGGATCAAGTAAATCGTATTCCGGGAGTTCAATTGGTTCATCTGCCGTGTACCCGACCTGATCCAGGATGAAATCGACAATCGATGTTGGGGTGTAGAATTCCCCGAGTTCCTTTCGTTCCTGCGGATCAAGGTGTTCCTCGTAGAGATGGCCGAGGACGTCACGGCTAACGTAAGAAAAGTTAAAGTGGTTCAAATGCCACAACGTCTTCTGTAGCACTTCATCTAGTTCCTCACCGTCTTCAAGCGGCCAGTCGAAAATTTGCTGTGTGTAGAGATGGTCGTAGACTTCACTGAGTTCCTGGCTTGCGAAGTTGAATAGATCGGAGTAATCGTGTTCTGTGTACCGACTATAGTTGTCCCAGAAATCGAAGTATTCGGTGACGCCGCCGTTGCTAATCATCTGATTTGTAAGGCCCTGGTCCTCAGCAATTCGAATCAGGAGAATTTTATTAATTTGGACGTAGACAGATTCTCGACAGAAGATTCGCTTGTTGTCCTCTTTCTCATTTTCCTGTCGCTGGCTGAGGTTCACCCACGTCTCGTAGTCACTGTGGAACTCCCGGTACTGCGAATACTCCTCTCGCAAATTCCCTAACTCGACCTCGAGTTCAGCGATTTCGCTGTCCTCATGTCCTTCACCGCGTAAAAATTCTATCTGCTGTTCGAGGTCATCCGCCTGCGACCGGAACTCTTCATACCGGTCTTCATACTCGTCGAAAGCCGCCAACGTGTATGGCATGAGGTATTCGTCCAGACACGTTGAAAGTGACTGAATGAGATTCTGGAAGCCTTCATCCGAAGAAACGTCTTGTCGATCGTGAATCTCGAAATCATCGTATCGGCCTGGGTCACTAATTTCCTGTTCGCGCAGCTGCATCAACTGCTGAATTGACTGTCGTTCATCCAACGATAGCTCATCAGTAATCCCTTTCCCCGATACTTTATTCACGATTCCCTCGAACTCGATGTCAGCAATCAGTTTCGCGCTGACACCGTGCCTAGTTTCGTCTGCCTCGGACTCGTCACACCGCCGATACACCAACATCTTATCGACGTTGGTGGCGATAAGATAGCGAACGTAGGTTGTGGATGATGCATAGCGGAAGGCTTGGTCGATGCCATCCTCTGCATCTACATCCCGTTTCTTCCCCTCAACGACGATGACTGGCTTACGTTCGTCGTCGTAGAAACGAACGTCATTCCAGTCATCCTCCTGCTCGTAATCTGACGGACTGAATCCAAGTGCGTCAAGAAACAAGTGCCGGACAAGGCGTGGCATCAAATCATGTTCCATCCGTTCCCCGGTTTCAATTTCATCATAGAGATCCTGATAAGACGAGAATACTTGTTCGACGAATTTATCGCCGGGAGAGGAGGACGAAGATGCCGTGTCGCTCATGAATACCGCGACCTTCTTACTCAACCCATATAAATGCAAAACACACCCACTTGAGCCGACCACGTTACAAGAACTGTATTTCGTCCTTTCGGGAAGGATCGGTTTCCCTGAATTTCCGGAAAGAAATCAGCCCGGATTTCAGCAGAATTGTCGCACAGAGATACGGCATCCAACCGGCGACCAGTTACTGGAACTTGCTTTCCGGAAGCGACCCGGTCACGTATTTATGGCCTGACGCAGAACCACTCCGTTACCAACATCATGATACGCGATGCTCGGGTGCTCCGCGCCGGGTTCGTCCCTCGGGAAGTCGAGCATCGCGACGCCGAAGTCAACCACCTCTCCAGCGTCCTTGAGCCCATCACGAACGGCGAGCCCGCCGACACCGCCATCGTGACCGGGCCCAGCGGCACTGGGAAAACCTGTATCTCACAGTTCGTCACCGAGCGCCTTCGCGAGGAAGTCCTGGACGTCGAAGCTACCTATGTCAACTGCTGGCGCAACTATACGCGCTATCGGACACTCTACCAGATTCTCGACGATTTCGGCGAAACCATCGATATCCACCGCCAGTCGACACCCCACGACGAACTCATCGACCGACTCCAACAGTACGACGGGCCACGGACAGTCATCATCCTCGACGAGGTCGACCAGCTCGAAGATCCGGGCGTTATCTATGACCTCCACAGCCTCCCACAATTCGCGGTAATCTGTATCGCCAACAAAGAAGAGGATCTCTTCAGCCGCGTCGACGACCGTCTCGTGAGTCGACTCCGCTCCAGCGAGCACGTCCGAATGGACAAGTACCACGATGAGCAACTCCACGACATCCTCGCTGCTCGCGTGAAGGGAGGGCTCGACCAGGACGTCGTCACGGACAACCAACTCCACCGCATCGCCGACGCCGCCGCCGGCGATGCTCGTCTCGCCATTGGGATTCTCCGGACCGCCGCGAGCAAAGCCGACCGCGAGAGCAGAGAGCGAATCACCGATGATATCCTCCTCAACGCTGCGGAAGACGCTCGCGCTCAGATCAAGCAGAAGAATCTCGACTCACTCACGCCGCACCAGCGGATTGTCTACGACGTTGTCCGGGAACACGGGCCCCTCGGGCCGAGCGAGATCCACGAGTACTATCAGCAAAACGTCGATGACCCCCGGACGAAACGGACAGTGCGCACATATCTGTCGAAGATGACCCAGTATAACGTCCTTGAGGCGGAGGGCACGAGTCGAGATCGAGAGTACTCGCTCGTCGATTCGGCAGCTGCGTCACCGATGCAGTGACCGTGGCGCCGTCACCTATCCGGAACTGAACTCACCGAGGCCCGATTGCTCGTGGTCCAGCGGCTCGATGACCTGCGGATCGTCGTTTCCAGGGTTGTTGACCCGCGTGGAGATCTCGTAGGCGTCCAGATCGTCCTTCGGGTACGGGCGACACAGCTCCTTGCGAGCGTCGGGCCCGGCAGAGAGCCATTCGGACTCGGCATCCCGTGACAGGACAACCGGCATCCGGTCGTGAATGGACGTCATGAGATCGTTCGGGTCCGTCGTCAAGATCGTCACGCACGAGATTGTCTCGTCCTTACCCTCCCAAACGTCCCAGAGCCCAGCCATCGCGAAGGCTGAATCATCCTCGCAGTGAATTCGGTACGGCTGTTTCGTCCCGCCGTTCGGTGATTTCACTCGTAGAACCCCGACGAGAGGACGAGACAGGGCTGTGATTCCCACGCCTGTTCGAAGACGCGTTTCTCGTCGGCGGTCTCGGAGCGGGCGTTGATGGTTCCCTCCTCAGGCTCATCTGCCCAGAACGGGATCAAGCCCCAGTGGTAACGGTCGATTTCGTCGGGGGCCTCGTTCGTGATGATGTGTAAGTCGTCGCCGGGCGCGATGTTGTATCGCGGTGTATAGCCTCCGTCCGTGGCGACCTCGGCGTCGAAGTGCTTCTTGAGGTCCTCCTGGGTGGCGAATAGCGCGTTTCGCCCGCACATATCTCTCGTCTCGGAGTGAATGAGTATCAATGGATCGTGTTTAGACGCTAAAAAGTAGGCCGACATCCCGCTATCAGGAGGAAGCGGAGTGGAACGCGTGAGAGCTGTCGTCTACGATATTGATCAGGTACTCACGAACACCCACAGTCCCCAGCACACCCGCACCCCGATTGATGCACCAAATTTGGTACCCACAGGTAGAGTAAAGCTCCGGTAACGAGCCCGATGCCGCCAACTATGATCCCAGATACCGGCCCGACAACGGGGAGCAAAATAGCGTCCGGAGGCACTAACGCCCCGATACTGAGTCCCACGATGATCGCGGCGACTACCTTCACGAGCTTCGGACTGACGACTGCGTTCTGGCGCACATTCATGACTGACTGGTCGCAGAGAACCGGCATAACGATTTTGCGAACGCCAATTCTGTCCGAATACTGACAATATCCACAGTCACAACACAAAGCCTTCAGCCCTCAATTCGCTCTGACTTGACGACTTGGAGATCGTCATCGAGGACGATGCGGAGGCGGTCACCGTCGATTTCGAACACCATCGCAACAGCCCGCGGGTCTTTGCCAATAACTTCGATCCCCTCTCTGGCGGCGACGATAGGGTCGTCCCACCAGCGGGCGAGGACAACGTCGCGGTTCTGGTCGGCGAAAAACCCGACGACAGCGGGGGCCGTCAGTGCGATATTGGCCGGGTGACCGACGAGACTTGTGTTGCAGCCCGTACACGCCAAGACTGCGTACGTCTCTAGGCCGGCCATCTCCTCGACGGAGGCGGACCCGTAGGTGATTGATGCTGAGGGCTGGAGTGCGCGCTCGACGACGCCGCCGCAACCGAGACAGACGCCCCGACGCATTGTCTCGACCTTTGCATGGCGGCGCTGGTAGGCCGCGTCCAGTAACTTCCGGTTCGAGCGGTCTGCAAGCCCACGCGACGGGAAATGCACTGCATCGAAGAGCATCTGACAGCTGACACACTCGACGGTGAGGAGGTGATCTGGATGGTACGCCGCAGAGAGCTGGCCGTCACAATCGGGGCAGTCGCCGACTGGAAATCGCTCGATGGTCCGACGGTCGGTCAGCGTCCCGGCGACGACCGCCTGGTAGATCAACTGCCCGGGCAGTCGGAGTGCGTACCCTTCATCGCTTTTCTTGACGAACGTCCCGACGAGCTTGTCGAGATGATAGTTGAACCGGCCACTATCCTCGACATCCACTCGCTTCATCAGGTCCGAGAAACGGAGGCTGTTCGGCGCGGCAGGATCAGTCGTCCGCGCCTCGCCGAGCGCGATGATGATATTCGCTCGCGTGTGCTCGCCGATGATTGAGAGCGCCTCGTCTAGTGACAGGGGATCTATCACCTCGATATCGATGTGACGTTCCGTCCCTCCGTCGTGGTCTGCCCCCTTGTCAGGCATACCTCACTGTTCGTGGGTTCCCCTCTTAGGTATTCGACTGGAAGCCTATCCCCCAGAACCGCCTCCGTCGCCCTTCTTGATAGCCAGCGATAGGTTCACCAGTGATGGCGCTTTTCGACAGCGATACAAGTTGATCCGTGGCGCAGATGAATCAAGAGAGGAAATGTTGGTTTTCACTCTTAACCAACAGGTGAAGTTCTCTCTGCGTGGTGTTGGTTAAGGCGGCTGCCGTGTAATCCTCATTCGGATTCCTGAAACATTCCGGAAGCGCGATTTCACAGCGCCAGAATCCGAATGCGGCACGGACTTCTGACCTACCAATACGACCCTTCTCTGAAACGTGGAAACGACACGCCACGCCTTATCGGATACCTCTCCGTCTAGTGAGGTATGCCCGAGGGATCTCCATCGAGGTCGCAATCGACGAGTAGCCAGCTGACTGTGAACCAGCCGACGCGTGGCGCAGACCGCAATCAACATCGCTCACTGAGACGGCCGACCATCCACCTGATGACTCCTTATTCCCCTCACTTAATGACGGAATCACGCTCCTCGATATCGAGGGAGGGCGTGGCGTCCCAATTCTCCAGTCGCTCGTGCTCGACCATCTCTTGCTGAGCGACGGGCCGGCCTTCTGGGTCGACGCCCACGGCCACGCGACAACCACCTCACTCGCCCGCCTCACGCCCAGCCAGCGCTTACTCGACCGGATTCACGTCGCCCGCGGCTTCACCGCGTACCAGCACTACGGCGCGCTCTGTGACCTCCCGACCGCCGTCAACCAATTCGTCCAGCAGGCCACGGCCGCGGACGCCGTCGCGACGCGCCGCGAACGGCAGAACCACGAGCAGGAGACTTCGCCACACACGCCGTCGCTCATTGTTGTTCCTGCACTCGATGCCCAGTACCGGGGCGACGATACCTTGGGGGAAGAACACGCGCAGACGCTCCAGGCACGTGCTCTCGTTCGCCTCAGCACCTATGCACGGGGCTACGACGTTCCCGTCCTCGTCACGCGCACGACCGACGACGAGTTTTCGGATTCGATTCAGACGGTCGCCGTTCAGCACCTATGCTGTGAACAAACCTCGATGGGGCCACGTTTCGTCGGTGACGAATTCGAGACCCTCGTCTATCCCGTCGACGGCGGCGCGTACTACCAGACGACGTTCGCGTACTGGCGGCAGATGCTCACTGCCCGTGCCGACCAGGTGGGCCTCCAGCCGGCGTCACCCCCCTCCCCAGGGGATGCTGGCGGAACTACCGATGTCGGGACCGGCGTCATGGCCGACGGTACGAATACGACACTCACCACGAATCCGCTGCTCGACGCGTGGGCTAACACAGGAGGTCGGTGACGGTGGGGCGGACGAATCCGACGTTCCGGGATGCGCTTCGCGCTATCGAAGAGCGGTGGGGAGAGTATCGCCGTGCGCTCCGGCGCCGCGACCAACCTCGGTTCGACCAGCTGTTCACGTACGCCCGCGAGCACGCCGACGCGAGCGGGCTGTTGAACCACCAGAACCCCATGCTTCCGTCGCTTCTCAGCGTCGATCTCGAACAGGAGTCACGCCTCGACGCACATGACGAGCGCCTCGACGATCGCGAGGATGCAATCGGGGCGTTGCGGGAGCAGCACGACGAGATGGACGACCAGAGACAGCCAGCTGACGACTGATACCGATGCCGTTCAAAATCGATTTCCTCGACGACCGCGTCCTGGAATGGGAGGTGACAACCGACGGCGCCGTGGCCACTGAGCGCCGGGACTACACACCGCGGTTCTACGTTGCACCACGCTCGCCAGAGACTGACGTCGATCTCTCTGGACTCCAAGCCTTCTACGAGCGTCATCCGGACATCGTCGCGACCGAGTACGTCGACCGTCGTCCTGGGTTTCGTCGCGACCTGGAGCGGGTCCTTGCCGTCGACGTCTCACACGTCGATCGGGTGACTGCGCTCGCCCGCCAGACGCGCCAGCTCTCGGAGTACCCCATCGGCGATATCGCCTGTTTCAACGTGGACTTCTCGCGCGAGTTCCGCTACTGTCTAGAGAACGATATCGATCCGACACCGGCAAGCGAGCTGTCGACGCTCCGCCTCAGTATCCCGGTGACCGAGACGAACAGTGACACCTACGCCGAACTCGGCGTTAACGGCGAGACCGTCACGGGCCCGCCGGAGGATCTCCTCGCTGCTGTGCAGGATGCGCTCGACGTACGCGACCCGGATGTCCTCGTGTGCTCGACGAGCGAGATAATCCCGACGCTCTACACGATGGCTCGCGACGCCGGCGTCGACGAGTTCGAAGTAAGTCGTCGCCCCAGTGTGGGCTACCAGCAGCTCGCCGGTCGGTCGACGTATTCGAGTTACGGCCGGGTGGGACATTCGCCTTCCCGGTACAACGTGCCGGGCCGGGCGATCATCGACGAATCGAATACGTTCTTCTTCGGTGAGACGAACCTCGACGGCATTCTCGACCTCGTCGCGCGGTCGAAAAAGCCAGTTCAAGAACTCGCCTGGGCGTCGATCGGGAACGTCCTTACCGCCATCCAGATCTGTGAAGCCCACAAGCACGATGTACTGACGCCGTGGAACTCCTGGCGTCACGAGTTCTACAAGCCGATGACCACGCTCCACGATGCCGACCGTGGTGGCTTCATCTTCGCGCCCGAAGTAGGGGTACACGAGGACGTCCACGAACTCGACTTTTCGAGTCTCTATCCGAATATCATCTGCACGCGGAACGTCTCGCCCGACGTCATTCGGTGTGATTGCCACAGTGATCGCGAGGACGTTCCCGGCCTCGGCTACTCGATTTGCGATGAGCGGGGTTACCTCGTCGACGTCCTCCAACCGCTAGTCGACGATCGCGATGAGATCAAGACCGACATTCGTCGCGAACAGCAGCGAGAGGTGCCTGACCAAAACCGTCTCGACGAACTGGAGGGGCGGTCGGCCGCGCTGAAGTGGATCCTCGTCGCCTGCTTCGGGTATCAGGGATTCAGCAACGCGAAGTTCGGGCGGATCGAGTGCCACGAAGCGATCAACGCGTTCGCTCGCGAGATTCTGTTGACGGCGAAACAGCGGCTGGAAGCCGGCGGCTGGCGGGTCGTCCACGGCATCGTCGACTCCATCTGGGTGACCCCGGACCCTGACGTCGACGGCGATGACCGCGAGGACCTCGAGGCACTCGCGACGGCGATCACCGAGCGCGTCGAGATTCGGCTCGAACACGAAGCCCACTACGACTGGGTGGCGTTCGTGCCGCAGCGCGAGAGCAACGCTGGCGCGTTAACGAAGTACTTCGGGAAGGTCGCTGGCGAAGACGAATTCAAAATCAGAGGCATCGAAGCCCGGCAACGCTCGACCCCGTCGTTCATCGAGGACGTCCAGCGGGACTGTCTCGACCGACTCGATGCCACGCGGTCCCCAGACGCGGTACTCGGACGTCTCGAACGAGCGATCAAGGAACTGCACTCGGGTACTGTTGCAGCGGAACAGCTCGTCGAACGGAATCGTGTCTCCAAGCCGTTGGAAGGTTATACGCAGAATACTCAGAACGTGGCGGCCTTGAAACGGGCTCGTGACCAAGACCTCGCTGTCCACCCGGGGCAGGATATCGAGTACGTGGTCGTCGACGACGAGAAGTCCTCGCGAGAACGGGTCGCGTTGGCCCACGAAGCGATCGAGACCTACGACGCCTCGTACTACGAGACACAGCTGGTTCGAGCGATTGAGAGCGTGCTGTTGCCGCTGGGGTGGGATCGTACAGACATTCGACGGAGACTCGCAGAGACACGAGAGGTGGAGCTGACGGAGTTTACAGCAGCCCGGAACGGATGAGTAGTCTCAGATGGCACTTGCGGCGAGCAAACCACAAGTGGGCGACGAGGTTGATCCCATTCACACTCCGGGGGGTCCTGCTCTCTGAAACACCCCCCGGAGTGTGAATGGAGGCAAATCAATCACACCGAGGGTGGGCAACCTATATGTGAATGGGGCGAATTGGTCCGCTCATGCCAAACAACGATTCCACGCAAACAACCGTCGACGAGATATTAAATGTCGACGAGGGGGATAGCGAAGACGAATCGGATATTTTTGAAAAACCGTGGTTGCTCGAGATCGATAACGTTCCTGACGCCAATCGAATTGTCGGACGAGACGACCATATCACGTTCTTGGCCAAGAATCTCCGGAAGATGCGGACAAATAGCGTCCCGGATAACGTCCTGGAGTGGGGCGAAACCGGGACGGGGAAGACACTAGTTGCAAGACACGTCTGCGAGCGGCTCGAAGCAGCAACTGCAGGAACGGACTCCCCGATCGTTACTGCTTACATTAATCCGGATCCCATCTCTACGTATACCTCCACCTTTCGAAAGATCGCAGAGCAGGTGAACGCAAAAGCAGAGAACCCGCTTGATGTCCCCTATCAGGGCCTCTCAGCCGAGCATTATCGGGATCAGAAATTGTGGCCCGTCATTCAGCGAGAGTTTTCTGGCGGTCTTGTCGTCATCATCGATGAAATCGACAAGCACGGAGAAGTCAACGAGGTCCTCTACACGCTATCACGGACACAATCAAAAGACGACGTTGACTTCCCAGTCCTTACAATCGGGATTTCGAACGACATCGAATTCAAAGGAGAAATCGAGTCGCGGGTCCAATCGACTCTCCAGCCAGAACACCGAACGTTCACGCCGTACGAAGAGGATCAGCTTATCGCAATCCTCGAAAATCGGCGAGACGCATTTTACGATGGAGTCCTAGATGAGGAGGTGATTCCAACCACAGCTGAACTCGCAGCTGAAGAACACGGTGACGCTCGACGTGCTGTCCGATTGTTCCGGAATGCAGGCGAAATCGCCGACGAAGAAGGTGACGACATCGTGACAGCGAATCACGTGCTAGAGGCTGACGAACTCGTTGAAGTTGAGCTCTTTATGGAGATGGTGAAAGGGACTCCGTTGTCCGGGAAGTTACTCCTGTTTGCTCTTACACGGCTTGACCGGAATAATCCGGAGAAAGAATGGTTCCGAACGTCAGAGATCCACGAGGTATACCAAACAGTAGCACGGGACGTCGAGGTGGAGCCGAAGGGGTACAATCGTGCGCTCGAACTGCTGAACAAGCACGTGACGACAGGAGTTCTCGAATCGAAAAAGAAGGAAGGCGGAGATCAGGGGAAGTTCAGGTCGTATTCGCTCCAAGGAGACGTCGAGAGTACACGAACTGGACTGATCAACTCAACGCCGGAACTCCAGACGTTGATGGGATGGTGACACCCCCACCCCTCGGTGTGAATGGTCCCCCATAGGTCACGACTGTTGTAATGACGGAGCCGGACTCGACCCGTAGAAGCTGTGTCGTCCGTCTGAGGTACCATTACGGCACGGAGAGCAGCTTACACGTTCTGCCACGGTAGCTGACCCGGTCCGCTACTGCACCGCACCGCAGTTGTAGTTATCTTTATTATACTACAGTCTAAACAGCCCTCCGAGTAGACGTATTCTGAAAGGCGAGGCCTTGTGCCGAAGCCGAAGCTTCGCCACTGAGGCGAGAACCCTCCCTACTGCGAGAGGACTTCTGCTGTTAAGGGCTTCTTAATCGCGGTACCCTGGGTGGTGGACCATTCACACTGAGGGGTGTGGGGGTAAACGAGGCGTAATCTATCCATGTGTTTCTATGGCTTCTATCGACGTGAAGTCCCGTCAGAGAGTACCCGTTGGTAGCCCATTCACACCGAGGGGTGTGGGGTAAACCGATCCCATTCACACTCTGGGGGGTGTCATCTGCTACGCTAAGAATCACGTTAAAACGAACATCTGAATACAGCTTAATCTCGTCTACTCGTCGGGATTCACCGGTCCTTTGTATTTCGACTTCACTGAATCGCCTTCCCGCCACTGCCAGTAGTAGTAGCGATTGTCGTTGATCTCCTTGATCGTGATCGTCGCTTTGGCAGGGACGTCGTCCGGGAGATCGTTTGGTCGCTCTTCGACCTCTTCTTGATCTGCCGACTCCTCGAGACGGGCCTCTCGTTCCTTGTATTCGGCCAACGCCTCGGCGTAACTGGCAACGTCCCGAAGATGCTCCGATGTGGCTTCGTTGAGCGTGTTGACGATCTCCGTCGGGAGGTTCGCCGGTGGGGTCGGGGGTTCGTAGGACATCGGCTACTCTCGTGTTAACCAACACGGCCCACAAATCCATAGTTGTGTTGGTTAAGACGGTGGAGACGGCTCCCGTGCTTGCTGGATGTAACACTACTCGAAACTTCTTTATATACATGTTTCGTACTATGTTACACCGTGCTCCGGCGCATCGAACTCGAGGTCCTCGCCACGGTCGACCGCGGCGACACGATCTCCGAACTCGCGACGAAGCTCGACCACAGCGAGAGTTACCTCTCTCGTGCCGTCGCCGACCTCGTCGAGAAGGGGCTCGTCTACACGGAACGCGATGGCCGGCGAAAACGAGTCGTCCCGTCGGATGCTCGCGCCGTCGAACTCTTTCGGGACCTCGTCCGCCAGCACTCCCACATCGAGTTCTCCGAGCTGCTGACCGGGAAGGCACTCCAGGTGCTGTACCACCTCGACCAGCCGCGAACCGTCTCCGAGATCGCCGACCGGAGCGACAACTACCGCAACACGGTCAACCGCGTCCTCAAGCGGTTTCGTGACCGTGGTCTTGTCGGGACGGCCGACGGCCGCTATGACTTCAACGCCGATTTCGACCGCCTCCACGAGTTCGCCCGTGAACTCGCACACCATCTGCATCGTCAACGCCTCGAAGCCGTCGCCCCGAAGGGCACGATTCTCTGGGAGGACTACGACGAATTCCTCACCCAGACCGAGACGGGGATCGACGCGGAGGCGTTCCACGAAACAGGCCTCGCTCGATTCGCGGCCTTCGACCTCCAGTTTCTGCTCACCGGCCACCGCTACTACTTCTACTCCGAGGAACTCGACGTAGTCACGCCGGCGGAGCTCTGCTGTCACACGCTCTTGATCGACGACGGGAGTCGCCACCGCTCGTACTGTCTCCTTCTACTCAGTCACGTCGACGTCGATGAGGAGGATCTCCGAGAGCAGGCGGCGAAGTATGGCCTCGAAGACGAAATCGACGCCTTGCTCCGCTACCTCGAGACCCACGGCGAGGTCGACGACGACCGGCTCCCGGAGTGGGACGAGTTCCAAGAGCTGGCGGCTGACTACGAGGTGCCACTACCACCATGAGACCAACATTCGGACGTGAGTACATCGAGAACGAATTCCAGCGAATCGCGGATGGCCTCACAGCCCCGCTTACGGTCTACCTGATCGGTGGTGGCGCGATGTCGCTACGCGACCTCAAGGGGGCGACGAAAGATATCGACCTAGTCGTCCCGGATGGCGACGCATACGGTCAGCTGTGGGCCGTCCTGATGAACCTCGGGTATGCGGAGGTACAATCGCTGGATCCAGATTACCGGGCGCTGGGGGCGACGAGCTGCGTCGAGAACGACGATGGGTGTCGCCTCGACATCTTCAACCAGCAGGTCGCGAACAAGCTCGTGCTCACCGACGGCATGCAAGAGCGCAGCGAGCCGTTCCTCAACACGGATCAACTGACGGTCCGGCTGGTCAGCAACGAGGATATCTTCCTGTTCAAACTGATAGCAGGCCGCGACGACGACATCGAGGATATGAATATGCTCGTGCAGGCCGGCCTCGATTACGACGTCGTCCGGGATGAACTCGAAGCCCAGATCGAACGCCTGGGTGACGATCAGTTCGCCACGTTCGCGAACGAGGCCCTGGTTGAACTCGAGGAGCAGTACGGGGTGACCACGCCGATCGAGGACCGCGTCCAGGAGCTCACGAATAGGTACTACCGGGGGCTCGAAGTCCTCCAAGCACTCGACGAGCCGATGACCGTCGACGAACTGGCCGCCGATCTTGGAATAAACATCGATGAAGTCCGAGCCAGGATCGCGTATCTTGCGGAATTCGACCGGGTACGCCAAGATGGCGACACAGTCCGTCCGGTGGAGTAGTCCAGTCTCCACCCCTACTCAGAGGGAAGGCGACCATCTGGGCGGGGAACACGTCCCCGTTTGATCTCGTGATCCACTCGACGCATATGTTTACAGCCACCCTCGGGTGTTCGCTGCTGCCAGTCGGGGCAGGTACACGACTCGTCGACGACGTCGACTTCGTACCGATTTCCGGACGCGGACTGCACCTCGTATCGACCACCTTTCGAGAGGAGCGAGACGTCCATCGATTCGTCGACGGCGCGCTGGGTACGTGGTTCGAGGTCGTCCTGCGGGTGTGGGTTATCGTCGACGACCAGCCGGTCGCGGACGTCGCCGGTTCGTCCACCGTCCGGGGCGACGGCTTCCTCAGGGCTAGCGAGGCGCTCGTGGAGAAGCTCCTCGACTGGATGGCCTTCCGGCCAAAGGTAGTGGACTTCGTGGCGCTCGCGATGGTCGTAGGACCCGCACGCGGCAGCGCTCCCAGTCCAGACTCGCCAGGCACCGAGAGCCGCCATCACGTCGACGATGACCCGTGGTACGGTCTGCTGGTCGTCCGGGAAGAACACCCGAAAGCGGGTACACGCGTCCTGCGGCGGGACTGTCTCCCACCACTCTTCGCTGGAACCCCAGCTGTCGAACATTGCTTCGTCCGTCCCGTAGCCGACAGTCAGGCCGTCGATCGGCGGCACGTTTTCTGCTGTCGCATCAGGCTCGCCTTCGAGTACCCGGAGGATGGCGTACCGAAGATACTCGTGTGCAGGATGGTCTGTCGACCGGGCGACTTGGTCGTGATGTTCTGCAACTCGTTCCGCCTCCTCGAGGACGGCGGTCAGATACTGGTCAATCATGGTTCGGTGGAGACGGGAATGCGCCTCCGCCCCTCGGCGGGCGCTGATAAACTTAACCAACAAATAGAGCGGATTACATCCGACTGTTGGTTAAGATTGAATGAACGATGATTCAGTCTTCGACAACCTTCCCGATGAGCTCCTCAGCAGTCGACCCGATTCGACCAAGCCGCTCTTGAATCGCGTCTGCGTCATCGTCCTGCCACGCGGCCAGGTAGAACGCGGACCCGCTCGTATCCAACTCGAAATACCGCCCGACGATGTACGCGACTGCTTCGGCCTCAACCTCGCGTTTCGATCGCTCGGTCTCGTCCGTGACGTCTGAGTGGAGGGTTGCGTGAGCAAACTCATGAATAAGCGTCGCTGCGAGATCGGCTTGATTCCTGCGGGCTTTCGCCTCAACGACTGGTTGGAGATCACGTTGATTCTGGTATTTGCAGACGCCCTTTGCGTCGCCATGCTCCCACTCGTCAGCGTCGACGATCCGAACTGTCACGCCGATATCAGCGGCTGCATCCTCGAGTGCGGGCACGAGGTCGTCGGCATCGCCAGTCGCCTCAGTCTCCAGCTCTGGAAGCGGCTCACCCTCGGTCTGGGAGACGTCGAAGACAGACGTGGGTTTGAAGCCGACAAGCCCTTTCGACCACTCGTCGGGCGGCGTCTCGTCGTATTCACAGTTGCTTCGCTCGTGGTAGCTGGGCGAATTCTTGCATTCCGGGCACTGCGTGGTGATGATCGGAGCCCAGATCCAGATGGCCTGCTCGCCCTCCTGGACGTGCCGGTCGAACTCATTCCGCCAGGTGTTGTAGCCGGCGACCTTCGTCGCCTCGAGACACTGGAGATTGATGAGGAGCGTGTTTCGATGGGAGTAGTCGTGGAACCGGCTTTGGACGTCGAGCCATTCCTGGAAGTCCTGGCTGGCCTTCGCGTCGTTGACGTCGTCGACGAGCTCGTCGATCCAAGCTTCGATGGTACTGTGCATCTCGTCACGTCGGGCGTCAGTCTCCTCGAACGAGACCGACGAGTTGTTGGTCGTAGCCATGGGTTTCAGAAAATCGAGTTTACGGCGATTGCGTCAGTTCGGATCGCGCCGCACCCTTCGGGGCGCAAAAAAATGCGCGCCGGCGGTCACCGGAGAGCTGCTTTCTCGTCAGCGAGGCCGACCGCGACGAGGTACTCGAGGAACTCGTCGAACAGCTCCACATCGCTGGGCGTGTCGGTCGCGAGATGTCGTGCCCACTCGATAGCCCACTTGAACGCGGAATCGGTTCCGCCCTTCCCGTGGATGTACCACCAGCGAGCCGCCTTCAGGACTACTAGTGGATTTGTCGGCGGCTGCTCGCTTGCAAGTCCACGAGTGATCGACTGGATCTCCTCAGGTATCTCGGCGGGATCGACCGCTCCTGATTGGGTGTTCGCAATATCGACTGGAATCGCATCGATCGAGACGTCGTTCGCACGCTGTTGTTGACTCATTGAAAATCACCAACTCGGAGGGCTCTCTGGAGCCCCCGCCCTCTCTGGAGGGCGCGAAAAACCGTTCGTGGCGTCACGCAGGTGGGAAGTAGACACTCTCCTTGCCAGCGAGCTCTTCGAGGTCATTTCGATGGCGGTGGGTGAAGTAACAGTCGTAGCTGCAGTACCCACAGAGAGCGCCGGTGCCGTACTCGGCGACGAAGGGACCGCGCCGGGTCATCCATACGTTCGCCCCGCATTCGGTACAGGCAGCACTATCGAGATCACCCGGTGACGGCCCCTCGTACTCGATATCGAGGGTGTCGTCTTGTGGTGTCGAGTCAGGCCAGACGCCCTGGGACTTCCAGAACGCCTTGAGACGGCTGAGGCTGTGGCGCACAGTCTTGCGAACCGTCACATGATCGGCGTCGCGACCGCTGTCGTCCCAGCCGTCGGGCGTCCAGAACTCACCGAACTGTGCTCCCCGATGCAGGCCGTTCCAGTCAAGGCCGACGATATCGGCGGGTGGCTCACCCGTCAGCGTTGGGCGAGTAAGCTGGTCGATCACGTTGAGTTGCTTGGGTGGACTCCCACCGAGAATATGGATACGACGTCCACGCCAGTCTACTGGGTCGGAGAACTCGTGTGCGAGTCGATCAGCGTACCCTCGCGAGTAACCGACGATGAGATCATCGGGGATCGCGTGAATCGCTGCACGGCACTTCGGGACGATCACGAGGTCCGCCGCTGGATAACTGCCCTGAATCTCGCGTGCGGCGGCAACGTATTCGTCGACCTCGTCGACATCGTAGGCGTCACCGATCACGCCGACCTGCGGTTCGTACTCGAAGAAGCGCTCGACGTATCGATCGAGGTCGGGATTGCGAAAGTCGTTGTCGAGCATCCCGACCGGCAGCTCCAGATCTGGGAATTGTTGCTGTTGGTAGGTGCAATCCTCGCGAAAGCCTGTGAGAAAACCGAGTCGGAATGCGTCAATCGCGAAGGGAACGCGGTGGAGGAACGCTACGTGGTCGGCTTTCCTGGCTGCCGTAATTTCGTCGGCGATGCTGCTGGTCGGACGTGCTGAGAGCGCCATCTCGAATCACCCAGAAGACGCGGGGTTGATCGCCCCGCGCCCGCTCTCGGGGCGAGATAAACTAGTAGTGAACGTCGATCTTAACCAACAACACAGCCGACCGTTCCTGATGTTGGTTAACTCATTGTTGGTATCGTGCCTCGCGTGGCTCGATCTGTCCTGCGTGGACGAGACTCGCCTGTGGGTCTGGCTCTCCGTGGAGTAGATCGACGAGCGCAAACTGCGCACAGGCAGTAAATGAACACTCCTCATTCGAGCACCAGACGTCGGCGTAGGCGATATCGGAATTCTCACCAGCGTAGACGGGTTTTCCGATTCCCAGTTGAGAGTCGCAGTCGTCACGGGGGCAGACCGGCTCGATACGCGTGAACGTGGGCGTGTCTTCCATCGAATTCATCAGTAGGGAGAATAATTCGGCGTGATATCGCCGGTCAGGACGCTGCTCTCGACGGCATTGCTCTCGCTACCCTCGAGGTCGACGATTCGATAGACGGCGTCGCCGCTCCATTCGCAGTCCTCATCGGAACACATCGCACTCGCGTACGCGCCGTTCTCATTGTTCAGATGGACACTCAGGAGATCGAGACGCTCGCTGCAGAGTGGGCATTCTGCCGGCACCTGTGCATAGCGATAGCCCGTTCCGACCGTGATATCGTCCCGGTCGACCTCGACTCCGTGGCGCTCCATGAATCGGTCTCGGACAGCTACGCGAAGATCGTCGAGGAGTGCATGGCGCATTTCCTCATCAACGGGTAGATCGACGCCGTCGATGGTGATCGTCAGCCGGTACGCTGTCGTCTGGTCTGCATCTCCCATTGTAGTCACCTCGGAGCGCGTGTTCGATCGCGCCCGCGCCCCTCCCGGGCGCTACAAAATCACCCTCGCTCGGTATCTCCCGTCGAGGACTGCTGCTCGTCGCGTAATTCCGTCGCCTTTCGGGCGAGTCGCTTGAGGATCAGGGTTCGATTCTGGTGGGTATTCTCGTAGGCGACACACTCACGAAGCGTCTCCATATCGCGAATCGTCGTGATTCCTGCGTCGATCAGTCGGGTATTGGTGGCTTCAAGTCGTTTCTCGGGCGGGAACTCAGTGGTCCCGTCGGGTGGGTTCGCTGGCTCAGCCATTCAGATGCGCCTCTGCCCCTCGGCGGCGCGAAAAAACGCGTCTTAGCTCATCGCCTGCTGGAACCGCTCACGAAGCGCATCCTCACGCGAATCGAATTGCTCTGCTTTCGACTGGAGGGACTCGCTGACGCGCTCGATCTGGGCGAGCCCGTGTTCGCCGGCGAGCGCAGCCTGCGTCTCCTCGGCGTCACCATCCGCCTCGAGCTGGTGCTCGTAGGCCTGTTCGACGCGCTCGACCGTGCCCTCTGGATTGAACAGGATGTCGTTCGCGATGCGGACGTACTGATCGAGCGATGCTCCCTCCTTCCCTTTGAAGAAGTGGGTGAGCGCGTACGTAGCGCCGGAGTGGAGCGTCCACATATCGATCTCAAACGGGGTGGCCGCGTTCGCTTCAGCGTCACCGGCCGCTCGTTCGGCGAGGTACGACGGGAAGCCCAGCAGCTCGTAGAATTCCTCACCCATGAACGGCATCACAGTGAAATCGATCTCGATCTCCTGGGCATCCCGGATGAACTCGAAGAGGTCGTCCGCGACGAGTTCAACTTGGGCGAGGATGTGCTCCCACCACGTCCGGAAGTCCTTGACGTCGCCGACGTGCTTGATCACCTCCTTATCCGTGAGCGAGCGCATCGTATTTGAACAGAACCCGTCCTGGGCGAATCCCTCGACGTAGACCGCGTGCCCACCGAAGAAGTCGTACCCTGAGGTCACACCCATCGTGATCGGGTCCGACCGTCCGGGCAGGCGGACGTCGAGACCGTCGAACATCACGTCCATGTGGACCTCACCGCCGGCGCGATACTGGCGAATTTCGCCGAACATCACCTCCCCGAGCGGTGTCTCGTCGACCGCTTCCTCGCGGAGGACTTCCTCGAGTGGTCCGTACACGTCGACGGGATTGAGGATCGTGTATGAGTCCGACGGCACGTGGAAGAGTGGATCTGTCTCGGCGTCGCCCATCGCGTGCTTGCGGAGCCGCGACGGCTCCACGACCGCGTTGAACCGCTCGGTTTCGACCCACTCATTAGTGTACGGATTCTGGTACGCGACCGTCGTTTCGACTGCTCGAGGCAGGTTGCGAATCGCCTCCGCGAACGATGCGGGGTCGTCGATCCCTTTCTTCGTGGCGTACCACTCGGGGAGCTGTGCATCAGTGCGACCGTCGACGCCGGCGAAGACGGTCCGGCAAGCTGGCTCTTTCATTCAATGTCACCTCAAATCGGTCAGTCTCGTCATCGGTCGACGCATCTCGCGCGCCCTGCACCCGTGTAGGGCGCAAAAAACAGATCCAGCGTATCCCCTCACCTAGTTCGTCACCACGACGATTCGCCGTGGTTTCAGTGATTTTCTCGAATTACAAGTTCTCCTGTTGCGTGTACATCCACCAGTAGTTGCTCTAACTCGAATGAGACAGTCCCGTGCTCCGTCTGATCGAAGAGGGCATTGAGTGCATCTGGATCGATGACCTCGGCTAGCGGCTGGATTTCGAGTGGATCGACTCCCCGTACATAGGCAATGGCCTCGATGACCGCTGCCGCTCGGGAGTTATCCGTGGTGAAGTGATAGACGTCCCCCGAATCCTCCGTTTCGCAGTCGTCGTCTGAACACATGCTATTTCGTTGGCGGTATATAGGCCTCGCCGTCCAAAAAGACTAGCTTCCAACGTACTCGTTTCAACACGCACGTTAGAGATAGTCTTGTTTTAGCCATAATGTCAGCATAAGGACCGTTCTATCCTATGTCGGCTTGAAGCATGGCTGATGAAGAACGCAGTGGGCCATTCGAAAAACGATTTAGTGATGAGGAGCTTCTCGAATTCGTTCGCGACGAAGAGGTGGTTACGACGAAGGAAGTCGCCGAGCACTTTGACTACCATCTCCAGACGGCACGGCGCCGGCTCAAACATCTCCAACAGGAAGGTCGACTCCACCAGAAAGATGTTGGGAAACGGTTCGTCTGGTGGCTCCCTCGTAACCACGCCGAGCGGTAACGATCTCCCGTCAGACGAGCGAATTCGCGATACCGGTCAATTATCTTCCTTCTCGTCGATTGTGTCGGTTGAATCGCCCGGCGCAACGTAAGGTACTTCAAATAGTGTGTTGTTAGAGCAAACGTGTGAGGTATGGAAAAACAGAATGGTCCAAATGACGGGATCACGAAATCGAACCGTTCGGCGAGTGTTCAGCTTCCAGTCCCGGCACCCAATCCGGAGTTATTCCGGCATAAAGCCACGAACGATATCCTCCGCCTGCTCCTCGACAACCCGTACGAGACGTTCACGATTCGGGAGTTGAGTCGGCTCACGGAGCACTCGACGTACGCTATCAAGAGCGCCGTCGACGTCCTCCAGGATAATGGCCTCGTCACCGCGGAGTCCGAAGGTAACCGTCGTCCCGTCGGAATCGATCGAACCCGTGTGAGCAAGCCGGACGATCCCGTCCTCCGGATTCCACAACCGGAGTTCCACGAGCCCGTCCGAACGGCACTCGATCGACTCCACACTGAGCTGGACGACGTCCGAGGTATCCTCGTCTTCGGAAGCATCGCCCGAGGACAGGCGGACAGGCAGAGCGATATTGATCTGTGGGTATTGGTGGCGGATTCACGCGGCGAGCAGCATCGAGCCAACGAGATCGCGACGGAACTTGGACAGGAACGGTTCGACGGTGAACGATACGAGTTCCAGGTGATGGTTGAAACAGTCGAGTCCGCGCATGGGTATGCCGACCGCCTGGAGGACATCTTCACCGACGCTATCACGCTCGAGGAGAGCGAGGTGCTCCGAGATCTCAAGGAGGAGGTGTTGGGTAATGCCTGAGGACTCGTCGGTGGTTCTCGACGCGCTCGATCGAGCCGAGGACGCGTTCGGCGGCTACACGACCGGCGCACCCGAATACGAGGAATCACTCGATCCGGAGGCGAACCAGCCGCCGATCATTCAGCTCCGAAAGGCGTGCCGACTCCTCGACGCATGCCGGACGCTCCGTGAACACGATGGCTACCACACGAGCGTCATCGAGATGTCGTTCGCCGCCATCGAGCGGACCCTTGAATTCTACGCCTTGTCGGCGTCGAACGACTCGATCGACAACTTTCAGAACCATACGCGCGCCTACGACCGCGCCGCAGCGCTCAGTGTCTTCTCCGAGCAGACCGCTCGCCGTCTCAAAACGCTCTACACCGATAATCGATCGGCAGCATATTATCGTGATACGGTGGCGACCACAGAGCAAGCGGAGATGATGTTCAGTCTCGCCGTGACGATCCACGACCACGTGAAGGATTTCAGTCAGCAGTCCTATGAGTGTCGCTGCGATGAGTGACGCATCGCAGAGCTACTGCTGATCGTTGGCTTGCCCGATCTGTTTACTCGTCGTCCTGTTCGGGCTGAATCGCCCGGCAGTCTGCTGCCAGTTCGTGGATATACTCTCGGAGTGTCTCCATGTCCTCGCGCGCATCGGCGAGGGTCTTGCCTTTCGCCTTCGCGATCACCTCGTCCTGATCTCGGGTACCGGTTCCCCGCTTGAGCTTCACGGTGAGCGACACACCGACATCGCTTCGTTCGATGTATTCAGCGCGCTCGCCAGGATTATCACTCGTCGGCGGTTCGGCACGGTCGTCAGATTGTGATTCTGTCTCGGCCATGTGTTGCACCGAGGACGAGTCTTCTCGCCCTCGCACCCCTAAGAGGGTGAAAAACTGATCGCTACACGCGGTCGCCTTTCTCACGATGACGTAGCTGCTCCTCGTCGATAACCGTCCCCTCTTGCGACACTTCGAGGATGAGCCGCGGATGGTCGTTCTCGCGGGTCGTATCGAGGCCGACGATTTCGGCGACGATGTCGTGTTCGACGAGGCGCTTGCGCAGCGCCGAGAACGGATAGTATTCCCCGGAGATCACGTCCAGCCGGACGCCGACGTAGGTGACGGTCGCGCCCGTGCCGATATCCTCGACGGAGAATAGCGGCGGCCAGCCCCGGAGCGCCACACCGACGTATCGCACGAGGGCGGGACGACCATCAGAACTACTCGTCGCCGACTCGGATTCAGCCATCGTGGTATTCCTCCTGGATCTCCGTGATTGCGTTCTCGATTGTCTCGCCGGTCAGCTCCCAGCGACCGTCGGCGCCGTCACATCCCAGCGTGCTCACGACCTCGGCTTTGAACTGCATGTAATACCGCCGGGCGGTGGCCTCGTCGTCGTAGTAATCGAGCAACAGTGCCAGCGCAAGCTGGGCAGGCCCACTCCCTGCATAGCCCCACTCGAAGCCCGTCGGACTGTGGTTCACTACCTCTAAACTCCGATCAGGCGTTAGTCGCGTCTCTTCTTGTTCTCTGACTACGACGGGCGTGCCGTGCTGGCGGATACCGACGTAGGTGACGGGTGACTCCTCGTGGACTGTACGGGCGGCTGCACGCGACTCAGGGATGCCTCTGAGCGGGTGTATTGATTCAGACATCGTCTACTCACGGGAGGCCCATTGAACGCCCCCGCACCCGACAGGGGGCGATAAACGTTCTCGCCTGTTTCACGCGTGGGAACCGATGCTCGCTACGCTTCAGTTCATCAGGAATCGTCGTTCGCACCGCCGTCTTCGAAGAGACACTGCCCGGTAGCCTGCTCGCCGGAGAGCGTTCGCTGGTCGTCGTTGGCGTCGACGAACAGTGGTTCTTGTTCGCCTCCATCGGCCCGCGTTACTTCTGGTCGATCGTCGATACCGAACTCGCTTGCTTCGGGACGATCAAGCCGACTCTCTCGCTCGCGATGATCGACGTCTGCCCCGAAATCGTCGAGCGAGGTCTCGACGGCGACGGATTCCGTTTCGAGGTCGCCTGTTTCTGTGAACGTTGCTTGTCGTTCGATCGTGATATCTGGATTGTCGCTCATGGATGTCTCTCGTATCGCTCGTCGTTCCGAGGGCAGCGACCAGCGGCCCTGCCCTTAGCTTAACCAACGACGCCGACCGAGATCGATCAGCCGTTGGTTAACAAACATCGACGCAGCACCGATGCATTTTCTCACTATGATGACCACCGTTGGATTCAGCACGTACTCAGAATAGTCACCGTTCAGCACCATAGACGATCTCCGAGCGGCTTTCATAGCCGCAGTCTCGGCAGTCGAACCACCGTTGTACCTTCGCCCCGTCAGCTGCTTTCTGGCCGACGATGACGTCGTCGTTCAGGCAGTCGGGACAGATCAATTTGGGATTCGAACGGTTTCGGAGTTCATCGCGAAGGGCTTTGGCGTCTTTCGTCTCGAACCCACGCGACCACACTGGGTAGCCGTCGACGAGGATCGCGGCCCGCCACTTGTACACGTAGGAGTTCGGCGCTCGGTGGAGCACTGCGCGGGCTCCAGTCTCTGTGTTTCGATACGTCAGGCTCGGCGTTCGGCTCTCTCGCGTCCAGTTAGTGATTCGTGGCATGGATGACTCTTCTCAGAAGTGGACGTCGGCCGGCACGATCCAGAGATCGTCACTCTCGTCGAGAATCCGATCAAGCTGTCCTCGATGCCGGATACCGCTTCCATGTTCGTCGTACAGGAAGACAGATGGCCCGTCGTACGCGCCGACCTGGTGGAAGGCGTGCCGGGCGAGGTTTTCGTCGCGCATTATCTCCTCGTCGCTGAGCTCGTCGAGCCCCTCTTTCACGCGGTCGAGATTCCGCTGGAACTCGTCTTTGGTCGCGGTCCAGCCGCGTTCGAGGAGCGCTTGTCCGTCGTCGGATTCCACAGTGGCTGCAACTGGGAGTTCACCCCAGCGGGCGGTTCCAGCGACTGTCGTCTCGTCTACGTCGAACGTCACATAGTAATCGAAGACAGCGCCGGCGTGTGGTACGGCGCCGACGAGTTTATCAAACACCGTCTTTCCGGTGGCGAGTGCGTCGTCTCGTGTCGATGCCTCTACGAGCGTGTAAATGACCATGTGCATCGGGTTTCACCTTCGTCTGCCGACGCACGCGACTGCACCCTGCCTCGCTACGTGATGCGCCGGCACCCATCGCCGGCGTTCAAAAAACTCGCGCTGGCGGTCGGCTCTCAGGATTCGTCTGCTCGGTCGACGGTGATGGTCGGATCCCCGGACTCGTAGTCCGCTTCGAAGTCGACGGTGTACGCATCTGAATCGTAGGAGGCGTGGTAGGTGCGGTGACGCTCGAGGGATCGGGTGGCCTTAAACGCCCGTTTCACTCCGTGGACCAATCCTCCAAGGACTTCCGCACTGTCAACACAGGCTGTTCAGAGCGACGGACAACGGTGGCTGCCACGCTGCCCATGACCAACCGATCCAGCCCTGTCTTTCCCTGTGTTCCGATGACAATGAGGTCGGCGTTGCAGTCGGCTGCGGCCGCCAAGATTTCATCGGCTGGCTTCCCTTCCCGGGTCATCGGAGTGACGTGGATTCCTGCTTGAGCACCACTCGCCTGCAGTTCCTTCAGAACCCGCTCACCTTCCTTCGACAGCAACGTGTGGAGTGATCCTGAGCTTCCGAAGCGACTCTCCACGACGTAGAGCCCACGGACGGACGCGTCAAATGCTGTGGCAATGTCGAACGCGAACTCACTGGCCCGGAGGGCACTCTCGCTGCCGTCTGTTGCCAACAGAATCTGCTGGAGATCCACTGGCTCCGGGTCCTCAGCTTCCCAAACCGAAAATACTGGGGCCGGTGACTGTTGGGTGATCTGTTCCACGATAGAGTCCCGCAGGAATCGTGCGAGACGTCCCGGCGTGTGCGTCCCGAGAACGACCAAGTCGATCCCGTTCTCGGTGACATACGTAAGAATCTCTTCCACAGGGGCTCCGCTCCTAATGGAGTCGATGACAGAGACGTCTGCTCGTTCACCTGCTTCAATGACCGACGAAATCGCCTCGTTCGCTGTCGGCCGAACGTCTATCTCGAGCAGATCGTCGATCGACGCATCGTCACCGTCTTCAGGTACGTCACTGGAGTCGAGGACAGCGAGTGCGTGAATCTCCCCGCCGTATGTTTCTGCAAGGAGAAGTGCGTACTCGCGTGCCCGCTCACTCGCTGCACTTCCATCCACGGGGAGCAGTATGCGGTCGAACATAGTACTCGGTTAGATCCCCCAGAACAAGGCAATTCCGAGCACCGTAACCGTCGAGAGAATCAGCTGGAGCGGCGCACCCACGCGAGCGTAGTCAGTGAACTTGTACCCGCCAGGACCGTACACGAACAGGTTGGTCTGGTACCCGACCGGCCCGAGGAATGCCGTCGAAGCGGCGAACGTCACCGCGAGCACGAACGCGAACGGATTCGCGTTGATTGCTGTAGCGGCAGCCGCTGCGACGGGGATCATCAACACCACGCTGGCGTTGTTGCTGATGACCTCCGTGATGAGCCCGGTGGCGATGTAGAACAGCCACAGGACGAGGAGTACAGGAAGGAAGTCCGCGGCAGTGGCGACCAAATTCCCGAGCAGCATCGCTGCCCCAGTCTGTTCGAGCGCGATCCCCAGCGGGATGACGCCCGCCAGGAGGAAGATGACGTCCCAATCAACCGAATCGTACAGCTCGTTCGGCTTCAGCACTCCTGCGACGACCATGGCGACGACGCCAGCGAGTGCGGTGACGAGAATCGGCTGCTGGAGGCCTGCGAGCATGGTGAGTTGTTCGATGCCGGTCAGCGACGCAAGTGCGTTGCCAAGGAACGGCCACGGGATTGCCACGAGTCCGACGACACCGAACATGATGGCGATTGCGTGTGGAATCTTGTCCGTTCGATAGTCCGGGTCCTCGGCCTCGTGTCCGAGAACGAAGTCGCGGTTCTGCGCTAGCCGGTCGATACTGTCGGACTCGGCCTGCACGAGGAGTGTGTCACCCGCCCGGATCGTGATCTCGTTCATGCGGTCACGGATGACTTCACCGCGACTCCGGAGCGCGAGCACGTTGCCGTCGTAGCGCTGTCGGAAGGTCGAACTCGTCAGCGTCTCCCCGACGAGGAACGAGCGCGACGGGATGACGACCTCGACGATGGACTGGTCGTCACTTGCCTCTGGGTCGAGTTCTTCGTCCGTATCAACCGACCCAGCGATGGCGAGGTCGTCGGCCACAGCGAGTTGCTCGAGCGTGTCCCTGCTCGCTCGAATGAGCAGGGTGTCGCCGGCGTGGATTTGTTTGCGGGCCAGTGGTTCAGTGAACCGTTCACCATCACGGATGAGTTGAAGAATGTCGGCGTCCGTCTCAGCCTCCTCGATGGCTGTTTCGACGGTTTGCCCGACGATTGGTGATCCCTCGCGGACCACCACTTCTGCGAGATAGTCCGCGATATCGTATTCTTCGACGTAATCCTCTTCGACTGGCACACGTTCGGGCAGCAGTCGGTGCCCGATAGTGAGGAGATAGGCCGAGCCGGTGATGAGGACGATGACGCCGAGGATAGTGAATTCGAAGAAATCGAACGCGTGAAGCGCGGGGTACTCACCCGAGAGACGGGCTGCCGTGTCGCTGGCGAGAATGTTCGTCGAGGTGCCGATGAGCGTGAGCATTCCTCCGAACTGCGAGGCGTAGGAGAGGGGTATGAGAAGTTTTGATGGGGACGTTTTGCCTTTGTGTGCCACGTCGGAGATGACCGGCACGAGGATGGCGACGACCGGCGTGTTGTTGATGAATCCGGATACCGGGCCGGTCACGCCGATCGTGGCGAGGAGCTGTTTGTTGAGGCTTTCCCCTGCAAACCCCGAGATTTTCCGGCCGATGATCTGGACGACACCAGTCTGACTGATTCCTGCGCTCAGGATGAGCATCGCCAGAACGGTAATCGTCGCCGAACTGGAGAATCCAGAGATACCCTCCGCAGGGGTGATTTGCGTCCACGGTTCGAGGACGATGAGCGTGACCATGATGGCGATGGCAGTCACGTCGATGGGTAACCATTCAGTGATGAACAGGACGATGGCTCCAAGAATCACGAGAAAGACGACGAGCATCTCAGTCGTCACGCCGGAAACAGACCCCGCTTGTGTCGCAAGCGGCAGGAGCGCCTCGCCGGGAGAGAGTAGACCCGCCATGTTACACCTGGAAGAAGCCGACAAACGCCGCGACCTTGAAAACAACGAACGCGAGGACGAACGCGACCGTGGGCGAGAGCATCCAGGTGGTCACGACGTGCCGAGTCGTATCCGGATCGAACAGGTGGGGGCTGTCAGCTTCGACGCGTGCCTCTTCGTCTTCGCTCAAGCCTTCGAGGCCGGCTGCTGCCTCGACAGGCACGTGGCGTGTGGCTCGTCCCCAGCCGAGTCCGATGACGCACGTGATGGCCGTGATGGCGAGACTCGCCGGAATACCGGCCCAGCTCAGTCCCGTGATGATGGTCGCGGCGATGATCTCGACGATGAGTGCGCCTTCCAGTGTGAGGTTGGTCAGGTCGTTGCCGACGGTGGTCATCGTACGCGGGCCGATGTAGAACGATCCGATAGCCATGGCCCCTGCGCCGAGGAGCACGGCCACGTCCATCGAACTCAGCATGGCCATCGACGGCATGACGCCGGCTCCGACGAGTGGGGCAACAGCGTTGGCAACGTTCGATGCTCCCGCTGAGAACCCCATGTAACAGGCGATGGCGATGACGAGGATCTTCCCGATAGTCGAACGTGAGTCGCTTGAGAGGTCGAGAGTTGATTCGATTCGGTCATAGAAGTAGCGCCCGACGACTCCGGAGATCCAGAAGGCGACGATGGGCGAGACGACCCACCATGAAACGACGACGCCGACTGTCTCCCAGTTGAGCACGCCCAGCGCTGCGCCGAGGCCAGCGACGGCTCCGACTGCGGTCTCGCTCGTGCTTACGGAGACTTCACGGAGGTTTCCAAGTAAGATACCGAACCCGGTGAACAGGAGGACGCCGATTGCAGCGGGTAAGGTGAAGTATTGAGAGGGGACGAAGCCGTGTCCGAGGGTTTCGATGACGTGCCGGCCGACGAACCAGCCGCCGAAGACGACGCTGACCGACATCAGGACAGCGGCAGTCCGCACGGTAAGGACGTCGCTGCCGACGGAGGGGCCGAAGGATTCGCCAATCGCGGAGCCGCCGGTGTTGATCCCAGCGAACACCGCCACGACGAGGCCGAGACCAAGCAGTGCACCGATCATTGCCGATCACCTCTCTGTCGATCTGACTGATTCGTCGGCGATGCGGCGATGTGTCGAGGTAGGTATGTGGCGTTCATAGTTGCAGGTACGGGTTTCTATGAGGGCGATTCGACCGCGTGACGGACTTCCAGACTAGCTAAGGGATTGGCGGGCGTCTGAAGAGGCCGTCGGCGACGAGAACACCGCTCACGAGGGCACCGGTGGCAATTGCAGAGCCTGTGGTACCGAAGAATTGCGTGGCGATGAGGTAGGTGAACAGGAAGGTGACAGGTATTCCTGTGAGAACGAGGTCGTACCGTGAGGGACTGCCAAACAGGTCAGCACGTCCTTCAAAGGCTGATTCGGTCCTGTCCGATGGTTCGACATTCGTCATCATTGCACCTCCACGTACAGAGTAGTGAGCCAGCTCGTAATAAAACCTCGGCAAACGTACTTTCGACCTATTCCTGAACACAGGCATAAGTTATGAAGTAGTTATCCAGAGAAACAGCTTTGTCCGAGACTTCCGAATACGGTAGTATGAAGCCTATAGAAACGTCGATTCTGGCATCCGTGATTTTGGGGTTCGGAATTAGTGGAGTCCTCTGGTGGTCACTCCGGCGACGGGGACGGACTGTGGACGGTGCTATTCGGTTCTATACAGCGGCGAGTACACTCCTCGGGTTAGGACTGGTAAGTAGCCTCTTCATCGCGTATACGTCGTGGTTCGTGTCCGGTCTTCTCATCGGACTCGGAGTGTTTGGTTCACAGTTGCTTCACGCAGTAACAGTCAAGCAGGTCCTTCAGAGTGAGGTGGCAAACACGCAGTTGCTACGGCTCTTCCTCGGAGCACCATCCGTAGCAACTACTGACAGGCACGTCGAATCTGAGCCTCGTTCCGGACCTGGCAGGCGGCAGAGCCGTTATGAGTGCTTCCCGCGTACTGAGAGTCAATGATTTCGCGTGTTCTCGTGCCGATGGACGACTCAGAAATGGCTGAAAGAGCCCTCAAATACGCGCTTGAAGCGCATTCAGACGCAGAAATCACCGTCTTACACGTCGTGGGCGAACCGTCCCCGATGATGGGAAAAGCAGTGAGTCTCGCATTAGAGAACGACATTGAGCAGGCTGCCGAAGAACATGCATCGGAAGTTCTCCAGCGTGCCCGCGACATTGCGGGAGAGTACGATACAGAGATTTTGACGGATGTCACGTGGGGACACCCAGCGAAAGCGATCATCAAGCGAGCAGAGAACTTTGATACTGTTGTCATCGGGAGTCACGGGGGAACATTAGCAGAGCGACTCTTCGTCGGCAACGTGGCAGAACGGATCTTCCGACGGTCGCCAGTTCCCGTGACCATAGTTCGATAATCTCGATTAGTACTGGTCGCGTCTGTTCATTCGGCAAGTCACTAGAATTCGTTTTGGACGTCAACGGACTAGGTCGACCTACGCGGGGCTGAAGGTCCCGCTGTTGAACGGTGGCTCACCGGTCGGGATGAGCAGCTCCTGTCGGTCTCCGACCCGCTCAGCGAGCTTTCGTTTCAGATACTGCCTCGCCGTCGACGGTGTGAAGACGCCTTTGTCGAGCATGTCGCCGACGACGTCTTTGAGGGCCGCGAACTGTCCCTGCAGGTGGCCATCCCCGACCGGCTCGCCGTCGTACCAGCGCACCGTCGCGAGCGCGCCGTTCCCGACCGTCTCTCCCTGTTCGACTGTCTCCGAATCGTACTGCAGCCCGAACCACAGCGTCCGATAGACGGTCACCTCGAACGTCGTCGACGCCACGACGAACGCCTCGTGGTGGAGAAAGTCGAGATGGTCTGCGACGATCTCGTCGAGTGTGAGCCCGGTGGCGCGGGGCTTCGGCTCGACGACCGTCGACGGTCGATCCTCGCCGGCGAGGTAGCCCTCGACGGCATCTGCCTCGAGGCCATCGACCAGTTCCGCCAGTAGCTGTTTCGCCCACGTGGAATTGGTATCCTCGCCACCGAACGGGGTTTCGGCTGTGATGCGGTGCTTCAGTTTCAGGTCTGCAGCACCCCAATGAGAGTAGTGGAGCGTGTACTGTCCGTCGGTTCGTTCGTACGCAACAAGTGCGCGGTGGCCCATTGAACAATCACCTCGCAGGGCGACGACGACTGGATCGCCCCGCACCCCTCCTGGGGGACGAACAACGCTACTCGTCGATCGGCTCGGGGGAACTGAGGTCCGCGTACAGCACCTCACCGTTGCGGATGACGTACCGTTTCGCCAGCACGGGAAACCGGCACTTGGTAAATCCGGCTGTCTGGATGTCGAATTCTTCGTCCGGTTCGAGATACTCCGCGAGCGACCGGAGGAACTCGTGGGTGACGATCCCACCGTCGTAGTCAGGAAGACCGTTCTCTCTCGTCTCGTACACTTCGAAGCTGTCGTAGCCCCAGATAACGAGCTCGCCGTCGTCGTCCACCTCCCAGTTGAGGGTCCCGAAGCAGTGGTTCTCACAGAGTTCTCGGACTGCCTGTGGATCCGATACAATCGCGCCGGTTGATGTCGTCGCAGCTTGGAGTGTTGCCATGGGTTGTCCTCGGGAGCGTTCTCGCGCCCCCGCACCCCTTCAGGGGGTAAACAACTGCTCAGGCTGTGGCGGCCACAGGACGCCGCGTTGCCGACACCTGGTGTTGTCAGGACTCACCTCGGACGTCGCCGTCCTCTGTCGCATCCGGTCGACTAAGGAGACCCATCTGCTCGAGGAGCGTCACTGCTGTGCTGAGCCGCTCTCGGTCGCCCGGCTCTAATTGCTCGCCGTCGATACTGGTGAGATTGTTGAGCGCGCGGTGCAGCCTGTAGCCGGGTGTGTCTCGTGGCTCCATATGTGCGCCTTCGCCGATTCTCGGGGTCGAAAAACACCGGCGGGCAGTCAGCAGGGTAGCCCGAAGGTGGTCGCAAGCTGGCTTCTGTTAACCAACAAAACCGAGGTGAGACCAGAGTTGTTGGTTAATTTGACGCCGTCTTTACTGACTGGCTTCGGGTTCGGGCCCGTAGCGGGGCGTCCCGCACCGCTGACAGCCCCACAGTGGCTGGCCGGTCCAGTCGTTGTTGGGCACGGCTTCAAACTCACGAAACCGATGTTCGGTCTCCCGACCGCACTCCCGGCACTCGAGATGGGTTCTGTTCGCTCGCTCGTGTCGTGAGTATTCGTTACTGGTCTCTGCGTCGGATCGCTAGAGCGCAATCGCTGGCACCAGCCAGAGGTCGTCGTCTGCGTCCTCACGACGGCTTGTGAGGCTCTCTTTGGCGCGAATCCCGCTCCCGGTTTCGTCGTAGAGAAACGTCGCGTGCTCGTCGTTATGACGTGACGAAATCGACTCTGTCCATGATGTCCGCTCACTTGCGGCCGCGAGTAACTGCTCACCACATTCAGATGTGACCCGTGTCGCCGAGGGGAGCGAGGGCCATTGGTCGGCAAGCTGTGGAGCCGGCTCCTCGTCGAGATCGTAGATCAACTGGCAGTCATCGACTCCTGGGTCACCATCTGCCTTCGCGAGGAGCGTGGCCGCAGCGGCACCCTTCGCGATGGCAGCGTAGAACGTCGACGCCTCGACGAGTACCTGGACGACGTGGAGGAGTGTCCGTTCGGCATTCGACGTGCCCTGCTCGTCGGCTGCTTCGAGATGGTTCGTGAGACAGAACCGGCACTTCGACTGGCCAGCGGGAATTGACGCTCCACAGGAAGCGCACTCGCTCTCATCTGCTGTCGGGCCGTCTGGATAGTCCGCGTCGACGCCACCAGAGCGTTGCCGCCGGGGCTCACCACTACTACTGGCGAGTTGGTCGTCGGGAACGTGGGTCGCTTCGCCGAGCGGTCGGAGGGCTTTGTAGTCAGCGTACCGGTCAGTCATAGCGTAGTCTGGCCGTATCATGCTTCGTCTTCGGGTTTAAACAATGGCTCTCACATCAATCAGCCTACAGACATACAACCGAAAATCAGCAGTGTGGGCTCTACACAGCCAGTTCGTCCAGCGCGTCGCGGTGGGTTCGCACGGTGACCACCGAGACGTTCGCAACGTCAGCGATTTCCGACTGGGTGAGCCACCGCCCCTGTTCGCGTCCGGCCTTGTACAGACAGGCTGCGGCGAATCCGGATGGCCGAACCCCCGTGATTGCTCCGGTCGATTCGGATGCTTCCGCCAACTGCCGAGCCCGCTGCCGGATCTGATCGGAGACGTCGAGCTCCGAGGCCAACCGCGGAACGAACGCACTCGGCGTCACGGGTTGGGCTGGCAGGCCAAGTTCCGTATTCAGCGTCGTGTATGCGTTCGTCACCCGCGATTGCTCGACGCGCGCCGACTCGGTGATGTCGTCGAGCGTTCGCGGCCGCCCATTACACCGACACGCGCCGTAGACACTCGCGGCGGCCATCGCCTCGATCGACCGGCCCTGCAGGAGGTCCTCGTTCTGAGCGCTGCGGAATAGCTGGCAGGCCTGGTCACGGATCGTCTCGGATAGTTCGAGCGCACTACTGATCCGGCGGACTTCACTAAGCCCGTGTGCAAGGTTGCGTTCGGCTTTCGACTGAAACCTTCCACGGGTCTGTTCACGCCGCATCCGAGCGAGCCGCCGTCGCTTCTGTCCTGAGAGTTCGTTCCCGTTCGCATCGGTCCCGCGGCCGATCTCCGTCGACAACCCTCGATCGTGTCGTGCCGCCGTCAACGGAGCGCCCGTGCGCTCCCGTTCGTCTTCGTCGAACCCTCGCCACTCTGGCCCGTGGTCGATCCGCTGCTCGTCGATGACGAGCCCACACTCCTCGCAGATGGTTTCGACTGCGTTGGTAGTGACCCGCCCGTCGCACTCGGGACACTGGTTAGGGTTCGACTCCGTCTGGACGTCCTCGTCGAAGTCAGTTTCGTAGATGTCTCTGATTGCCATGGTTCTCACCGTGTTCAGGGAACCCGCCAGTACGGCGAGCCCCTCACCCATTGAGGGGACAATAGACTCTATGCTGGACTGAAGTGCCTACACAGGGAGTCGGGGGAACTTCGATGCCTGCCGTAAGAACGGCAAGAAGTGGAACAAGGTCCGCGACTGGGGCTACGACGAAATGTCACTAGACCTCCTGTACTCCAGATCGAGTCCTTTCTCATAGGATATGATGGGGCAGGACTAATCGTCCCGCTTCAGTGCTGCGTAGTACGGCACGCCCATCCTCACCGCGCCAATGAGTCTGTAGATGCCGTAGACGGCGCCAAGGGAGATACCGACGGTTACAGCTCCGAACTCCATCCCGAGCTCTATCAACATCGTCACACGCGGCAGCACACGACTGAGCAACGGGACGGATTGCAGGAAGAGGCCTGAGTCGAGAACGAATGGTGTACCACCGTAGACGGCGAGCAGGACGGCGTCCTTGAACTTCAGCACGCCAAAGAGGAGTAGCAGGCACACGCCACTGTAGATCCATTCGAGGTTCTCTAGAACGGCCTCCCGACCCACAGCGATAGAGGTGTCCTTGTTACCGGAGAAGTCACCTCGGATCTTGTTGATGGTCTGATGGAGGTCGTCGAACACTGTCGGATAATCAGACTGTTCCAGCATAGGTCTTGTTCCGGGTTCCACTTTCACTTCGCTTGGATCGAACTTTTGAACGTATACTCCGTTATTACACTTGGAGCCTGGAATACAGTGTCACACGCTCCAGCGCTCCATCCCCCATGTCGTCGGAACAATCGATCCTCGGAACCTGTCCGGCTTGCGACACCGGGATACCCGCAGGTATGCTCCTCATCGAGTACGAGAAGGACGACCACCGAGCGGTCTACGCGGAGTGTCCATTATGCGAGGATCCAGTTCATCCCCGGTGAGTTTCTACCCACATCCGCCCCATCGTCGAGAGCTGCGTTTCGAGACTATTTCCGACCTTCTCGCGGTCCACATACCCCTTTTCGTCGAGTTTCGAGACGTTGTACTGGACGCGGCTGCGGAACGACTCGTCGTACTCCTCACCCTCTTCTTCAGCCAGCTGTTCGGCGAGCGCCGACGTCGACGCAATCGGATCCTTCCCAAAGAGGAAGTTCAGAATGGTCTTCTCGAAATCCTCAACGTCACTGCCAGGCGACGACGGGAACTCGACGTACATCTGCCCGTCGAGGTCTCGGGCACCCTCCGTCACACCGCTTTCGTTGATTCGGTCGAGAAGCTGCACGATCTCCTCGTACTGGCTGTGCACGGTCAGATCCTCGTACTGCTTCAGATCATCGAGCGTGTCCGCGGCGTTCTCCAGAACCTCCATCATCCGGTGCACGAGATATTCCTCCGGCGAGACGTAGTAGGTGTGGAGCCGGTCTCGAATCTCATCCATATCCTCCTGGAACTCGGCGATTATCGAGTCGGCCGCAGTGGCGAAGGCGAAGGCGACTGTGCGAGGCATCGAAGAGATGTTGACGAAAACCTCGTTATCAGCCTTCAGTTCGTCGAGGATGTAGTCGTAGGCCATCGGATAGAGAGTCTCATAGTCAAACATACCCTCGATTTCGATGGATTCGCGCTGGACCTCGACGTCAATCAGTTTGAACGAATCTTCCAATCGGCGAGTCATATTCGATGCGAGTTGCGCGGCCTTACTCGTTGCCTCATCGTCTGGATCGCCTTCGTGCGTGATGAGCACGACTCGGTCGGCCTCCATCTGTCCCTGCGAAATTGGGTAGATGAGACGCTCGAAGTCGAATCCAACTGGGATAATATGGACTCGTTCGGTCATAGTTCCCTCTGTCTGCGGTTTAGGCTAAAGACCTTCGTTATACGCTTCGTATGTGGGACAAGTTATGTTCCTGCTGGACAGTATGTGTTTTGGAAAGACTAAGAAATAGAGGTCGTGCGAATAAAAGCGAACAAGACTTATCCCTGTGCGGTGAGTAGTGTCACGACAGGCGCCACCGAGACACAACCGCGCCTGAGAGATCCGACATGCCCGGCGACCGATTCCCGCACGAGTTCGTACCGAAGACCAAACCTGGGGCTTCCACCGATAGACGCCTTTTCGGCTACAACGTCGAGGAGTTCCCGGCCCTCCAAGCACCGTTCCGCCGGTCGACTTGGTTCGTAAACCAACCACGAGAGGCGTTCATGCATCCCGACCAGATGCTCATCATCAACTCGATGGAGCAGAACGAGTTCCTGGTCGGTCGTACTCCTGAGGACGAGTTCGAGCGGCTACAGGAACTGGACGGGATCGTCGACGTCTACTTCCCAGGCGACCGCTGGGTCATGGACAGCGACGATATGGACCGTCGCGAACTCCTGAGCGAGATTGAGCGATCGGTCGAGGGGCAGAAGGCGCTCTACCGTATGGTTGAGGATGCCGAACTCGACGTCGAACTCTATCCCATCATCGTGGGGTGGGAACCGTGGCACTACGAGCACTGCCGGGAGCTGTTCGAGGTCTTCGGCACGAAGTCGTGTGCCTTCGACGGGACCGAGTACAACTCGAAGTTCAACCTCTGGGATGACCTGGAGGCCCTGGTCGAGACGCTCGGCCCGGATCGGATCTACCTCAACGGTCGGGTCTCACACGAACACCTCCTCCACGCCCCAGACGAGGTCGTTGCGTTCTCCGGGAAGACGTCGATCCTGGACGAGTGCAGGCAACCAAACGGGGAACACAACCCCGAACGGTTGACCGAGACTATCAACTGGAGGATCGAGGCCCTGCACAGCTCGCAAACAGCACTTGACGAATTCATGGTGATCAACTAATGCCACGCAAAGGCGGCGGACCACCTGACGGACGTACCGACGAAGAACAATGGCAGCCTCCGGGACGCGAGGAACCACTCCAACGGTCACTCGATATGGCCTTGGAACTTGAACTGGACGATGAGGAGGAAGACCCGGATTTCATCTACGGCGATATTGTCCACGATACTGAGGCCGACGAACCGATCGCCTTGGTTGTCGTAAACATTCCTGGACTCGAACTCGACGAGTGGGAGTTCGAGGACGGGGACACGCTGGCCGACAAGACTCCGAAGTACCCGGATGACGACGAGATCATCGTAGTTACTCCACTCGATGTGCTCGAACAGCACATCCCGAGATGGGGCGACCGGGAAGCTGCAATCCCACTCGAAGACCTCGTCGAGGAGGAAATTCCCTTCGCACCGTTCCCGTCCCTCCAACTGGTCCGGGTCGAAGACTCCCACCTTCGAGACTGAGATGGCCGACGAACTGTGGCCGTTCTTGGTCTTGCTTGCCCTCTTGGTCCTCACCGGAACGCTCGGGACCGTTATGGGCGCGTTCGGAGACGTTGTGCATCTCCTGTGTCCCGACCCGTCGAGCCCATTCAGTGTCTGGTGGTGTTAGGTGTCCTGCGTAGTCTCTGACCGAGATCCCCTCCTGCAGGTGCATCGGCGGTAGGTCTTCCCAGGCGTCCAGTGCGGCGGCTAACTGTGCTTCGACGATCGGTGAGCCGGTCGTCCGGTGAGCTTCGCGGAGGTGAATGCGAAGCCGTTCGCGGGCTGTGAGAGTATGTTCCTTGGACATCGTTGCTCAGGGCACGTTGTCTGTGTCCCCCTGCCCCTCTGGGTACACACAAATACCTCCTCTCTCAATCCCGGACAGCTGTCTCACCGCGCTCCTCTCAAGGGTAGGAGCCAGGTCGTGGCTGCCGGCCGACCAGCGGGAGGCCGGGAGCGGAGGGTGGGGTGGCGGGGTCTGGGCTGGTCCGGCACACAACAAAAAAGAAGGCTGCGCTAACTGGCTATTCTTCCCACCACCGACCGCGATCCGGGAACTCGATCCTGCTCCAGCCCGTGATAGCGAGACTGCACCGGCCCTGGTACCAGTTCTTCTTGACCGCTCTGAACCTGACCGTCTGACCCTCTCGAACCACTGTTTTCCCGCTCTTCTCCCAGACCGTGAATTTCGTGCGCCCGCTATCGTCCTCGATGAGCCCGACTTGTTGAATCGAGTTGTCACTTGGAGCCCAGAGTTCGGTAATTTCACCTTGGACTGTCACCTCACCGACTGGGACATCTGGCACATCCGCGATGGGCACGATTGCACCGGGGACCGCCTTCTGCTCTTCCAACGTCTCCAGCACCGCCTTCGTCACGTCCTGGCCGCGCTGCACCTTCTCGGCCAACTGCTTCGCGACGACTGACCTCGACCAGCCGCCATCGACTTCCTCTTTGATCCGCATCGCCTGCGTGTTCACCGCTCCGAGTTCTTCCTGCGTTAGCTTCTCTCGGGGATCCGTGCGCTCCACCGGTTCGGGCTCGTCACGGCCACACTGCTCGACGACGACCTCCCGCGTCCGCTCCGCCCGACCGTCCTGGCCACCGAGTTCCGCCTGGGCACTGATGTGCTCCAGCTCGGCTTCCCGGGCCTCGATACGCTCCTCCTGTTCGAGAGTCTTCCCGAACATGTGATCCGGGCCCTCCTCGACCCGCGCATCTGGGTGGTTGGAATCGACTTTCGCCTGTACTTCCATGTCGACCGTCGCTCGGAACTCCGGGGTCTCGTCGACGACCTCGAACCCATCCTCGTCGACCTCAGCTTCATCGTGTTTCTCGAAAGCCTGTTCATCGACCGAAACTACTTCACTGGAGACGTTCTTACTTGACATTGGAACTCACTGGTTCCTGAAGGCGCTCACGCGCCCGACACCGCGATGCTCCTACATCGCGGATTTCCTCGACGACAACGACCGACAGACTCGTCTGCGCGCTCTCGCTCGCGCCTTCGCGAGCGCCCCTTGGGGCGCGAGCGAGAGCGCGCCATAGGGAAGCCATCCAACCAGCACCGCGCGCCGACCCGCCCGGAGCGAGCGGCCAGCTTTAAGCCGTTTCTCGTGTCCGGCCCGGACTGCGGGTCCGTGTCCAGAGCGACGGTCGTGAGCACGGCGAGACGCGGTGTGACTCGCCGCGCGGAACGGCCCAAAGCGCTGGAACGCGAAAGCCCGCGAGGGGCGCAACCGAAAACGCGCTTAATGCTGGCGTCGAGACCAGATTCACTTTAGCCCGGAACGGGCGCGGGCGGTGCGGAGAGCGCCCGCACGCCCGGAATGGTCGGTCGCGAGCGACGCGGAGGGCGGAACGCGGCGAGCGGGGCGTGCCGTTCGCCGCACACCAGCCAGCCGATTGAGATCGCTGACCCAGCAATAGATCCCGGGTGGGACTGAAAGGGGCCGGACGCTTGACGTACCTCGACGACGCAAGCACCGCAGGAACGAGGCGCACAGCGAGTCGCGGCCGGCGAGCGTCCGGGGGCTTTCGAGGTACCCGCACCAGACGCTAGCAACTGTTTGTCTCTCTAGAAGAACCTGTGGTAACGGTCGTTTCAGCCAGCGTTCTGGATAAAGAATCCGTACTGCCAACTACTGTAATAGGGTTCTAAATCTCACTCCGACTTATCCGTCAAAGAATCAAACGTTGGCCTACTGGTAAAGAGTAATGTTAGGTCAAGCACTATAGTGCCGTATGTCGGCCCTCCATCGGTGGTTCTCGGTGTCGGAAACATGGAAGCGTCCTCTCGCTATCAGTATCGCAGTCACCGTCCTCTATTCACTCGGTGTGTTCGCGTATAGCCTCCTTCCAACCTCGAATGTTTCAATCTCAGGAACGCTTTGGGACGCACTTGCGCTATCTATGGCGTTTGGGTTGGTAACAATAGGGATTCCCGTTTTTCTCTGGCTTCGATATGAAATCCGTAGCCCGGGGGCACTATTGGTAGGTATCCTCGTTTTCTGGCATATACTCGTGTATATCCCACCAATTGGAAGTGGACAAGGGGATTCGCCCGGGTTCCTCTTTGTGTTTGTGTGGGCACCATTTTATCTCGTTGCCTATGGGATTCTAGCGTCGGTAGAATACTGGCTCCGTGGTCGTAAATTCTCGCAGACTAGTACGACTGGCTGATTGGGAGATATACATGATCTCCCTTTAGACCAACTTCGGAGGGGCCATGTTATGTCGCTGACGACGATGAATCTTGCCGGCGTACGGAAGGAGGACGCTCCAAACAGGTTTAGAATACTCGTTTGACTAAACGACCACAAAGGTGTGCGACAGTCCCAATCGCAAGGAGCCCCCCGGTAAAAGCGAGAAATATGAGCCATGTCGGAGAGTCAGTACTCGGAGGCAAGACGAGGTGATACCCGATTAAATATACGAAGAGTCCGGCAACCGGCCCTAACGAGAGGAGAATTGCCGTTCTGATGTCGTGACCGGTTACTGACGCGTAGAAGGCACTCATCCCGACGACAAGGAGGACACCACCCATCACATACGCGGGTAGTTCTCCAAGTGATTGACCAGCCGATTCATTCAGGAACCGTTCAGTCCCGAATGTTGCTAGCGTTACAACTCCCAAGATTGCAGAGAGCCCACGATAGCCGATTCGAGGGGGTTTGCCTGCTTTGTGGAGGTTTTTCAGGGCGTTCATATACCAAAGATTCCACTCGTAGGACTATATTCCTTCGGGTCATCCAGGCTGACTCCTCAAGGCCGCCGGTTTAAGCAACCCACTAGATATCGGTGCCACTCTTCCGTCAAAGAACCAAACATAGACCGTTGGGGAGCGCTATCGGCTGGGCAGCGTGCCGTTCCCGAGAAGGCCAGTATCACGCGCCTGCAGCTCGGTGTTTACGACGATATTCCAGTCTTCCTGTGAAACCTGCAAGAGCGACGACGCCGACCCAGAGTAGGATGTACAGAGCGAATGGTGTCGGCACAGCAGATGGTGGACGAACTGGGCCCGCCAGCCACGACCCGAATCCTGAAAGGAGCAGGAATACAGCGACGATGATCGCGGGTGAGATGACCTTCTTACCCACGTAAAACAGGACTGGGACGAATCCAAGGAGGAACATTCCAAGGAGGATATACACTCCGTTGAGTGGTTTGGTCATGAGCAGTTCCCACAGGTTATCGAACCAACGATTCCAGAGCAACACAGCCACACCTGCGTGGACCAGTCCACCAACCAAGCCGCCAATAATTGAGGTTCTTGTTACGATTGACTGCGTGGAGGTACGTGCCATACTCGTCAGTTGACCACCAGGGCCCTTAGTACGATGTTTGGGCCAAAATTAATTTTGACAGACGAGGAGGTCGACCATCTATCTGTTCCGGGCCCACCACAGGACGACCAGTCCAAGGACGAACAGTCCCCCGAGGAGGAACTCCAGTCCCGGGAATGAGAGTAGTTCCAGTATTGTCGGCGTATCACCTGCACCACCAGGCTGTCCAAATGCCTGAAAGACGAACAGGAAGGCGGAGACGAGAAACAGAAGCCCCGTCGCGCCGACGAGTCGCTTCAGTAGGTCGAGGAGTCCCGTTTTACGTTCCGTGGTTCCGACGAAGACGACAACGGGATCGTCTGCGGGTGCATATACGTTCATCTCTTTGCCCTTCTCGGAGTACCGGGTATCAGCCACCCGGACCACGCCTACTTCTTCGAGGTTGTCGAGGTGGTAGGAGACGTTCTGAAGGGACAGATCGAGTCGGGCAGAAAGTTCAGAGGGGGGTGCTGGATCGTCGTAGATTGCAGTCAGGATACGCCGGGCCGTCTCCGACGAAAGGGCCTCAAACACGTTTGCTGTCTCATCTTCATCCACACCAAGAACTCGTATGTCGCCCTCTTGCTCGGCAGTCACGTCGTCAGTGGAGGGCAACAGAGACATGCTCTCTTATCCATCTCGTACTGTCATAAGTCCATTGTGTCCGCGTGATACAGCATTCTCTAGTCAGTAGCCTTATTCTGGAGAGCTGTACTTGGAGTACGTCCGAGTAATGCAAGCGTCCAGCGGGTCGACATCCACTCCATTCGTAGGAGCGTCCGCTCGCTAGCGTCGATGACGCTACGGCGGCACCTTGCGGGTTTGTGCGCTATTCGTTGGGCAACACTGCGGCACCCTCAACGGGAAACCACTGGTGATCGTCCCACTGGAACCGCACGGGCCGTGCCGTCGGCCTGACTGTTGTGTTCGTTGCTCGTTCGAGCAATGTTCTCGAAGCAACGAGGTCGGCGTGGCCGTCGAAACCACACGGACAGGTGAGCGTCTCTCGATGCCGGCGTGTTCGGTCCCGTTCGCCACATTCTGGACAGGTCTGGGACGTCCACGCCTCCGAGATTGCTTCTACGTCGATTCCGTACTCTTCACAGACTGATCCGAGTCTATCAATACACTGCCGATGCGCCCAGAAGGTCCGTGCTTTGAGATTCGCCTCCACCGACCAGTACTCACCGAGCACTCCGGTGAGATCGCCGTGGTAGAGCGTTGTAACACCAGCTTCGTCTAACCGTTCAACTACGTCACGGAGGAGCGCGTTCACCGCATGATCGCGCCGTCGAGAGCGCTTGCGATAGAGACGCTTGATTCGCTGACTGGAGTGTTGTCCGTCGGGGAGTTTCGCTTGGGCGTTGGCGATAGCGTTAGTCGTCTCTCGGAACTGCTCGAACGGTTGGTGGCCACTATAGAGATACTGCCTACCGGTTGTTGTCGTACAGGCAACGAGCACGTTTGCGCCGAGATCGAGTGCAGCGGCCTCAAAGCCATCTGATCTGCTCTCTTCGACGCCTTCGATGGTTACGGATTGATGCACACGGTACGTCTCTTCGACCGAGTCGTACGAGATTTCGAGTCGACCACCGTCACCACACCACTTCGGATTGCCCCGAACCGGTAACCGAAGCCGTTCGTACATTCCGAATCCGTACTCGTCTTTGAGATCCATGCCGATGCGGATTTCCAGTCGGGACCGCCTATTCCACTGAATGGTGTACGAATCGTTTCGAATGTAGGTTCGGAGCTCTCGGCCATCGTCTTGATTCCCCCAGTAGCCGGGGGGACTCGGATCGTACTCAGGATCACCGAGAAGTTCGAAGAAGGATCGCCACGCAGTATCGTTCACGCGAGCGATCTGTTGGGTCGTCGCTCCGCTTAGCACGTCGACGTACTCGTCGTAGTAGCCATCGCACTCCCAGACACTTTCGCCATCGAAGAACTGCTGGCGGCGGTCGTAGGTGAGTTTATTCCAGAGGCTTGCCGACGCGTCCAGCACTCGCGTAAGAATCTCTTCTGTTGTTTCAGAGTCGGGAGCGATATCGAACGTATTCGTTCGTTTCATGGCTCTGAACGATACTGCATCCAGGGCACGCCTTCGCCGATTCCAGTTGACTGCACGATTCTCGGAAAACTACTGTCGGATTTGGGCTGGCAACGTCGTCTCATTTTCAATTCCTCTCTAGTGAAGGCACGATCACGTCGCGCCTCCGCCCGTTCCGGGCGCGAAAAACCAACACCAGCAAGTCGAGTTGGGGTCACATCATCGGTCGCTGTGGCCCCACATCCGTGGGACATAGCCGAGATGCTCGATGTCGTCAGCGTAGTCACGAAGGAGCCCGATAAGGACGACTTCAGGAACCCCGGATTCGGCTTGGTCGACCAGCCAGTCTTCCAGTTCGTCTTCGGCCTGCTCAATCCCGTTAAGATCAACGGACATCCGGCCAGTCCCCCACTGATTGACGATACACCTGTCGCTGGTGGCGTTGTTCCATCAGAAATCACCTAGTCCTATGCAGGCGTGTTCAAGTCGCGCCTGCACCCATTGCAGGCGCTAAAAACCCTATCGGCGTGGTCAGTAGAGGGCAGGTCAGATATCGATATGCCCGCTCGTGTCCGGCCCGATGTGCGGGTCCGTGTCCAGGGCGACTGTCGCCGAGAACGCGCGCCGCGGTGTGGCGCGCGACAGCGCAGGCGGCACAAAGCGCTGGAACGCGAAAGCCCGCAAGGGGCGCAACCGACGGGGATACCCGCTGGCGCCGAGGGCACATCCATTTTAGCCCGGAACGGGCGCGGGCGGTGCGGAGAGCGCCCGCATGCCCGGAATGGTCGGTCGCGAGCGACGCGGAGGGCGGAACGCGGCGAGCGGGGCGGGCCATAACGGACACACCTGTCTAGCCGGCTACGTCGCTCGGTGAGGCATCTACCGTCCTGGTGGACTCAGAAAGGGCGAGGCCGCCTCGGTCGTCCCCCGACCCCGCAAGCACCGCAGGCACGAGGCGCGCTGCGGTGGTCGCGGGATGCCGAGCGGCCGAGGGCTTTCGAATAACCAGTCGGAATCGAATTGACCCTATGTCACTGACCATTGGGAGAGACCGGACTCCGAGCGGGAGAGACCAGCTTCTGACCGTATATATACACCTCTCGGATTTCGTGCTTAGAGCGGCGTCGATGCGGACTGCACACCAGAAATCTCGAAGCGGGCACCACCATCCGTGCCGTCGGTGACCTTGATGTCCCAGCCGTGGGCCTCGACGATCCGACTGACGATTGCGAGCCCGAAGCCTGTCCCGTTCTGGTTTGTCGTGTAGCCACTTTCGAACACGTCCTTACGTTCGGTTTCAGGAATACCCGGCCCTGTATCTTCGATATAGAACCCATCGCCAGCATCGAGCACGCCGACGTGGATCGTGACGGCGTCGACACCGTGCTCAATTGCGTTTCGATAGAGGTTCTCGAACATTTGGACGAGACGACTGCGATCTCCGTCGAAGTGGAGGTCCGCTTCTATCTCGAGTGTTGCGGCGTCGGTCGCGACGTTCTCCCAAGCCTGTGTAGCGAGGGCGTCGAGGGCAATTGTCGCCGTCTCGCCGACGGCATCCCCCTGCCGGGCGAGTGTCAACATATCATCGATGAGTCGTTCCATCCGATCCAACGCTCGCTCGACGGCGTTGAGATGTCCATCATCGTCTGGGACCTCGATGAAATCTAGGCGCCCCTGAGCGACGTTCAAAGGGTTCCGCAGGTCGTGGGACAGGATGCTGGCGAACTCCTCGAGTCGGTCGCGTTCCCGTCGGATCGTCGCCCCCGCGGACAATCGTTCCAGGGCCGTCACCACGTGGGTCGCCAGCATCTCCGCGACGTCCTCGTCGCGCTCGGCGAAGCCGTCCGAGTCCGATGAAAACACCTGTAGCACACCGTATTCCCCCAGCGGGATACTCAATAGTGCACGTGGATCGGCGCTCGTTTGTGGATCGGGCTGTGCACCGCCGTCCTGAATCGGCGACGTGGCCGCCGACCGGGTAAATTCGAGACCGTCAACCCGGAGCACCGTCCCTGACTGGTAAGTCTCTCCCGCGTAACCGAAGGAGGTGGGCACCGGGTCACGATCGTCGACCGTCCCAGATCCCGAACTGGCGGCCGGAACCAGCTGATTCCCTTCTACCACGGAAAGACGGGCGATATCGGCATCGAATAGGTCGACAGCACCGTCAGCAGTATGCTGGTAGATCGTTTCCGCCGAGTCGGCCCCGGTAATATCGGTCGCAAGGTCGTGAAGCTGTGTGACCTTCGCCGTGTGAGTCCGGAGCTGCCGCTCTGCCTCCTTTCGACCCGAGATGTCCTGAATGACGCCCGTAAAGAGATGGTCGTCGTCAACGACATACTCCCCGAAGCTGATCTCGATTGGGAACTCTTCGCCATCAGCCCTCTGTCCGCGTATCTCGATGCCGTCCCAGTCGATGGTTCGATCTCCTGCTGAGAGATACTGCGTCACCCCGTCCCGATGCGCGCCCTGGAGCTGCTCCGGCATCAGTTTCGTTAGTGTGTCACCGACCAGGGCTGCACTCGAATACCCGAACAGGTCCTTCACGGCGTCGTTCGCGTACTGGATCGTACTCGTCTCATCGATTGTTACCACGGCAAACGACGAGTTCTCCGTCAACGCACGGAACCGCGATTCGGACTCGGCCAGTTCCTGTTCGCGCTGCTGCAACCCAGTCGCGTAATACCCCAGCAGGACGCTTGCCGCCATGAAGATACCTGCGTCGTTGAGCGTGAGTGGGATCGGTTCGCCAGCTGGCATATGTTCAAGCGAAATGACAAATCTGTTCCAGACGTTGACGGCGACACCCGTTATCGCCCCACCAGCTGTCCAAAGTGATAGTCTACTGACACGTAGTGCCTGATGAGTCCGAGCGAGCCAGACCCCGCCGATGAGGAAACTGATCCCGACGAGAGCTGGCAGACTCACTTCGATGAGGTCGACGAGGGCATCATCTCCGTCAAAAAGCACCCAGCCAAGCGTACAGGAGAAAAGCAGCAACCCGGAGAGGGCAACCGACCACTCCGTTATCGTTCGATACAAATTCCTCATCTGCAACTAATATTCGGGAAGAGATACTTAATGCGCTTGATTTGGATACTAGGTGTCATTTCTCACTATTGGGTGGTGAGGGGCGAGACGGTCACCGTCTTACGGTGCTGACTATCCTATGACCCATCCGCCTCTGGAGAACTCTCCACCAGGACTTGAACCTCGTTAGGCGTCGTGACGAGCTGTACGCCTCGAACGGTGAATCGAACCGAGATGTCCCCATTCGACGAGGCGAGAAGTTGTTCAAGTGCCTCGATGTCCACCCAGTCCTGTAACTGGTAGTCATCGTGATCGAGGCCACACGTCTCCAACGTCTCGATGATGTCGACGAGCAGGTCGCTCGGTGGCTGGGGGGAAGCCGGTGCTGAATTATGCATCTGAACGCTCGGGGCTAAGAGTGGCAGGCCTTTAAAACGTTAGGAGTCAACCACAGAAGCTCAACGCTTCGCTACTTGACTTAGCGCGTTCGGGATAGCGTCGGCGCAACCACAAGCGATTATGCGCTTTGACGCCGACTGGATGTCGCGCGCCGATGACCGCATTCTGGAGCATCTCTCTGAAGCCGGCCCCGACACCCCGAAGGAGATGGCGGACAGCGATCGCGTGCGCTTCTCCCGTCAACACATCAATGCCCGGTGCAAGACGCTCGTCAAATACGGTCTCCTCGTCCACCTCGGCAACGGCGTCTACGATATCACGAGAACGGGAGAGCAGTATCTCGCCGGCGACCTCGACGCTCGTGACCTCGACCCCGAATAGCGTCAGCTGTCACCGGTGACCAGGTCCTCGATGAACCGGAAGCCGTTCACGAACGTCACCGAGTCACCGTACCCCTCGCTCGCGAGGACGGTTTCGGCCCCTTCGCCGGCCGCGATATCGGTCGTGTAGATGTACACCTCGGTCGCCGTCCCCGCGCTGAGATGCTGGGCAGCGAGGGCGGCGAGGGCAGCGTCCGCCCGTTCAACTTCGTCTGCGGGCCGGTCGTCGGCGTTCGCGATGTACCGCTGGACGCCGTCCATCGACCGGGAGACGACAGGCTCGGAGAACTCGAGCGGTGACGCAACCGTCGCCCAGCCCTCGTCGATCGCGGTGTCGACGGGTGGCGCCTCGACGTTGGGGTCGTCGACGGTCAGTTCCTCGTACACCCGTTCGGGCAGGACGAATGTAACGTCGTTCCGGCGAGCGAACCGCCGAACGGCCTGGTACCGACGGTTCGACGGCTGCCCCATCGCGACGAACAGGCCGGTGTCGGCGATGTGGAGCCGGCTCACGCGTCGTCAGCCGCGTCGCCGTCGTCGATATCCAACTCGTCGAGTCCTGCCCCTGCCTCCTCGATGTCGTAGTGTTCGTGGACGACGGGCCGGAGCGCCTGGAGGATCATCTCCGCAGCTAGCGGCGAGATGTCCAGATCCTCGGCCATCAGGTGGTGGGTCACCTCGCCGCGCTCGCGGGCGACGGCGTAGGTGAGCGCGGTCGCGAGGCCGGCGACGCCGTGGCGGTCGATGTAGGTGTCGATGTCGGCGTCCGTCTCGCGGCGTCCGACGGCGTCGATCAGCGCCGGCGTAATCGTGTACTCACGGTCGCCTGCGGCGGTCGTCACGGTCAGGTCGATCTCCCGGGCGGCGTACCGGCGCGGCTGCTCGTCGTCGGTGACGTCGACGATGCCGGCGTCGACGAGCCGGTTGACGTAGCTGTAGGCCGTTCCCTGTGCGAGCTCGAGGTCCTCCATCACGTCCTGGACGGTCGCCTCCCCCTCCCGAGCGAGGTACGCGTACAGCTGGGCGAGCTGTGGCTCCTCGAGGAGGTCAGCGACCGACAGGAAGTCTTGGACGATGTCGCCGTCGGCGCGGTGTGAGGTGCGTGACACGGGTCGTTCTTGATTACAGTTTACAGCGAATCAGTAAAGAGTGTTTGGGTCACTCCGCCGGCGTCGCGACGAGATGTTCCTCGAGGTCGCGCGTCCAGTACGTCGCGAGCCCGCCCGGACTACAGCGGGCGCACAGCTGCAACGGGCCTTCCAGATGCCCGAGCTCGACACGGAATCGCGTGAGCGCTGCGAGCGTGTCGACGACCAGCCCACAGCCGTCACAGGCGACGTGATCGCGCTCGTCGGGATCCGGCTCCGCCTGAATCGCGCAGTCGACACAGATTGGGTTGGTGACCCGTTCGTCTTGCCCCCAGGTATGGGCCTCGCCAGTCTCGGTGCCGGGCGGGGCGTCGCAGAACGCACAGCCGACGAGGGTCTGCTGCATCACTCGCCCTCCCCGTCGGCGTCGCGTGCGGCCGTCCAGCCACGGTGGAAGACGGCCAGCTGCGTCGATGAGTCGAACGCGGTACCGCTCGGCTCGTGAACCAGAACTTGGTCCTCGGGAACCGGAGTGACGACGTCCGCGTCGACGAGATCGTTGATCAGGTTCTGGGCCGTCCTGTCGTCGACGTCCGCCGTGTCGACACCGGTGGCGTCGCGGTCCTGTGCGAGCTGTTCCTTCTCGAACTGTTCGTGGTCGCTACTCGTGTCGTCGTGAGGATCGGGACCAGGCATGGTGAGTCACGCAGCGCACGCTGTTGCGCGCTGCACGCCTTCCGGCGCCGACAAACAACTCATAGCGTACAGATTCGGTACCTCCTCGGATCGCCCGGCCGCCAGGATACACTAACTCGAGGAGTCGGGCGGAGGGTGGGGGCAAGGGAGTGGATCCACCCCCAGCGTTAACCAACACCGTGTCGGTATCGACCGAGAATGTTGGTTAAGTCTAGCTGCTACGGCGTTCGGAGCTCTCGAACTGGCTTCACGACGAAGGTGTCTGGCTCGCTGGCTGCTCCTTCACCTGACCGCTCCGTCGGCGTCGAGGGCGACCGCATGAGCTGGGTGATGAGCTCGTCGCGAACGGTTCGGCGAGGGACGGTGGTCTCGTGCCAGCCCAGCCGGTCGTCGAAGTGCCGCTTCTGAAACTGCTCGCCGACGTCGTCGCCGGCGACGTACTGCGTCCGCGTTGACCGCCCGACCTGGCGGGAGACGAAGACGGCGCCCACGGCCTCGTGCGTGAGCTCGACGAGAGCACACTCCACGAGGGCGACGACCGACGCGTGATCCCGGTCATTCGGTATCGTCACCACGAGGTCCGCCCACGGGGCCTCGCTGTCGGAGGTGATTGCTGCTTGCTGTACCGTCTGTGTCTGGGTCGTGTGTTCCGAAGCCATCGTCTATCGGGGGATGTGATGCACCCCGCCACCCCCTGGCGGGGGCGACAGACGTACCGTTGCGGTTGCGACGCTACTCGGACCGACCGCCGAATAACCGACTCAACAGAGAGGATGACTCTGACTCACCTCTGTTCTCACTCGCAGTAGAGACGTGCTCGCTCTGAGAATCCTCCTTCTGGCTACGGGTGGCAAGTTCGTCAGTGAGTCGCTCGACCTCCGCTTCGAGAGCGTCGATGCGCTCGGTTTTCTCCGCGAGTGTCGCCTCGAGTTCGTCGACGCGGTCGCTCAGTAGCCGGTTCTTCTCGGCTAGATATGCGCTACTCCGCTCCGAGTCAGCAGCGCCGACGTCTGGAGACGATCCGCCGGGGGTCTCGTCCGCGGTATCGTCGCCGACGTTCGGGTCGTAGAACTCCGACGTGGTCGCAATCGCACGCTCGATAGTCTTCTCCCCATACGTCGACCCATCAGCGTAGTGGACCTCGTCCCACTTCTCCCGAAGCAATCCCGACTGCCGGAACAGGTGATCCATCTGCGTCCGGTCGCCGCCGGTCCAGAACGCCAGCAAACAGCACAGCGCCATGTCGGCCTCGGACTGACTGTCGTAGCCGACCGTATTCCCGTTCCAAAGCCGCTCGAACTTCTCGCCGTTCGACGCGTTCCGGGCTTTCTCGAGGAGTTCCTCATCCTCGAGGTCGACATCGACGCCGGCTGCACCGGTTGTCGGTGACTCGTTGTCAGCGCCACCACGCTGTTCGGACTCGGATGCTGTGTCACGCTCGGTGTCCACGTACTCACGGTGAATCGCTCTGAGCGCGTCCTGACGGCGTGCAACGCGCGTTGGTGTCTGCTCGACGTGGTCGCCAGTGACGGTGAAAAAGCGTGCCGTGTCGTACAGTTCGACGCTCCCACGACGGTTCCGCCCGTCGGGAAGCTCTCCAGTGATCAGGACGTGATAGCCGGTACCTGACGGTGACACCTCCGTATAGGAGTCGAGGCGTTCGATGATGTCCAACGCCGCGTCGTCGACGTCGTCTGTTTCGAGATCGCGACAGTCGTCCAGGTCGACGCCGACGATGGGATCGTCGTCGGTAAACACGAATCCGACGCCATCAGCGTGCTCTGTCTCGGTGTATTCGAGTGCTGCCTCGAAACTCGCCCAGGTCTCCGACTCTGTTGATGACGCGAACCCCCCAGCCCCTGGTGTCACCGGAATCTTCGTCGGTTTGCCGTCCCGCTCCTCTTCTCGCCAGCACACCCACTGGTCGCGTTCGCGTAACGTCTCCGGAATCACCTCCGGCTCGTCGATCATAGGTTCACTCATCCTCACGTAGCACCTCGCATGGCTCTCACTGGCTCTGAGCCAGCACAGAACGCTCTCTGCTGTACGTCGCGATCCAATCCCTTGGTCCCAACGGGGACCCCCCGTTCTATCCTAGTTGGTTGTTGGGTGGAACACTCGCTATAGATGGTTGAAAATCGCTGGACGTGAGTGTGTTCCACCCATTTCGGTCGGTTCGTTGGTGTTCCACCCATTGGGAATTTGGGTGGAACATGCCGTCGTCGGGTGATTGCCGACCTGCGAGTTTGATCGGATGAGGTCATGGTTCTGCGTGGGTGGAACAGCTGCCGAGAACTTGCGATAAAATCGGGAATTGGACTGTGTACCTCCATTTCATGGCTGAGAACCCTCCTCGGAGCGAATGCGGACTCCAGTGTAATGCCGTACGGGTTCCCCGTCGATTCGCTTCTTCGTGGAGTCTACCTCGATGTGGGTATTGAGCTTCCGTGTGAACCAGCTCTTATTCAACGGATCGTCGATGCCATGTGCCTCGGCCCAGTCGTTATAGAAACCGAATACGTCATCTTTCGGCACGGCTCCATCTGCGTCTTCGACAAGAAATTCGTCGACGAACGATTCGAACGACGGTGGCGATGGGTCTTTCTGCTCTTTCTCAATCGTGCTATCTGGCTGGTGGGTCTGGTCAGCTGGTTCGTCAGCGGCCGCTGATTCGGGCGATGCCGGACGGAGCGACCCATCGGTGATTGCCGAGAGTGGCTGCTTCTCACCGTCTTCATACACGACCGATTCCGCTCCATCGTGAAGGATAACGATGCCGTACGTCGAACGTGTGTAGTCTGGTACGGGGAGTTCGGCTTCGGGGACGAATGGCTTCTTGACACGCACCCAGTCGTCCTCGAACGCCGATTTCGTCTGGTAGATGTGTTGCTCACCGTGCTCGTATACGGCATACTCCTCGGCCGCGTGATCGTAGCTGTAGATGGCTGGAACACGGTCCTTCGAGAGTCTTCCAAGCGATGGGAGGCGGATGTGTTCCGTCCCGTTGGCATCACGAAGGACGATCTCGTCGCCATCACGCCACCAGATGTTCTGGGTCCCGTTCTCGTCGTCGCTCGCCGGTCGCACGGCCGTCACCCCACCTTCTTCGGTCGCTCCGCCGTTGAACGTGAGATTCGAGTCAGTCGTGTAGAACCGCGTCTCGTCATTCTGGAGGGTGCGAACGGGTGGTGTGAGAATGCCGTCAACGCGCTTGGCCCACTCAGTTTCGTCGTTTCCTGGTCGAACGACAAACAGCGGGATATCCCCTGCTGCTTGGGCTTTCCGGAGGTTCGTGAGTACCTTTGCGGGATTCTCGGGTGTCGTCGTTTCGACTTCGATGGCGAATCGGTCGGCAACGTCGGGGTGGCTCGCCCTCGCGTCAGGTTTCTCGCTGCCATCCTGTGCGAGAATCGAGACGGTGAAACCGAGTGCGGTGAGCTCTTCTTCGATCTGGAGGAGTGCTGCGTCGTGAGCACTCCCACCAGCGGCCTGCACGCCACCGGTATCGGGTGTCGAGACATCCTCTCCGGCTTCAGTGAGCCGGATGCGGAGCTCGTCGGCGTCGATATCGACGGTCGTATCGAGGTATCGTGATCGTTCTCGAATGTCCGCGAGTGCATCATACGATGGCGGCTCGGCGTCGACGTCGTCAAAGAGTCGTCTGAGTTCGTCATCAACTGCTTCAACGGCCACCCAGCCGTTCTCCTCGCGGCAGCCCTCTCGAAGCTGCAGACTCCGAATCACGTTCGCAATCGCGACGTCCAGGTCGTCGCTCCCGATATGGAGCACCTCGTGTTCGTTGGTCGGTGTTCTCGTTGTTGAGGCGTCTGTTGCGGCCGGCACGCCGTGTTCGTCACTGATGTGCTCGTGCATCGAGGAGAGTGTCTCGGTGAACTGCTCCTCTTCACGCTCAGTGAGCGGGGATTCGCTCTCGGGGTGGCCCGGTGGAATCGGGAGTGGTTCGAGACTGAACGGATACGGCCCCGTTTCACCGAACGTCGGGCTTGGCAGGCTGGCGATCCACTCCCCTCGTGGCAACGAACGAATCCGATTGGCGAAATCCGCGGGGTCCATCTCTTCGTGGGCCATCGCTCGCGCCAGTTCCCGGTCGACGTTGATTTTCCCGATGAGCGAACTGCCGATGTTGTTCAGAGCATTCAGGTAGATCTTCCGCCCACCTTCAGCCTCCATCTGTTCGGGGAACTGCATCGACAGGCCGACAGAGAGGCGAAAGCCCCGCCCTTTCTCGAGGAGATCGTTCATGATGTCGGAGACCACGACTGATGCTGCTTCGTCGACGACCAAGTTCACGACGTAGTCGTCCGGGTGCTGGGAGAGGGCCTGTTTGCGGTCCTTGAGGGCTGCATCGAGATTCGTCAGGATCACACCGGTCATGATCCGGGCGGCGTCGTCGCGCAGGTCGCCGAGGTCGAAGAGGATGACCGTATCCTCGTCGAGGACATCCCGAAAGTCGAACTGGTTCTCGGTATTGTTGAAGATCTGCCGCAGGTGCGTATCCTGCGAGATGTACGCAAGGCGGTTTCCGACACCGCCCATCACGTTCGCGAAGGTGTTCGGATCTAACTGGAGCTGCCGTCGAATCGTCCGGGTGATCTCCTCGTCGCTCGACCGCGGGGCGTCGCCGATGTTCTCGTTCGGTGGCCCGGCCTCCCAAAGCTGGTCGACGACGTGTTCGAGCTGTCGGTGGGCGAAGTAGTCCGTCGACGCTCGGTAGAGCCCGTTCTCACGGCCGTATTCCTCGTCGAACAGTGCCTTGATGAGCGTCTTGATGAGAGTCGGGGCCACAGTCGCCCGCTCGTAGCGGTCGGTTCCCATCACGAGCTTCAAAATCTCTTCGTAGTGGTCGGCCTTCCGTTGGACGGCGTCTTCGCGGCGCCGTCCGCTCTCCATCGACGGTTCGAGATCGAAAAACGAGAACCCGGGGAGCACGTCCGGGATCGGGAAGTGGACGACGTTCTCTTCGAGGTCGGTCATTCCGAACCGACGCGCGTGAGCCCGCATATAATTCTGGGCCATATCGTCGTTCTTCGGGATGATGAGGATCGTCGGCCCCTCGGTGTTGTCGTACAGCGACAGCAGGTCGTTGATGAGGGCTTTCGACTTCCCAGAGCCGGTTGTTCCGAACCGGCCGTAATGAGTGGGCAGCAGTCCGGGTGGAATGTGTGTCGGCACATCTTCGGCCTCGCCGGTGTCGTCGAGGGCATACCCGATTGCCATCCCGTCTCGGAACTCACCCATGAGGTCCTGGTGAGGACGGGGCAACGGATTCCGACTCTGCTGTTCCGCACGCGTCCCACGTGTCCCCTCGACAGTAAGCTGTTCCGAGGAAGGGACGAGTACGAAGTTCGCGAGTTCTCGGCCACTCAGGACGAACTCCGGTCGGGTCGTCCCACGGCCGGTCGTGATCTCACGATCCCAGAGCCGCTGAAGCGCCGCTCGGGCGTTTCGTTCTTTCGTGGCTGCCCGAAAGCCGCTGTCGCGTATCCGTTCGGCCGTAACCTCGTAGTACGGTCCGTCAAGCGGGTCGAATACCGGGACAAGTGATTGCATTCGCTCATCGAGTTCACCGCGAACGTCGTCCCTGGATGGAATCCCGATTGCTCGGATGTTCGCGGTGAACGACCGCTTCGGATTTTTCGCCTCGATTGCCTCGATGCGTTTTGCAACTGCGTCGCTAAGCTGGTTTCTGTCCCGGTTCTCCGACTGGCTGTCGAGTTCGAAGAGGGAGCCAATAATCTCCTGGGCGAGTGTGTCCCGCCCGTCGATGACGTCCTCCTTGCGAAGATCGGCATCGGACTGCCAGCTCTCGCGTCGCTGGAAGGCGACCTGGAACGCCACTGGTGCTGTCGCCTCCATCAGATGGTCGACGAGCGACGCGAGCGCACCCCCTGGCTGATCGACGGCTGAGAGTTCAGCTTCGTCGTCGTCGGTGAATGGCGAGAGTGAGGTCATCCAGTCCTGCTTCCGAGTAGCCGACCCCTGCCACCGTACGCCGAGTGGGGAGACGGTCTCGGTCGCTGGCCGGGCGAGTATCGTCCCCTCTGCTGTGACCGTTGGTTTGGCAAGCGTGGTGAGTGGCTCATCCTCGGGGATCGCATCTGGTGAAGCGAGTTCGAGGGCAGTGTCTCCGAACTCGATGATGTGGTCAGCAGACTGGTCGCCGACCGTTCCTCCATCCGCGACTGATTCGGCGTCTGCTGGCCTCGCTTGACCGTTGTCGTCAGTGCCACGTTCGTATTGCTCGTCAGGACCGAACTCGTACGTTAGCTCGCCCGACTCATAGTGCTCGACGAATGTCTCTCGGTCGAATTCGACAGGCTGCACGAGTCGCGATGCGACGTCGATCTCGGTACGCTCGATGTCGAACGTCTCGGGATAGATCGACCGGAGCCGTTTCTCCAGGGTATCCAGATGGTCGTCGGCACCGTAGTAGAATTCGACGGGGTCGTCTGCCCCCTCGCTGAGCGCGAGGAATTCGAATCGGAGCGGTGTTTCGCTATGTAGCGGATTGAGTTTGTCAGCTAGCCCCGTCGAGTCCGTTGAGGTCAGTTTGTGGAGGCTTTCCAATGCCTGCGGCAGCCGCTCCGGATTGAGGCGTTCGGAGGTTGGCGTCACGCGGAGATACTCACGCATCGTCACCACCTCCCGTTTCACCGCCATCAGTCTCTGTTGGCGTCCGCTCAGGTGGGTGGTGTCCGTTGTCGGTCGCTCGGCTTTCAATATCGTCCTGGAACGCCTGCACGTCCGCGTCCATCGGGTTCTCGCCAGTACCGGGGAGCGAGGATCGCCGTTGCTCGGTTGGCTCGAAGTCGATGACCTGCTTCTCCTTGGGCATCGCTTTGACCTTGATCCCGCGCCACTCGCCGTCGACGCCCACCAGAGCCTCGGAGAAGCCGGCGTCCTCGTTGCCGGGGACAGCGTCCTGGACGAACCGCATCTGCGCGTAGTTCAGCCCGAATTCATCGGCCCACTCCGCGTCCATCCCGTCAAGGCGATGGAACTGCTTGACCGCACACTGGTCCAGGATCGCCTCGCTTTCGGCGTGCTCGAAGAACTCATCGACGGTCTGCGTGACCAGCCGAATCGAGAGATCGTGGTGGCGGTGGTGCCGGAACACCGTCTCGAGGAACGCCAGGCTCGCAGCGTCCTGCATGATGTAGCGCGCCTCGTCGATGTAGAACACGACCTCCTTGTCCGAGACCTTCGCCCGTTCGTACACGAGCGAGATGAGCAGCTGCATCGTCAGCGCCGTGCTGCTGTCGACGCTCCCCTCCTGCTGGGCCAGATCGAGGTAGATGACCTTCTCGTCCCGGATGTCAAAGTCCGACGCTTGACCGAGGTTAGCGTGGCGGCCGTCGTCCTCGAAGGGGCGAAGCTGATCGAGCAACCACGTTGCGTCGTCCTTGATTTTCCCTGCCTCCTCGTCGGACCGCACGACGAACTCCTCGGGCTCGTCGACCATGTCCTCGAAGACGTCCATCATATCCCGAATGGTCGGACTCGGGTTGTCGTGCGTAGAGATGTCGTCGGTAATCCCCTTGCGTTTGTAGGCGCGTTTGAGCCCGAGTTCGAGCGTCGTCCGGCGGTCGCCCAGCGAGATGCCGCGGAGCGCGAAGAAATTGGTGAGGAAGCTCATCGCGTCGTCGAGCTTCTCGTTGAACGGGCTCGCGTCCTCGCCCATCGCCCGCTGGACGTGCTCGGGCGTCTCGCGAATTTCCAGAGGGTTCAGGCCGAGTGTCCCGCCGACCGTGATTCGCTTGGCGGCGAGCGCCTCTGAGACGCCGGCCCAGTTGTTCAACGGTTCGAGGATGATGCCGATACGGTCCTTGCTCTGCTCGATAGAGCGGATGAAGTTTTGTTTGGAGCTGAACGACTTTCCGGAGCCCGTGTCGCCGACGGTGAACATCGCGTAGCCGTTGTCTCGGGAGAATGGGTCGATGACGACGGGGCTCTGGTTGTCTTTGTGAATGCCGAACTCGACGCCGCCCTCCTCGAGGATCGTCGCATTGTGCGGCGAGGACAGTAACGCGCCGACGGCGCCACCGAGCGCGATCGATGTCCGGCCGAACTCGTTGTCGCCGATCGGGGCTGCGGACTGTAGCGCGAGATCCTGCCGACAGATCGCCGTTTTCGGTGTGAGGTTCGCGGGGTCGTCACGGAGCGCACTCTTGACCTTCTGGACGGCGTCCCGGAGTTCCTCCTTCTCGTCGGCCCGGACGGTGATGAACATCCCCTGGTCGAAGACGTTCGCGCCATTCTCGACGGCCTTGTACGTCGCTGCGGCCTCGTTCGCTCGCTCCTGGAGATAGGCGCTACGGACGCTCTGTTCGATATCGGCGTCGACCTGCAGGTCGTCCGCGATGTCCTGCAATTCGTTCCGGGCTCGCTGCTGATTCTTCGGCGTGATGTGAGCCGTGAGATCGAACTCGACGTCGGTCATCTCGAAGAGGTCGCTCAGATAGCCATCGCTGGGATAGTCGGCGTAGTCGGCGATGTACAGCGTCGTCGTCCACTGCTCGCCGACGTGGGCTGCTCGCGTCTCCCACTCAATGGCTGCCGGCGCAGTTACCGTCTTGTGCGATTCTGAGATGTCGTCCAGGATCTGCCCTTCTGCGTTGCCTTCCTCCAGCGTCTCCTCGTCGAGGACATCCGAGAAATCGACTTCCTCCTCGTCGTTGGTGCTGTGATATCGACCCCACAGAAGCTTGCCAGCGACGCCAAGAATGACGGCTAGAAGGACGTAGAGTGCTGCGCCTTCGGTCGACGTTGGATTCAGTAACCACTCGGCGGCCTGGTCGGTTGCCCCCCCACCGGCCTGGAGAAGGACGTTAAGCATCGGACTCGTCCTCCCGGCGCGAATGGCCGACGACCGATTGCTCGCGAACGACGCGCTCTGCGTCGTCGTAGTCGTGTTCCCGGCCGTTCCAGAAGTCCATGTTCAGCACGAACAGCTCAACCGTACTAAGGCGACGAGCGGACCAGCCAGAGGATTGCTGGATGAACTCGGCCCGCAGGTCGTTGACGCGACTGTCGAGCTTCTCAAACATCTGGGTACGTCGCTCGACGTCGGTGAGGTCCTCTCGTCGTGTTACGAACGGGTTGAACAGGAACCCGATAACGGGGAACTTAGTGAGCTTCTCAGCAGGTGTTCCCTCGTCTCGGTAGCGATCGTAAACCTCCAGGGGGCTGACCTCGACACCGATGTAGTACCGGACCTGCTGAATTCCCCGGTCGCGCATTTCCTTCGGGCGCGTCTCCCGGTATTCCTCGAGCAACTCATGGAATATCGGGTTCTGGTTGACGTCTTCGTCGGAGAGACGGTTTTCGATATTCTCGATGATTTGTTCGACCGGGAACGAGCGAGTTGTAGCGTGGACTTTGAGCTTAGAGTCGAGTTCCTTATTAGCGAATTCCTCTCCAGCCTCCTGGAGCTGTGCCCAGTCGTCGGACATGGCGAAATCCATGTTCCCCGGCTGGATCTCGACGAACGCCTCCATCGTCCCGTCCGCCCGCTGGATGGTACCAACGCCGGGCCACGCCCGCTTGACGTTCGTGAGGTCCTGGGTTCGTTCGTCGGGTTTGAATGGCGTATAGTTGGCGAACCCGCCCTCATTCCGTGTCGTCTCATTCGTGCCACTCTCCGCGTTGTCCGGGGCGCTGAACGTAATCTGTGGTCGCTTGACGTACCGATAGACGTCTTTCGTCCACGTCCAGGCGTTCAAGTGATTCGGTGAGACGTAGATGACGGCCACGCCGAACCCCAAGCCGCCAGCTACGAACGGGAGAGCAAGTGACTCGATACCGGTGAGGCCGGCCACGAACAACCCGATAATGGGGAAGGCAATGAGAACGCCGACATCACCCTCCTCGATGTTGAGGTACGGGATACGACCTTCCTCTCCGAACTGATTCATAATTCGCCGTGCAGCTGCGTCTTTATCGCTTGACATAATTACTGGATCCCTCGATCAAACTCCATACCGCGTTTGTCATTCGATGTGTTCGCTGTAGGCCCGCCCGGGTCATTCTCGGTTCTGCGGTACGACGGCTTACCGCTGCCCTGATCTCCATTGTCTCCTCGGGCGGCTGCTTTCTGGGCGACAGCTTGCCCTGCGGCCGCTTTCGGCCCCCACCGGGCGGCAGTCGTCGCGACGCCAGCACCACCGACGTAGGCTCCAGCAGCGACACCGCCGACGAGTGCTGCCCCTTTCGTAGCACCACCGACGACCTTGGCAGTCAGCGGAGTCGCGTATT
>NZ_CABPRH010000013.1:0-93399 GCF_902410085.1 Haloferax sp. KTX1 | reverse complement strand
GGACGGGGGAGACGGGGCGGACGCGCGCTCGGAGCCGACCGCGTCGGGCGATTGGACGCCGACCGGGACGACGGGGGCGTCCGCCGACGGCTCGGGCGACGCGCTCGCGGCCGAAGAGGCGTGGCGCGAGCGGTCGAAACCCGAGCCGCTGACGACGCTCGTCGGCATCGACGAGGACGACGCCGAACTGCTCGCCGAGGCGGGCGTCCGCTCCGTCAGACGGCTCGCCACCGCCGACCCGGAACACGTCGCAGACGCCCTCCAAATCGACCCGACCGTCGTCAGCGCGTGGAAGGCGCAGGCGCGCGACGCGATGGAGTGAGTCTCGGTTCCAACTCCGCGGCCGAATTTTTACTATCTGAGTAGTAATTTTCATTCGGAAGGGATTATCCCGTAATATTTCGTTACGGACTCCATAACCACCATATTCAACAATATCCCCTAAACGACCCTAGACGTAGTCTTTATATAGGTAGTTACACCATTTTGAATCAGATGATGCCCGGCTCCGACACGGCCGTCGACTCCCCGCAGACGGTATCTTCCGCCCCGACGACGTTCGGGGGCAGTTCCCGCCTCGCCGACGATTCGCCGACGACTCGCCGACGCCCCGAGGGGTGGGCCTGATGGCGACGACGGACGTCAACACCGCCGACACCGCCCGCGACGTGCGGACCATCGACGGCGTGGTCGACGTCATCGCGAGCACCGCGCCCGAGATTCGAACCGGCCTCCCCGGTCGCCGCGTCACCGCCGAAGAAGAGAACCCGAGCGGCGAGACGCAGATGGCCGCCGACGTGTTCGCCGACGACCTCCTCTGCGAGCGCATCGGCGCGCTCGACGGCGTCGGCGAGTACGCCAGCGAGGAGCGCCCCGAGTCGGTCGACGTGGGCACCGGCCGGCTGTCGGTCGCGGTCGACCCGCTCGACGGCTCGTCGAACCTGAAGCCGAACAACACGATGGGGACCATCTTCGCGGTCTACGAGTCGCCCCTCCCGGCCCACGGCCGCGACCTCGTCGCCGCCGGCTACGTCCTCTACGGCCCCGTCATGACGATGGTCGTCGCCCGCGACGGCCGCGTCGACGAGTACGTCATCCACGACGACGCGAGCCACGAGCTCGTCCGCGAGGACGTCACCCTCCCCGACGAGGGGTCGGTGTACGGCTTCGGCGGCCGCGTCCCCGACTGGACCGACGACTTCGAGGCGTTCGCCCGCGAGGTCGAACAGGACCCCTCGCGCAAGCTCCGCTACGGCGGCTCCATGATCGGCGACGTGAACCAGATTCTCACCTACGGCGGCATCTTCGCGTACCCCACGCTGGAGTCCGCCCCCGAGGGCAAACTCCGCGTCCAGTTCGAGGGCTACCCCATCGGCTACGTCATCGAGACGGCCGGCGGCGCGACCTCCGACGGCACGAAGTCGCTTCTCGACGTGGACAAGGACGAACTCCACGCGCGCACCCCGATGTACGTCGGCAACACCGACCTCATCGCGAAGCTCGAAGCCGCGCTGGACTGACCGCGTCCGACCCGCCGACCCCCGACCCGCGGGGCTGAGGCACCAACCGCGTCGAGCGAGCCGAAACGGCCGGGCACACTCGTTTTCCACGGACTTCGCAGTCGATAGCGTCAGGTCTCCGGCTGGACTGCGGCCGGACTGCCGCCCGCCTCGATTCGCCCGACCGGCAAATCATACATGGAAAACCATTTTGAATACGGTGGTGCATCACCGAGTATGAAGGTCAGAATCGGCGACGGCGCGACCGGCGACGAGGCCGAGGCCATCGCCAGCGCGCTGGCGCGACACCTCGGGACGGACGTGAACGTCTTCGTCGGCGACGGCGAGGAGGCCGTCGCGGACGCCGAACCGCCCGCGGACGCCTTCCCGCTCGACGACGACATGGGACCGACCGAGCGCGAGGAGAAACTCCGCGAGGAAATCGCGGACATCCTCGGCGGCGGTCCCGAGAAGTACAAACAGCGCCTGCCGGAGTCGGGAAAGCTGTTCGTCCGCGACCGCCTCGACCTGTGGTTCCCCGACGGGCTGGCGTTCGAGGACGGCAAGTTCGCCAACTTCGACTCGTGGCACGAGAACTCCCCCGAGGTCGACGAGGCCGACCCGAACACCCGCCTGCCGGGCGACGGCCTCCTCACGGGTGCCGCCGAGTTCGAGGGCCGCGACCTCCACTTCATGGCCAACGACTTCACCGTCAAGGCCGGGTCGATGGCCCGCCGCGGCGTCGAGAAGTTCCTTCGGATGCAACAGCGGGCGCTCAAGACCGGCAAGCCGGTGCTCTACCTGATGGACTCCTCCGGCGGCCGCATCGACCAGCAGACCGGCTTCTTCGCCAACCGCGAGGGCATCGGGAAGTACTACTACAACCACTCGATGCTCTCGGGGTACGTCCCGCAGATTTGCGTCCTCTACGGGCCGTGCATCGCCGGCGCGGCCTACACGCCCGTCTTCGCCGACTTCACCGTCATGGTCGAGGGGATGTCCGCGATGGCCATCGCCTCGCCGCGCATGGTGAAGATGGTCACCGGCGAGGAGATCTCCATGCAGGACCTCGGCGGCGCGCGGATGCACGCCGAGGAGTCCGGGAGCGCCGACCTCGTCGCCCGCGACGAAGCCCACGCCCGCGAACTCGTCTCGCAACTCGTCACCTACCTGCCCGACAAGGCCGGCGAGAAGCCGCCGCGCTCCGAGTCGAAACCGCCGCGGTACTCGCCCGACGGCATCGACGAACTCATCCCCGAGTCGCCGAACCGCCCCTACGACGCCCACGACCTCATCGAGCGCGTCGTCGACGCCGAGTCGGTGTTCGAACTGAAGCCCGACTACGGCAAGGAAATCGTCACCGCGTTCGCCCGCATCGACGGCCGTCCGGTCGGCGTCGTCGCCAACCAGCCCACGGAGCGGTCGGGAGCCATCTTCCCCGACGCCGCCGAGAAGGCCGCGGAGTTCATCTGGACCTGCGACGCCTACGAGATTCCGCTCCTCTACCTCTGCGACACGCCCGGCTTCATGGCCGGCTCGCAGGTCGAAAAGGACGCCATCCTGGAGAAGGGCAAGAAGTTCATCTACGCCACGTCGTCGGCGACGGTGCCCAAGCAGACCGTCATCGTGCGGAAGGCCTACGGCGCGGGTATCTACGCCATGGGCGGCCCGGCCTACGACCCCGAGAGCGTCATCGCGCTCCCCTCGGGCGAGATCGGCATCATGGGCCCCGAGGCCGCCATCAACGCGGTGTACGCGAACAAGCTCGCCGACGTCGACGACCCCGAAGAGCGGGCGCGGATGGAAGACGAACTCCGTGAGGAGTACCGCGAGGACATCGACGCCCACCGGATGGCGAGCGAGGTCGTCATCGACGAAATCGTCCCGCCGTCGAGCCTCCGCGACGAGCTTGCGGCCCGCTTCGAGTTCTACGCGGACGTGGACAAATCGCTCCCCGACAAGAAACACGGGACCGTCATCTGAGCCGGTTTCGACGGTTAATGCTCCGTTTTTCGGGCGGGTAATTTCACGGTAACTGACCTAAGCGGCTCGTACTGAGGACGGTCGGAGTGGTACGGACCTCATCGTCGGCCGACTCCCGTCCCGTCCCACTCGTCCCGTCCGTCCCGTCTCGCCGCGGCTTCGGGAACTGTCGCCTGCCGATAGCCCGCCATGAGCCACGAAGTCCCCATTCCCGAGACGCCCCGAACGGCACTCACGCACGCGGTGAGCGACGAGCACGTCCTCTGGACCGTGACGATGCTGGCGTTCGTCCTCGACGTGCTGACGACGCTCTACGGACTGGGCCGGGGACTGGCCGAACTGAACCCCGTCGTGCTCGCGCTCATGCCCGTGTTCGGGCCGGTTGGCGCGCTCATCTCGCTGAAACTCGTCGTGCTCGCGGTCGCGGTCGTCGCGTGGCGCGTCCTCCCGAGTCGCTACCGCGGGGCGATTCCCATCGGCGTGGCCGTCCCGTGGGGCGTCGCGGGGCTGATGAACACGCAACTCATCCTCGTCACGGTGTTCGGGTAGGCCGCCGGAGCGACTCGACCAACACGGCCCACGCGAGCCCCGCGAGTCCGATGTCGCGGGCGAGCACGTCGCCGAACAGGCCGCCCTCGGCGACGAAGACGACCGCGAGATAGAGACAGGTCGCCGACAGCGAGACGGCCGCGACGGCGCTCGCGAGGGCGGTGTAGCGGTCGGCGACGATGGCCGCGCCGAAGCCGACTTCGAGGACGCCGTTTACGAGCACGAACGTCACCGGCGAGACGACGAGCAGCGGCGCGAGCCACGGGACGACGTACGCCGACCACGAAAGCGGGTCCAGAAGCTTGTGGACGCCCGCGGCCAACACCATCGCACCGAGACCGACCCGGGCGACCGTCATCGGGTCGGGCGCGCGGGCGGCGACCGACGCGGCCCGGTCGCTGGCCGACGCGACTCGCGCGGGGAGGCCGTCGAAATCCATGTCCGGCCTAGCGACGCCGGGGAGAAAACGGTGCGGGTGGGTTGGAGGCCGGAGCAGTCAGCCGGTTCAGGCGTCGGCGTCGGCATCGTCGGCGAACTCGCGTTTCAGCGACAGCGCCGTCCGCTCGAACTCGCAGACGAGGTCGTCGTGCTGGTTGAACACCTCGACGTTCATCGTCACCACGCCGCGCTCGCCGTCGGAGGTCTCGCGCTTGTCGAGGACGGTCGTCTGCGCCCGGAGCGTGTCGCCGTGGAACACCGGGTTCGGATGAGAGACGTCGTCGTAGCCGAGATTCGCCACGATGGTCCCGTCGGTCGTCTCGGGAATCGAGAGGCCGACCGCGAGGCTCATCGTGTAGAGGCCGTTGACCAGTCGCTCGCCGAACTGCGAGTCGGCCGCGAACTCGGCGTCGAGGTGGAGCGGCTGCTGGTTCATCGTCATGTCGCAGAAGCGCTGGTTGTCCGACTCCGAGACGGTGCGTCGCTTCTCGTGTTCGATGGTCCGGCCGACCTCGAACTCCTCGTAGTACAGCCCCGACATGGTAAATCGTGTGATAGACCGTGATAAAACCGTGCCGGTCGGCCGCCCTGTGTGACAACTATTGCCCCGAGCGAAACTGGATAACAACCATTATAATTATCCACCATAGAGGATTTCGAAAGCGCCCGATTGCGGCCGGTTCAGCGGTCTCGACGGGCGCGACGGACGCGGGACGACGCGTCTGTCCCCCGGCACAGCCGGCGCTCGGCCGGCACGACCAATCATGGCATCCGCAGCACCACCCACCGAGACGGACGACGAACCGACCGAAGAGACAGCCCTCCAGACGGCCCGCCGACAGCTCGAACGCGCGGCGGCGCACCTCGACGTCGACCCCGGCGTCATCGAGCGGCTTCGACACCCGAATCAGGTCCACCGCGTCTCGGTGCCGCTCGAACGCGACGACGGTTCGACCGCGGTATACACCGGCTATCGCGCCCAGCACGACAGCGTCCGCGGGCCGTACAAGGGCGGCCTCCGGTTCCATCCCGACGTGACCGAAGCCGAGTGCATCGGGCTCTCGATGTGGATGACGTGGAAGTGCGCCGTGATGGACCTCCCGTTCGGCGGCGGCAAAGGCGGCATCGTCGTCGACCCCAAGGACCTCTCGACCGACGAGAAAGAGCGGCTCACCCGCCGGTTCGCAGAAGAGCTTCGGCCCTTCATCGGCCCCACGAAGGACATCCCCGCGCCCGACATGGGCACCGACGCCCAGACGATGGCGTGGTTCATGGACGCCTACTCGATGCAGGAAGGCGAGACGACGCCCGGTGTCGTCACGGGGAAGCCGCCGGTCGTCGGCGGGAGCGAGGGCCGCGACACCGCGCCCGGCCGCTCCGTCGCCATCATCGCCCGCGAAGCCATCGACTACCTCGGCTGGGACATCGAAGACACCACCGTCGCGGTCCAAGGGTTCGGGTCGGTCGGCGCGCCCGCCGCGCGACTCCTCGACGACGAGGGCGCGACGGTCGTCGCCGTCTCCGACGTGAACGGGGCCATCTACGACCCCGACGGCCTCGACACCCGCGACGTGCCGACCCACGAGGAGGAACCGGAAGCCGTCATGAAGTACGACGCGCCGCGGAAACTCTCGAACGAGGAACTGCTCGAACTCGACGTGGACGTGCTCATCCCGGCGGCCGTCGGAAACGTCCTGACCGCCGAGAACGCCCGCGACGTGCGGGCTGACCTCGTCGTCGAGGGCGCGAACGGCCCGACCACGTCGGCCGCGGACGAACTGTTCGAGGAACGCGAGATTCCGGTCGTCCCCGACATCCTCGCCAACGCCGGCGGCGTCACCGTCTCGTACTTCGAGTGGTTGCAGGACCTCAACCACCGCTCGTGGTCGCTCGAACGCGTCCACGACGAACTGGAGACCGAGATGCTCCGCGCGTGGACCGCCGTCCGCGAGCGCGTCGAGGAACACGACGCGACGTGGCGCGACGCCGCCTACATGGTCGCGCTCGAACGCGTCTCCGAGGCGCACGAACACCGCGGCCTCTGGCCCTGAACCGGGTCGCCGACGGGTCGATATTTCACCGCTCCCCTCGATACACACACCATGCCCCGACGAAGCGTTTTGTTCTCCCCCGGCGACCGACCCGAACTCCTGCGGAAGGCCCCCGGCGCGGGCGCGGACGCGCTCGTCTTCGACCTCGAAGACGCCGTCTCGCCCGACAGGAAAGCCGAGGCTCGTGAGACCGTCGCCGCGGTTCTCTCGGACCCCGACTTCGACCCCGACGCCGAGGTCGCGGTCCGCGTCAACCCCGGCGACGCCGGCCGCGACGACATCGCCGCCGTCTGCGCCGAACACCCGCCGGACGCGCTGGTCGTCCCGAAGGCGACGAGCGCCGACGACGTGACGAGCGTCGCCGACGCGGCCCGCGAGGCCGACGCGGACTGCCCCGTCATCGCCATCATCGAGAGCGCGGCGGGCGTCCTCGCCGCCCCCGAGGTCGCGGCCGCGCCCGACACCGCCGCCGTCGTCTTCGGCGCGGAGGACTTCGCCGCCGACGTGGGCGCGACCAGAAGCGACGACGGGACCGAGGTGCTCTACGCCCGCGAGCGCGTCGTCGTCGCGGCCGCGGCCGCCGGCGTCGACGCCATCGACACGCTCCACGTCGACTATCGGGACGAGGCGGGGCTCCGCGAGGACGCCGCGTTCGGCCGGCGACTCGGCTACGACGGGAAACTCGCTATCCACCCCGCGCAGGTGCCCGTCATCAACGAGGCGTTCTCGCCCGACGACGAGGACGTGGCGTGGGCGAAGACGGTGCTCCGCGCCCGCGACGAGGCCGCAAAGGAGGGTCGGGGCGTCTTCGGCGTCGACGGCGAGATGATAGACGCGCCGCTGGTCAAGCAGGCCGAGAACGTCCTCGACCGCGCCGGCGAGTCGTACTGAGCGCGCTCCGGCCGGCGCGAGAGCGACCCGGCCCGATGCCGACTCGGCCGGACGCCCGACGACTGTCACCTTTTATCTATGGGTATGTGTCCCAATATTGTGGTATGCTAAAATCCCCGCTACGCTTAACCGGCTGCCCGGAGCGTATTATGGCATGGCACAAGAGGCGAATCCATTCGAGAGTCTACAGGAGCAAATCGACGACGCGGCCGCCTACCTCGACGTTCGAGACGACGTTATCGAGCGGCTGAAAAACCCCGAGCGAGTCCTCGAAACGAACCTCGCCGTCGAGATGGACGACGGCGACGTCGAGCTGTTTCGCGCCTACCGGTCGCAGTTCAACGGCGACCGCGGCCCGTACAAAGGCGGGATTCGCTACCACCCGAACGTCAGCCGAGACGAGGTGAAGGCGCTGTCGGGCTGGATGGTGTACAAGTGCGCCGTCGTCGACATCCCCTACGGCGGCGGCAAGGGCGGCATCGTCATCGACCCCAAGACGTACTCCGAGTCCGAACTCGAACGCATCACCCGGTCGTTCGCCAAGGAGCTTCGCCCCCTCATCGGCGAGAGCCGCGACATCCCCGCGCCCGACGTGAACACCGGCCAGCGGGAGATGAACTGGATCAAGGACACCTACGAGACGCTCGAAAACACGACCGCGCCGGGCGTCATCACCGGGAAGGCGCTCTCCAACGGCGGCAGTGAGGGTCGCGTCGAGGCGACGGGTCGCTCGACGATGCTCACCGCCCGCGAGGCGTTCGACTACCTCGGCCGCGACATCGAGGGCGCGACCGTCGCCGTGCAGGGCTACGGGAACGCCGGCTCCGTCGCCGCGAAGCTCATCGAGGACCTCGGCGCGACGGTCGTCGCCGTCTCCGACTCCTCCGGCGGCATCTACGACGCCGACGGTCTCGACACCCGCGCGGTCAAGGGGTTCAAAAACGAGACGGGTACCGTCTCCGACTACGAGGGCACGGAGGCCATCACCAACGAGGAACTGCTCACCCTCGACGTGGACCTGCTCGTGCCCGCCGCGCTGGAGAACGCCATCGACGGCGAACTCGCACACGACGTGAGCGCGGACGTCGTCGTCGAGGCCGCGAACGGCCCGCTCACGCCCGACGCCGACGACGTGCTCACCGAGCGCGAGGTCCACGTCTTCCCCGACATCCTCGCCAACGCCGGCGGCGTCACCGTCTCGTACTTCGAGTGGGTCCAGAACCGCCAGCGGTTCTACTGGACCGAAGACCGCGTCAACGACGAACTGGAGCGCGTCATCGTCGACGCCTTCGAGGAGCTCGTCGACGCCTACGAGACCCACGACCTGCCGAACTTCCGCACCGCGGCCTACGTCGTCGCCATCCGCCGCGTGGTCGACTCCTACGACTCCGCCGGCAACTGGCCGTAGGGTCGGCGTCAGTCGTCGTCTCGGCGGTTTCGTCCTGCCGTCTCGTCGCCTCGCTTTTCGACCGTTTCGCCCGCCGTGCTGTGTCCGCCGCGGTCGCCGATATCGCCGATTCTGTGCATGGTGGTGAATATCACTCAGAGCGTCCGATGCCGGGGGATTCAAGTCGGTGTAGGTCGCGTCATTCATCGATGCGTCAGGACCACCTCATCTCCGCGTCGCACCTCTCGCGGGAGGACATCGAGGCGGTGCTCGACCGCGCGGCCGACATCGACGACGACCCGGCCGCGTTCCGGCAGCGACACGCCGGAAAGGTTCTCGGGCTCTGTTTCTTCGAGCCGAGCACGCGAACCCGGATGAGCTTCGACTCCGCGATGAAACGCCTCGGCGGCCAGACCGTCGATATGGGCCCGGTCGAGTCGTCGTCGGTCAAGAAGGGCGAGACGCTCGCCGACACCGTCCGCGTGGTCGAGGGCTACGCCGACGCGCTCGTGCTCCGCCACCCGAGCGAGGGCGCGGCCACGATGGCCGCCGAGTTCGTCGACGTGCCCCTCGTCAACGCGGGCGACGGCGCGGGCCAGCACCCGAGCCAGACCCTGCTTGACCTCTACACCATCCGGGAGAACGCCGGCCTCGACGACCTCACCATCGGCATCATGGGCGACCTGAAGTACGGCCGGACGGTCCACTCGCTGGCCGAGGCGCTGACGAACTTCGACGCCAGCCAGCACTTCATCAGCCCCGAGAGCCTGCGGCTCCCCCGGAACGTCCGCTACGACCTCCACGCCTCGGGCGCGCAGGTCAGAGAACACACCGAACTCGACGAGGTGCTCCCCGAACTCGACGTGCTCTACGTGACGCGCATCCAGCGCGAGCGCTTCCCCGACGAAAACGAGTACCGCAAGGTCGCGGGACAGTACCAGATCGACTCGGAGACGCTGGAAGCGGCGGCCGACGACCTCACGGTCATGCACCCGCTGCCCCGCGTGGACGAGATTTCGCCGGACATCGACGACACCGACCACGCGACGTACTTCGAACAGGCCCACAACGGCATCCCGGTCCGGATGGCGCTTCTGGACATCCTCCTCTCCCAAGACCGATGACAGACGACCACCAACTCCGCGTCTCGAAGATTCGAAACGGCACCGTCATCGACCACGTCGCCGCGGGGCAGGCGCTCAACGTCCTCGCCATCCTCGGCATCGACGGCACCAGCGGAGAGGCCGTCTCGGTCGGGATGAACGTCCCCTCCGACCGCCTCGGCCGCAAGGACATCGTGAAGGTCGAAGGCCGCGAACTGAGCCAGTCCGAGGTGGACGTGCTGTCGCTCATCGCGCCCGCCGCGAGCATCAACATCGTCCGCGACTACGACGTGGTCGAGAAGAACCGGGTCGTCCGCCCCGACGCCGTCGCGAGCATCATCTCGTGTCCGAACAGAAACTGCATCTCGAACGCCGACGAGCCCATCCAGTCGCGCTTTACGGTCCTCTCGGACGGCGTGCGCTGTGACTACTGCGAGACCATCGTCCGCGAGGGAGAAGTCGCGGCCAACCTCGACGTGAACTGACCGTTTCAGGAGTCGTTCGACGCCCTTTTTCCCGCGGCGCTCGCCGGACAGCGGTGGTCCTCGTCGGCGAACTCGACGCCGTCGAACTCGAAGCGCGCGCCGCCCGTCGCCGCGGCCCCGACGGAGACCGACCAGCCGTGGGCCTCCGCCAGCGACCGGACGATGTCGAGGCCGAAGCCCGTCCCCTCGGCCGAGGTGGTGAAGCCGCGTTCGAACACCCGCGCGGCGTCGGCGGCGTCGATGCCGGTGCCGTCGTCTTCGACCGCGACCGTCTTGTCGGCCGGCGACGCGGTGACGCGGACGGTCAGCGGCGAGGCTCGGCCGTCCGCGGAGCCGTGTTCGACCGCGTTCCGAAACAGGTTCTCGAACAGCCGCTGGAGCCGACCGGGGTCGGCGTGAACCGTCGCGGTCGACTCGACGACGAGCGTCGCGTCGTCCGTCTCGACCGTGTCCCACGCCCGGCGGGCGACCGCCTCGACGGAGACGGGCGTGAACTCGACGACGGCCGTCCCGCGGCGGGCCGCGGTCAACACGTCGGTGACGATGTCGTCGATTCGGGTCAGCGAGGTGGCGACCCGTTCGAGGTTCGCGGAGTCGTTCGCCTGTCGTTCGAGGTCGAGGAAGCCGATCGCGACGGAAAGCGGGTTTCGAAGGTCGTGCGAGAGGACGCGCGCGAACTCGCCGAGGCGCTCGTTTTGCTGTGCGAGCTGTTCTTCGTGCTTCCGGCGGGTCGTGATGTCGCGGCCGACGCCGCAGAAGCCGACGACCTCGCCGTCCGGCCCCGTGAGCCGACGACCGGTGAGTTGGAACAGAAGCGTGCCGTCGTCGGTCGGCAACCGCGCTTCGACGACGGTCGTCCCCGTTCGGATAACCTCCTCGACGGCGCGTTTGACCGCCGGGTGGTCGGCCTCGTGGAAGAACGCGTCGGCCGACATCCCCGTGAGTTCCGCGTCCGACAGACCGGTGAGGTCGGAAAGTCGCTCGTTCCACGAGACGAGTCTCCCCTCGCGGTCGTAGACGTAGAACACGTCGTCGAGCGCGTCGAGCGCGTCCTCGATGAACCACCCCGCGTCCGCCGAGAACGCTCCACGGTCGGCCGTGTCGCGAGCGGCCCGCGCCTTGCGATGTTCGCAGGCGAGGTGCTGAATCCGCGAGCCGAGCGCGTCGGTGGCGTCAGCGGCGTCGCGCTCTGCCTTCCCGATGCACTCCTCGCGGGCGAGGTACGCGTCGATACCCAAATCGACCAGTTCCGTCACGGAGTGATCAGCGTCAGACGCCAGGAAGACCACGGGGAGGTCGCAGTCTGTGTTTCGAATCTCGCGGAGCAGCGAGACGGGGTCGCCGTCGGAGAACCCCGAACCCAAGACGAGACAGTCGTACGAATCGCCGTCGAGGGCGCGGCGGGCGGCGGCGAGCGTCGCCGCCGAGTCGACGACGGCGTCCGAGACCGCCCGCTGGACGACGCGGGACGTCGCGCGGTCGCCGTCGGCGGATAAGACGCGAATCGGAGTATCGAGCGGCATCGGGCGGATGGGAACGAACTGAACGACTGACAGGATGTTCTCAGATATTATAACGTTTCTGTGAACTCTCCCGACTGAAAAACGTCAAGATAAAACGTGTATCCAGTTTCGAGTCGTCCGCCGCGGCTCCCCCGGTGTCGTAATCACTTAGTGCGGTGCGGTCGAAACCATCGGTATGTCCAAGAAGGCCAAACTGGTCCTGGTACTGGCGCTCGTCGCGGTCCTCTACACCGTGTTCTCCGGTAGCGGAGAGACCGTCGAAGTCGAAATCGAGGAGTAACCGCTTTTCGGCGCTCGGTCGTCCCCGACCGAGTCCGCCCCGCTCTCGCCCGTCCAGCGGCCGCGCCGGAAAGCCGTCCGCACGCCCGAGAGCGAACGACTTACCCGACGGCCGCGCGAAAGCGGAGCCATGTACGGGGTCGTCACGCGCAACGAGGAGGAAGTGGACTGGCCGGAGTTCGACCGCGGGTTCTACGAGGTCAAAGACGTCACCGGCCGGGCGGCCGAGCCGCTGTCGAACGCCGTCAACATGATCTCGTGTTTCGGCGACAACGCCGCCGCCAACGAGAGCCCCGAGTTGGTCCCCGTCGACGGCGAGGGGAACCCTGCGACGCGGGACCGCACGTACTTCGACTGGGCGTACATCTGCCCGACGAACGAGAAGTACCGCGCCGGCCTGCTCGAAATCGTCGCGGACGCCGCCGCGGAAAACGGCGACGTGCGCCTCGACGACGTGGGCTTCCCCCGCGACGAGTACTGCCGATGCGACCGGTGTACCTCGCAGTTCGAGGCGTGGGCCGACGACCGCGGTCGTGACGCCGACGACGAGGACGCGTGGTTCGAGTGGCGCGCCGAGGTCATCACCGACTTCGTCGCCGACGCCGCCGAGCGCGTCCCCGGCCGCCTGTATCTCACGCTGTACCCCGACCCCTATCCGGGCCACCTCTACCGCCGCGCCGGCCTCGACATCGAGGCGCTCTCGGAGTACGTCGACGAGTTCGTCGTCCCGCTGTACGACACCACCTACGGGACGACCTACTGGCTCGAAACCATCGCCCGCGGCTTCGTCTCGCTTCTGGACCCCTACGACGCCGACTTCTCGCTCGAACTGTACGCCGTGAACGTGGACGTGGACGACCTCATCCACGCCATCGAGGTCGCAGACGAGTACGCGAAGGACGTGCTGTTCGGCTACGACGCGAGCAACGCCGCCGCGACGCTCCGCCGGATGACCGCCGACGGCTCTCGCGGGAAGACCTACCACCCCGACGACGCGACCCGCTGAGCGCGAGCCGTCGCGTCGCCTCGGCGACCGCCGCCCGCCTCAGAACGCGCCGGCGAGGTAGCCGATGACGACGATGCCGAGGAGGAAGACGAGCGCCGCGAACGCGAACAGCGCGAACATCAGTCGCCGCTGTCCGCTCGTCGGTTGTGCCATGGGCGTTCTCCGGACCGCACCCACTTATGATAGTCGGCGCTCCGGGCGGTCCCGTCCGGACGGTCCGCCCCCGTCGTCTCAGTCGAGGTCTTCGATGGGCTCTGCGTTGCCGAAGTACGGGTCGGGACCGTCGCCGGGGGCCGCCCACGCGACGGCGTTGTCGAGGACGGTCCGAACCTCGTCTTGCTCGTAGATGGGGTAGGTCTCGTGGCCCGGCCGGAAGTAGAACACGCGGCCCTTGCCGCGGGTGTAACAACAGCCGGAGCGGAACACCTCGCCGCCCTCGAACCACGACGTGAACACGAGGTCGTCCGGCGCGGGGATGTCGAACCGCTCGCCGTACATCTCGGCGCGGGGGACCTCGAACGACTCCGGAAGCCCGTCGGCGATGGGGTGTCCCGGCTCGACGACCCAGACGCGTTCCTTCTCGCCCGACTCTCGCCACTTCAGCGAGCAGGTCGTCCCCATCAGGCGCTTGAACGGCTTGGAGTAGTGTCCCGAGTGGAGCACGAGCAGTCCCATTCCGTCGCGGACGCGGTCGACCACGCGGTCGACGATCGCGTCCTCGACCTCGTCGTGGGCCTTATGGCCCCACCACGCCAGCACGTCGGTGTCGTCGAGGACGGACTCGGTGAGCCCGTGTTCGGGTTCGTCCAGCGTGGCGGTCTGCACGTCGTAACCCGCCTCGCGGAGCCCCTCGGCTATCGTCGCGTGGATGCCGTCGGGGTAGACCGCGGCGACCTCGTCGTCTTCCCGCTCGTGTCGGTACTCGTTCCAGACGGTGACGGTGACCATACTCCCGCCGTCGCCGGGCGGCGACAAGTATGCACCGAACGCGGGGCCGGCGGAGGCGCGAGGCCGGGTGAGACCGCCCGACCAGCCGGCCTACTTCCCTTCGAACGCCGGCTCTCTGCGCTCCGTGAACGCCGCCACGCCCTCGGCGTGGTCGTCGGTCTCGAACATCACCGCCTGCGCCGACGCCTCGTGTTCGATGGCCGCCTCGATGGAGTCGTCGGGGCGGCGGAGCAGGCGCTTTGAGGCGGTGAGCGCCGTCGTCGGGCCGCCGGCGATGCGCTCCGTGAGGGCGTCGAGTTCGGCCTCGAACTCGTCTTCGTCGGCGACGCGGTTCACGACGCCGAGTTCCAGCGCCCGCTCGGGACCGACTTCCTCGCCCGTGTAGACGAGTTCCAGTGCCACGTTGCGCCCGACGAGCCGGGGAAGGAGGTACGACACCCCCGAGTCGACCGCGAGGCCGACCCGGCGGAAGCCGAAGCTGACGGCGGCGTCGTCGCGGAGGAGTTGGAGGTCGCAGGCGATGGCGAGCGCGCCGCCCGCGCCCACGGCCGGGCCGTCGATGGCCGCGACCGTCGGGAGGTCGCACTCGTAGACGCGGCGCACGCAGTCGGCGGTGTCGCCGACGACGTGGTCGACCGCCTCGGGGAGCGTCATCGCGTCGGCCTGTAGCTCCAGCATGGCGTTCACGTCGCCGCCGGCGCAGAACGCGCCCGCCTCGTCGCTCCCGCGGACGACGACACAGCGCGCCTCGTCAGGGAGCGAGTCCAGCGCCTCGCGCACGCCCGCGGTCACCTCGACCGTCAGCGCGTTCCGAACCGCCGGGGCGTCCAGCGTCACCGTCGCCACGCCGTCGTCGAGCGCGAGCCGTACCGCGTCGGAGTCGAGTTCGACCTCGGTCATCTCCCGGTTCGACGTGCAGAATCGTGAAAAACGTTGGGACCGTGGAGAGTTGATTTTTATCTGCGCCTCAGGGGAACACTGCGCCCACGTCGATGCCGAGTCCGGGGGCGTCGGGGACGCGCATCCGACCGCCGCGCACCGGGGCCGGGTCGGCCGCGAGGTCGGAATCGAGGAGCGGGGCGGTCGCCAGTCCGTGCGCCCGGTCGCCGGGGAGCGACGCCGCGACGTGGAGCGCGCCGAGTCGGGCGACGACGGCGTCGATGGTGGTCGTGACGACGACCTCCACGCCGGCGTCGCGGGCGCGGGCGGCGAGGTCGCGGACGCGGTCCGGGCCGCCGAGCGCCATCGGCTTGCAGACGAGCACGTCCGCCGCGTTCGAGGCGAGCGCCCGCCCCGCCGGGGCCGCCGAAAGCGACTCGTCGAGCGCGATGGGCGTGTCGTGGAGCCGCCGGAGGACCGCGTGGCCGTCGAGTTCGTCGGCGGGAAGCGGCTGTTCGAGGTAGTCGAGGTCGAGACCCAGTTCCTCGACCGAGTCGAGGAACCGGTCGGCGGTCCAGCGGTCCCACGCGGCGTTCGCGTCGGCCCGGAGCGACACGTCGGGACCGACCGCCTCGCGGACCGACCGCAGGCGAGCTACGTCGTCGGTCGGGTCCCGCACGCCGACCTTCAGTTTGAGGCAGTCGTACCCCGACGCGACGGCGGTCTCGGCGGCCGCGACGGTCGCCTCGGGACCGTCGTCGCCGAGGGTCGCGTTCACCGGAAGCGAGGTGTGCGGGTCGGTGGCGAGGGACGCGGCGAGCGGCCGGTCGGCGGCGCGAGCGCGGGCGTCGGCGACGGCGAGCGAGACGGCGTGTCTCGCGGCGGGCGCGTCCGCGAGCGTCCCGTTTTCGAGCGCTGATTCGGGGTCGGCGTCACCGGTGGCGTCGTCTTCGGCGAGGCCGGCGAGCGCGTCGCGGCAGTCGGCGAGCGACTCGGTCCAGCCCGGAAGCGGGGTCGCCTCGCCGACGCCGGTTTCGCCCGCGACGTCGACCGCGACGAGGAATCCTTCGCGGCGCTCGATGTCGCCCGCGGCGGTCGAAAGCGGCGTTCGGAGGCCGACGGCGAACTCGCGGCGGCGCATCGTCACGCGAGGACGAGGCCGACCGAGAAGAGGACGGCGTAGAGCGCGAGGAGTTTCCCCGTGTCTTCGAGCGCGGGGTTGAGCTTCTCGCCTTTCGTCTCGGTGACGACGGTCCGCGCGATGCGGGCCGCGACGGGCATCGAGAACATGGGGAGCAGGACGAACCAGTCGAAGCCGGCGCGGGTCCAGAGGTAGACGGGGACGGCGTAGGCGAGCGCGAGCATGGCGACGTACTCGGCGCGGGCGAAACCGTAGCCGAACCGGACCGCGAGCGTCCGCTTGCCCGTGGTCGCGTCTTCCTCCTTGTCGCGGACGTTGTTCACGACGAGGATGTTCGTGGAGATGGCCGCCATCGGGAGGCTGGCGAGGACGGCGACGAGCGTGACGGTCCCCTCCGGAATCCCGACCGAAAGCGGGGCGGCGAGGACGCTCGCGGCCTGCACGTAGAACGTGCCGACGACGGCGATGAGGCCGAAGAAGACGAAGACGAACAGGTCGCCGAGGCCGTGGTAGCCGAGGGGGTACGGACCGCCGGTGTAGGCGATGCCCGAGGCGACAGAAAGCAGGCCGATGACGAGGATAGGCACGCCGCCGACGTAGACGAGGTAGGTGCCGAGGAGGACGGCGGCGGCGAAGGTGAGGTACATCGCGCGCTTGACCGCGGACGGCGGGATGAGTCCGCCCGCGGTGACGCGGGTGAAGCCCTCGCGGGCCTCGGTGTCCGCGCCCTGCACCGCGTCGTAGTAGTCGTTGGCGAAGTTGGTCCCGACCTGGATGAGAAGCGCGCCCACGAGCGCCGCGAGCGCGGGGAGCGGGGCGAACAGGTCGGCGTGGACGGCCACCGCGGTGCCGACGACGACCGGCGCGGCGGCCGCCGGGAGCGTCTGCGGCCGCGACGCCATCACCCACGCCCGCCTGCGAGAGATGTCCTGCGTGCTCATTGTCTGCATACGAGTGCCGGAGCAGTGAGTAAGTTCCTATCCGAAAGCGCGCGACGCCGGGGCGGTGAGTGGGAGAACACGGTCGCCCGGCGGTCGCGCCGGCTCCGACGCGGCACTCGCGTCCCGCGTCGGCGACGACGTGGTCATCGCCGTCGCCGACCGGGAGCGGTGGCTCGCTACTCGGGGGCGGCGTCGAAATCGGATTCAGACCCGGCATCGAAGCCGAGGCGGTCGACGAGTCGTTCGTGACCCCGCTCGGCCCGCGCTTCGACCGTCTCCTCGGAGACGTACATCTCGCGCTGGCGCTCCACGTCGGCCTCGCGGAGTTCGCGGAGTCGCGCCGCCGAGAGGTCGCAGTCGTCGGGGACGCGGCTGTCGAACCGCTCGCGCCAGTCGTCGCGGGCGGTCTCCTCGTCGGCGAGTTCGGTCTCGGGTCGTATCCAGTCCCAGTGACGCGCGAGGGTCTCGGGATAGCCCCGTTCGAGGCGGTGGTCGGTGATGACCGACCGGCCGACCCGCGCGCCCTGTCCGGCCGACATGATGGCCTGCACGTTGACCTCGCTCACCGGCGCGGCGACGTACAGCCCGTCGATCGGCGTGCGCCCCTCGACGTCGGCGTAGTCGCGGTCGAACTTCGTCCGCGTCTCGCCGTCGTACTCGTAGGTGACGAACATCTCGTCGTCGCCGAGCGGTTCGAGGAAGTCGCCGCCGTAGCGGGCGGCCGCGACGACCCGCCTCGCGGTGACGGTCTCGCCGCTCTGGGTCGTGACCGCGAAGCCGGGGCCGGTGGCGGCCGCGTCGGCGGCATCCCCGCCGGAATCCCCCGCGACGTCCGCGGTCGCGGTCTCGTCGTCCCCGACGAGTTCGACCGCCTCGACGAGGTCCGACACGAGGTCACAGCCGGCCGCCTCGACGTGGTCGTGGATGAGCCCGTAGAACGTCTCGACGTCGACGCCGCCGGGGAAGCCGAGGTAGTTCTCCAGATAGGCACAGCGCTGGAGCGACGACCGGCCGCGGTCGAAGACGACGGTTTCGAGGCCGTACCGGCCGGTGAAGAGGCCCGCCGAACAGCCCGTCGGTCCGCCGCCGACGATGGCCACGTCGTAGTCGAACGCCGCGGCATCCGCCATCTCAGAACTCCCCGTTGACGACGTCCGCGACGCGCTGGCGGTCGAACAGTTCTGCGTCGCTCGTCACCTCGCCGAACTCCTCGGGGTACATCTGCTTCGCGGCGCGTTCGGTCAGGAACAGGTTGTGAATCGGCCCCTGATTGAGGTAGCCGCCGCGGTAGACCCGGCCGTTCTGGACGGCCGTCAACTCGCCGCCGACGGGGTGGTCCTCCATGTACGCGAGGACGGTGTCGCGGAACTCCGCGGCCGTCTTGCGCTCGTGGCCGCGGATGAGAATCACGTCGGGGTCGACTTCGAGGAGGTTCTCGTAGTCGAGTTCGCCGCGGTTGGTCGTGCTGAGGTTCTCGATGTCGGTCCCGGTGAGCGCGTCGGTGACGCCGAGGTCGTTCCACTGTTTTTTGCTCGTCCCCTTGTCGTTGAGGCGGTACGGCGAGAACGTCTCCGGCTCGGTCGTCCCCTCGTAGGTGAGAAAGACGTTCGGACGCTCGTCGGCCGGCGGCAGTCGCGACTGGATGTCCGCGATGAACTCGTCGTGGAGCGCCGCGAACGCCTCGTAGCGGTCCTCGCGCTGGAACACCTGCGCGACCTTCTCGAACGCCTCGTAGAGCGTGTAGTAGCGGTAGTCGTGCCAGCCGTCCGACCGGCGGAAGATGAGGTTGCCGACGAACGGGGCGACGTTCTCCGCGATTTCGTCCACGTCCTCTTGGTCCCAGTCGAACCAGTTGATGAGCATATTCGGGTCGTAGAGGTGGACGTCGTTGTCGAGTTCGTAGAACTCCTCTTTCGTCCTGACCTCGGGGTACGCCTCGATCCGCTCGCGGTCGACGCTCACGCCGGGGAGTTCGTCGTAGACGTAGGTGTAGTACCGGCCCGCGCCGCCGACGCCGGTCACCCCGTCGCCGACGCCGAGCGCGACGGCCATGTCGGCGTAGCCGCCGTCGTAGGCGGCCCACGACTCGGGAACCGAGTCGAACGTGACCTCGCCCATCGGCTCCATCGTCACCGAGTACGAGGCGTCTGCCTCGGCCGCGTCGGTCTCCGTTTCCGCCTCCGTCTCGGTCGCGGCGGTCGTTTCGGCGGCCGCTTCGGTCGTCGTCTCGGCCGCGGCGGTCGTCTCGTCGCTCCCCGACGAGTCCGACGTGCAGCCGGCGAGCATCCCGGCCCCGAGCGCCGTGCCGCCGTACCGGATGTAGTTGCGTCGCGTGAGTCCCTCCCGCCCGGTGGATTTTTCGTCCATAGGATTTAGGCCATCCTAAACACACAAGAGCGTTCCTATTTTTCGGCGTGCCTAAATCTCTGCGGGGCGACGTGTTTCGACGCGGCGGCGGGGGCGGTCCGCTCCCGGCGGCGTCAGCGACTCAGTAGTGCCACGGGTAGTCGCGGAAGCGGGGCTCGCGCTTTTCGAGGAAGGCGTCGCGGCCCTCCTGTGCCTCCTCGGTCATGTAGGCGAGTCGGGTCGCCTCGCCGGCGAACACCTGCTGGCCGACCATGCCGTCGTCGGTCATGTTGAAGGCGTACTTGAGCATTCGCATGGCGGTCGGCGACTTCTTCGTCATCTCGTCGGCCCACTCCAGCGCGACGTCCTCCAGTTCCTCGTGGGGAATCGCCTCGTTCGCCATGCCCATGTCGACGGCCTCCTCGGCGGAGTAGGTCTTGCCCATGAAGAACACCTCGCGGGCCTTCTTCTGGCCGACCTGCTTTGCGAGGTACGCCGACCCGAAGCCGCCGTCGAAGGAGGCCACGTCGGGGTCGGTCTGGAGGAACTTCGCGTGCTCCTCGGAGGCGAGCGTCATGTCGCAGACGACGTGCAGGGAGTGGCCGCCGCCGACGGCCCACCCCGGCACGACGGCGACGACGGGTTTCGGCATGAATCGGATGAGCCGCTGGACTTCGAGGATGTGCAGGCGACCGGCCTTCGCCTCGCGGACGAGCGGGTCGTCGGAGGAATCGGCCTCGTCGTCGTCGCGGTACTCGTAGCCCGAGCCGCCGCGGACCGACTGGTCGCCGCCGGAACAGAACGCCCAGCCGCCGTCCTTCTCGGAGGGGCCGTTGCCGGTGAGCAGGACGCACCCCACGTTCGCGCGCTTTCTGGCGTCGTCGAGCGCGGCGTACAGCTCGTCCACGGTTCCGGGTCGGAAGGCGTTTCGGACCTCGGGGCGGTCGAACGCGATGCGGACCGCCGGCACGTCGACGGCGCGGTGGTAGGTGATGTCGTCGAACTCGTCGGACCCCGGGACGGGCTCCCAGCGGTCGGGGTCGAAAATCTCCGAGACCATACCGAGAGGCGGCGCGGGCGGCGCAAAAAGATTCGCTTGCGGCCGCGGTTCGGGGGACGACCCGCCACCTGACCGCTCCCCCGGCCCGGAGCTATTTGTCAGTCCGCGAACGACTCTCGCGCATGTCGGCCGCGACCACCCTCCTCGTCAGACTCGTCCACCTCGTCGGGATGGCGCTCGTCCTCGGCGGCGCAGTGTTCGCGTGGGCGACGCTCAGAGCGCCCGAGTCAGGGAGTGCATCCGCCCGTGAACCGACCGCGCTCGCGACCACCTACGAGTGGGTCTTCTGGGCGGCGATGGGCGCGATGGTCGTCACCGGCGTCGGCAACCTCGGCGCGCTCGGCCCGCCCGGACCGTCCGGGCGCTGGGGGTCGATACTGACGGTGAAGCTCCTCGCGGTGACCGCGTTCGTCCTCGGGTCGTTCGTCCGGACGCTCGTCGTGTTTCGGCTCCGGCGAGACGGCCCGGCGGGTGCCGGACGGTCGCTCCTCGTGAAGGGCTACGGCGCGACCGCCGCCGCGCTCCTCGTCCTCGTCGCGCTCGCGGAGGTGCTGGCGCATGGCTGAGGCCGCCGCCGGCCGCGTCGGGGCACGGGGGCGCTTCGAGGCGTGGGTCGTCTCGTCGTTCAACCTCGTCGTTCTGAGCCTCGTCGGACTCCTCGCGGCGCACGCGACCGGCGCGCTCGAAGGCGAACTCGCCGGCTTCGGGACGCTCCCCGGCGTCGCCGTCTTCGCCTACCTGTGGCTTCTCACCGCGGCCGCGACCCGGTGGGCGCTGGCGGACGGCGGGCTGGCCGACCTGCGGAACGGCCTCCGCGGACTGTGGCGACTCGTCCTCCGCGGGTTCGCGGCGGGCGCGCTCATCGGGGGCGCGTTCCTCCTCGGGGTGCTCCTCGTCGGCGCGATTCTGAACGGAGCCCCGCTCCTCTCGCTGGCGTTCATCGCGCTCATCGGCGTCGCGGCCGCGAGCGTCGTCGGCGGCGTCATCGGCGGCCTGTCGGTCCTTCTCGACGCGGGCTGTTACTGGGCGGCCGGCCGGCTCGTCGGGCCGTGGGCGAAGTCAGCGGTCTCGGCCGACGCTTCCGACGCGGAGGGCTAGTCTCGAAGCGGGCCGCGCGGACTCGTCAGCCACGACGCCAGTCCGACGAGTACCGCGGCCGCGATGCCGACGAGAAAGGCGGTCGCCCCGGCCACGGAACCGTAGGCGACGAGTCCCGTTCCGACGAATGCGGTCGCGAGCGACCGGCGGCGACCCATCGACTCGGGGTAGCCACCCGCTTTGAACCGGGCGAGCCCCCACGCGACCACGGCGACGAGCGGCGCGAGACCGAGGCCCGTCAGGGGCCGCTGGACGACGAACCAGAGGGCGGGGAACGCGACCACGGCCGCGACGAGCGCGAGCGTCCCGCGGCGGCCGAGCGCTGAGGGATAGCCGCGCTCGGCGAGGTCCGAGAGAAGCACCACGCCGAAGACGACGGTCCCGCCGGCGAAGACACCGGCGAGCGGTTCGGACGCGACGACGGCCGCGTAGGCGAACACGAGGACGCCGAGAAAGCCGGCGACGGCGTAGACACTGCCGCGGTACTGGCGGACGTTTGTGGAGGACACACCGCCACGATTCGGAGCGCGGGAGAAAAGTCAGTCGGTCGACTAATTCGCGCAGTCGGTCAATCGGTCAGTCGCTCAGTCGCTCGACCGCGCGCTCGGCGATGCGCTCGCGCACGCGGTGCGAGGACTCGGCGTCGGTTCGGACCTCGATGACGTCGGTGCCGTCGGTGGCGACCGACTCGGCGTAGGCGTCGCGGAAGTCGTCCGGGTCGACCGACGCGAACGAGAGGTCGTAGAGGTCCTCGGTTGCTTCGAAGTCGAGGCCGTGGGGCGTCTTGAACTGGTCCGTGAAGGGCGGCTCGTACTCCTCGATGGGGAGCATGTGGAAGATGCCGCCGCCGTCGTTGTTGACGAGGACGATAGTCGCGTCCACGCCGAGGCGGCCGAGCGCGAGCAGGCCGTTCATGTCGTGGTAGTACGCGAGGTCGCCGGTCAGGAGCGTCAGGTGGTCGGTGGCCGCGGAGCCGGCTCCGAGCGCCGAGGAGACGACGCCGTCGATGCCCGACGCGCCGCGGTTGCCGAGGACCGTCCGGGACTTCGTCGAGGGGCGCGCGAAGCGGTCGAGGTCGCGGACGGGCATGGAGTTCGAGACGAACAGCGTCGACGGCTCGGGCGCGAGGTCGGCCACGTCGGCCGCGAGCCGACCCTCGAAGGCGTCGGTCTCGTCGTCGACGAGGCCCCAGTAGGCGTCTTCCGCGTCGGTCCACAGCGCGTTCCACGACTCGTCGGGACGGTTGCGGACGAGTTGCGAGAGCCGCCACGCGAGCACCGAGGGCTCGGCCTCAACGAGGTCGGTCGCGCCGAACTCGGCCTCGCGCCAGCGGCCCGTCGGGTCCACGAGGTACTGTCGGGCGTCGGTGCGCGCGAGGTACTTCCGGAGCGGCTTCGAGGTCGGCGACGCGCCGATGCGGACGACGACCTTCGGGTCGGGCCAGTCGGCGGTGACGCGCTCGTCGAGGTAGGCGTCGTAGCCGCCGAGGACGGTCGTCGTCCGGGTGTGACCGCCGAATCGGAGCCCCGAAAGCGGGTCGGCGACGACCGGGAAGCCGGTCGCGTGGGCGAACGCGGCGACGGCCTCGGCGTTGAACCCCGGCGGGTCGGCGGGGCCGGCGACGACGAGTCCGCGGTCGACCGCGAGGTCGTCGGCGAGCTTTCGGAGGTGGTCGTCGGAGAGTTCCGGCGCGCCCGCGGTCGTCTTGACGTACGGGCGGCTCCCGCTCCGGCCGTCGAGCGCCTCGTGGTCGAGGTCGGCGGGCACGTCGCCCTCGACGTGCGTCGGTTCGAGCGGCTTTCTGAAGGGGAAGTTGAGGTGGACGGGGCCGGCGTCGACGCCGGTCGCCTCGGAGACGGCGCGGCCGGCGGTCGTCCGGAGGCTCCGGAGCTTCCTGTCGGTGGCCTCCGGTTCGGGCATGTCCTTGTACCAGCGGACGGCGTCGCCGTAGAGCTTCTCCTGGTCGACGGTCTGGTTGGCCCCGCTGTCGCGGAGTTCCGGCGGGCGGTCGGCCGTGAGGACGAGCATCGGCACGCGGGCCTGCGACGCCTCGATGACCGCGGGGTGGAAGTTGGCCGCGGCGGTGCCCGAGGTGCAGAGAACGGGCGTCACCTCGCCCGTGCGCCGGGCGCGGCCGAGCGCGAAGTAGGCCGCCGAGCGCTCGTCGAGGTGCGAGAACGTCTCGATGTCGTCGTGGCGGTCGAACGCCTCCGCGAGGGGCGTCGAGCGACTGCCGGGTGCGATGCACACCGCGTCGATGCCGGTGCGTGCCAGTTCGTCGGCGAAGGTCCGTGCCCAGAGGGCGTTTCGGTTCGGTGCTGTCATCTCGTCTGGGTCGTCTGTCTCGTCGTCAAAGCGAATCGAATCGGGGTCCGAACTCAGTCGTCGCGTTCGAGTTCGTCGAGGACGGGTCGGTACTTCAGCTGCACCTCGTCCCACTCGGCGTCGGGGTCCGAGTCGGCGACGAGGCCGACGCCCGCAAAGAGCGTCGCCAGCGTCTCCTCGACGATGGCCGAGCGGAGGGCGACCGCGAAACTGCCGTCGCCGTCGGCGTCGAACCAGCCGACCGGCGCGGCGTACCAGCCGCGGTCGAACGGCTCGGTGTCCCGAATCACGTCGAGGGCGGCTTCCGGCGGGAGGCCGCCGACCGCGGGCGTCGGGTGGAGCGCGTCCACGAGCGAGAGGACGTGTTCGTCGCGTTCGAGCGTCGCGTCGATGGGCGTCCAGAGGTGCTGGACGGTCGCGAGCTTCCGAATCCCGCGGTCGCCGACGCGAATCTCGGCCGACAGGGGCGCGAGCTGTTCCCGAATCGTCTCCGCGACGAGTTCGTGTTCGTGGTTGTCCTTCTCGCTTCCGAGCAGTTCGTTCGCGAGCCACTCGTCTTCGTCGTCGGTGTCGCCGCGGCCGGTCGTGCCGGCGAGCGCGCCGGTCTCGACCTCGCGGCCGCGGAGCGAGACGAGTCGCTCGGGCGTCGCGCCGAGGAAGCTCGCCCCGCCGTTCGGCTCGACGAGGAAGCGGTGGCAGTCGGGGTACGTCCCGCCGAGGCGGGCGAGCAGGTCCGGCGCGGCGGCGGGCCGGTCGAGTTCGACTTCGAGCGCCTGCGCGAGGACGACCTTCTGAAGGTCGCCGGCGCGGATGCGCGAGACCGCGGCATCGACGCTGTCGCGCCACGCCTCGACCGAGGTCGTCCGGTGGCGGTCCGAGACGCCCGGCGGTCCCTCGGGAGGCGCGTCGTCGAGCGATTCGAGCGTCGCGCGGAGTTCGCCGAGCCGGTCGCCGACGGTCTCGGCGTCGGCCTCGCCGTCGAGGGCGGTGACCGTGAGCCACGCGTCGTCGCCGTCGAAGACGACCTGCGCCTCGGGGACGACGAAGCGCGCGGCCGGGAAATCGGCCCACGGGTCGCGGCCGGTCGCCTCCTCGTGGAAGGCGAGGCCGCCGAAGAATCGCGGGCGGGCGACGCCGGGGGCGTCAACGTCCGCGCCGTCGAACAGCGCCGCCGCCGACCGGCGGACGCGGGCGAGTCGCTCGGGACCGTCGGCCTCGACGGCCACGGCGACGCCGCCGCCGACGACTGTTGGTTCGTCGGGGGCGGTCCACAGCGCCCGCGGGCGGCGCATCGCCGCGAGCGACGCCGAGACGGGGGGCGCAGACAGTCGAACCGACCTGCTGACGAGGTGGGTCCCCACCTCGTCTGTCCGCAACGGTTCCATCGACCGTGGCTCAGGACCGGGGACGCTTGAAACTCTCCCTTCTGTCCCGCACCGCGGTTCGGCGAGTCGGCGGAACGCGCACATCTGTCCACCGAGCGACAACGCTGGTTGCTCGGACGCGAAGCGACCGCCGCAAACGCCTGAAAATCAGCTCAGCTGTACCGCTCTTCGTTCCACGGGTTCGCCCACCTTTTTCCGTGGTTCGCTACGCTCACCACGCAAAAACCTGTCTTCGCGAGCGATAGCGAGCGAAGGCTCGTGAGACTGCATGCAGTCTCACGGTGGACCAAAAACTTAGGTTAGCTGTACCGCTCTTCGTTCCACGGGTTCGCCGTGTTCGAGTAGCCGCGTTTCTCCCAGTAGCCGCGTTCGGGTTCGGTGAGGAACTCGACGCCCGAGACCCACTTCGCGCCCTTGTACGCGTACTTGTGCGGGGTGACGACCCGGAGGGGGCCGCCGTGGTCGGCGGGCAGGTCCTCGCCGTCGTAGCCCCAGACGAACATGACCTCGTCGCGCATGCACTGGTCGAGCGGCAGGTTCGTCGTGTAGCCGTCCATCGCGTGGAACATCACGTGGACCGCGTCGTCGTCGACGCCGACCGCGTCGGCGAGCGCCGGGAACGTGACGCCCTCGAACTCGCAGTCGAACTTGCTCCAGCCGGTGACGCAGTGGAAGTCCTGTACCTGCGTCTCGGAGGGGAGGTCGCGGAACTCGTCGAACGAGAGGTCGAGTTCGGTGTCGACCGCGCCCCACGCCTCGAACGACCACGTCTCGGGGTCCCACGAGGGCGTGCCGCTCTTGGAGAGGACGGGGAACCGCTGGGTCTCGCGTTGGCCCGGCGGGAGTCGGTCGTCGCCGAACTCCTCGTAGAGGTGGGTCACGTCGTTGGCCATGCTCGAATCTTCGGCCCGACGCACCTATCACTAACGACTCCGGACACCCGTCGGAGCCGGGGCGACCGCGGGCACTAACCGAACGTAAACGGCGATTCGAGTTCGCCGGGACGACCTTCGGAAAACCCGATTATTCCCCCGGTAGAGTTATATACGGCCCTTCCAAAGCGACGGACGTTCAGATGCCCAAAGTAGAGATTACCGTGCCGGAACACCTGGAGATGCAGATCGTCCAACTCGTCGAGAAAGGCGAGTTCGTCAACCGCGACGAGGCCATCGAGGACCTGCTGTCGACCGGTATCCGCGCGTACAAGACCAGCGGTCCGATGTCCGACGAGGACCGCGCGTACGAAGACGACGGAATGATGGGCCACGAAGACGAGTACGTCTTCTGAGCCGAGTGACAGTATCCCCCAATAACTCTTAAACCGCCTTCGCTCCTACCCAACGCTCATGCACAAGGACGAACTGCTGGAGCTGCACGAACAGATGGTTATCATCAAGGACCACTTCTCGGCCCGCGAGCACGTCGATTCGAGCCTGTTCGACCCCTACGACGAGCTCGCCGTCGAGCCCTCCCACGTCCACAAATCGAAAAGCGAGCACAAACACGCCGTGTTCGTGCTCGGTAACGCCCTCGCGACCGCGATGAGCGACGACGAGTTCTCCAGCGCGGGCCGCGTCGGCAAGCGCATGGAGGAACTGGCCGACGACGCCGAAGGGAAAATCTGAGCGGCCGTCGACCGCACCGCCTCCAGCGCCCGCCCGCCGCGGAGTCGCCGCTGGCGGTCGGGTTCGTGTCGTTCGCTAGCACTTCTTAAGCAGTTCTCCGCGGGTTTCTTTACCACCCGTTCGCACGACACTGGTAGCTAATGCTAGAGATTCCGGGCTGGATACCGTTCCAGCGGCTCGCGGCGCTCCTCGCGCTCCTCGTGGCCGCCGTCGCGCTCGCCGTCGTCGACAGACCGAGTCGGCTCTCGGCGGCGCTCCGGCGGCGCTTCCTGTTCGGCCTCCCGCTCGGAACGCTCGTCAGCGCCGGCGGCGTCCTCCTCGTCTATCTCGTCGTACAGGACGGCTGGTCGTCGTGGTACCGACCCGTCGTCATCCCGTTTCGGGCGTGGTCGTACTTCTACCCGACCGGGATGCTGACCGCCGCGTTCGCCCACTCCAGCCCCGGCCACCTCGTCGGCAACCTCGTCGGCACGCTCACCCTCGCCCCCGTCGCGGAGTACGCGTGGGGCCACTATCCGACGCGCCGCGGGTCCACCTCGTTCGGGTCGGCCGGCGAGAACCCCTACGTCCGGTCGCTCGTCGTCTTCCCCGCGGTCGTCTTCGGCGTGGGGCTTCTCACCGCCGTCTTCGCGCTCGGCCCGGTCGTCGGCTTCTCGGGCGTCGTGTTCGCGTTCGCCGGCTTCGCGCTCGTCTTCCGCCCGCTCGGGACCGTGTTGGCGTTCCTCTCCGGGCGCGTCGTCAGCCTGTTTTACAACGCGATGCTCTCGCCCGAAGTCGTCTCGTCGGCCCGCCCGGCCTTCTCGACGCCGTGGTGGTCCCAGATCGCCATTCAGGGCCACGCCATCGGCTTCCTGTTCGGCGTCCTCCTCGGCGCGTGGCTCAGCCACCGCCGCGAGGGGTCGAACCCGCCCGCGCTGCCTCTCTTCGCCGGCGTCCTCCTGTTCGGCGTCAGCGAGTCGCTGTGGGCGGTGTACTGGTACCGCGGCGGCGAGACCTACGTGCTGTTCCGCGCCGTCGGCTTCGCGCTCGTCGTCGCGCTCGCGCTCGTCGTCGCGCTGACGGTCGCGGCGTCCGACAGGCCGCTCCGCGAGTACGCGCCCGACGACTCGGTGTTTTCGGCCCGCCGCTGGCAGGCCGGACTCGCCGTCCTCCTCGTCGTCGTCGCGGCGCTGTCGGGGCCGGCGATGCTGTACAACACGTTCACCGCGAGCGGCGACGCCCTGCCGGGCGAGAGCGTCACGGTCAGGGACTACGACGTGACCTACGCCGAGGACGTGCCGAACGGGCTGACCGCCGCCTTCGACGTCGAACTGTTCGGCGAGTCGACGACGACAAACACCTCCGGCGTCATCGTCAGAAGCGAGCGGCGCGGCATCTGGACGACGGCCGTCTCGACGAGTCGATTGGCGTTCGACGGCGAGTCGGCGGTCAGACTCGGCGGCCTCGGCTGGCGCGACCGAGTGACGGCGGTCCGCGACGGCTACGTCGTCACGGGCGCGGGAACGGCCTACCGGGTGTTCCTCGTCGCCGACGGCGAGGCGCGACTGGCGTACGACACCGGCCCGGTCCGGGCCGAACCCGTCGTCGCCCGGCGGAGCATCTCGGTCGTGCCGACGGCGACGGGCTACGACGTGCAGGTGTCGTCCGACAGCGGGACCGTCAGGGGACCGATGCCGACCGAGAACACGACGACGACGCTCGACGGGATTCGGTTCGTCCGCGAGAAGTCGTTCGTCTTCGCCGAGTCGCGGGGGACGAAAGTCCGCATCGCGCGGGAAGAGACGTACAATTAGGGCGCGACGGCGGACGACTCGCACGCTGATGGGCCCGGTTCGACCGCCGGCTCACCACTCGATGCGGAACACTTCGGCGTCGAGCTGTCTGCGGTCCTCGTCGTGGAAGTCGAACTGGCGGTCGAGGTCGAACGTCGCTTGGAAGGCGTCCGTGAGGTCGCCGCCGGCGTCGGCGACGAACGACTCGACGAACTCCTTGCTCCCCTCGTTGTGGACCGAGTAGGACACGTCGGCGACCGACGCGACCGAGTCGAGGAAGGCGCGGTCGGCGTGTTCGTTGCCCCGCTGCGCGCCGAACGGGGGGTTCATGAGCACCGTGACCTGCCGGTCGTCCGAGAGGCACAGCGGCAGGCGGGTGGCGTCGGCGCGAATCCAGTCGATGGGGGCGCTCGCGCCGACCCGGCGGGCGTTGTCCGTCGCGGTGGCGAGCGCGTCGTCGTCGAGTTCGACGCCGACGACGCGGGCGGGCGAGCGGAGCGCCGCGCCGAGGCCGAGCATGCCGGTCCCGGAGCCCAAATCGAGAATCGTCGCGCCCTCGATGTCGCCGCGGAGGTCCGCGAGGTGGACGAGGTGCGCGGCGAGGTCCGGCGGCGTCGGATACTGTTCGAGCGAGACCTTCGGGTTCTCGAAGCCGGCGACCACCGCCAACTGCGCCTCCAGCGCGGACTTGGTTGCCATCAGCCGTCGATGGAACCTCGAAGCTCAAAAGCGACGCCCTCGCGCCGGGCGCGCTCGCCGAGCGCGGCGAGCGCCGACTCGGCGTCGTCGGGGCGACAGCACTCCGCGACGTCGACAGCGACCCGGCCGACCCCGAGGAACGCGGCGGCGCGGACGTAGTCGCGGAGGCGGTCGGACTCCGACTGCACCGCGAGCGGGTCGTCCTCGCCGAAGCGGGCCTCGACGGTGAGTTCGGCCGGGAGATAACCGTCCTCGGCGAGTCCGGCCTTCAGGTCGCGGAGGTGCGACGGGGCGGTCGACTCCAGCCCCGACGCGTCGAGGATGACGGGGGTCAGGTCGGCGGGACGACCGGCGACGAGTGCGGCTTCGGCGGACGAGGGTTCGAGCGTGCTCATGTTGCGCATACATTTCCTTTGGTTATGTATATATCTTTGTAAATGCGCAGTAGTAATTACTTCGGGGAGAATCCGCCGATGGCGCGGAATTTCGCCGCTCCGACGTGACAGCCCGGAGGCTGATAGCTATCGCAACCGTACTGGCGATGGGGGTACACGCTCCACCCCCATTCCCCCTGACCCGCGCGAGCGGTTCATTCGGACGCCGACTTCGCTACCCGTACGTGTACGAGAGGACCTCCGTTCCGGCGGCGTTCCGAACCGTGACCGTGTCGCCGCCGTTGTTCCACACCGCGCCGCCGCGGCCCCAGTAGACGTCCTCGTCGGTGTCGGTTCCCGACCCCGTGTGGAGCGTCAGCGACGCGCCGGGGTTGAGTTCGGACCCCTCGGCGAACGTGTAGGTCGCGCCCGCCGCGTCGGAGACGGTCCACCCGGAGAGGTCGATTGTCGCGTCGCCGTCGTTGCGGAGCGTGACGTACTCCTCGTTGAGGTTGTCGTTGTCGTTGCCGGGCGCGTCGGCGACGACCGAGACGGAGAGGCCGTCGTCGGTGGTCGCGTCCGCGCCGCCCGCGGCCGCCCCCTCGGTCGCGCAGGACCAGAGGCCGACCCCGCGCTCTCTGGCGTCGCGCTCGGCGCGCTCGTAGCGCTCGCGCTCCTCGAACGAGCTCTCGTAGAGCCGGGCGTGGCCCTCGACGATGAGGTCGTAGTTGAACTCCGCGCCGTCGACGACGACGTACGCGAGGAGCCGCCCGTAGTAGCCGCGCTCGCCGGCCTTCTCGTCGTAGCGGAGTTCGACCGTCCGGTCGGCGAGCCGCGACTTCGCGTAGGCGCTCGCGTTCTCGCCGGCCGCGCGAAGGCAGGCCCGGCCGGCCTCCGTCTCGGGGACGCCCTCGAACTCGTCGGGCGTGTTCTCGGCGTGGACCTCCGGCGTGTCGACGCCGAGGAGCCGCACCGTCTCGCGCGCGCCGTCCGGCATGACGACCTTGACGGTGTCGCCGTCGACCACCTCGACCACCTCGACTGTCACGTCGCCCGCGGCGGCCGCGGTCGTCGGCGACCCCGACTGCGGTGTCGGCGACGCCGCCGCTGTCGCGGTCGGTTCGACCGTCGTCGTCGCGTCCGCGCCGCCCCCGCCGAGACAGCCCGCGAGGACCGCGAGAACGACGACAACGAGTGTCGCGGTAGCACGTCTGACCATTCGATTCACCGTTTGTCAGGGAACTGTATAAGTAGGTGCGTCCCGGTTGCCCGAATCCGAACTCGACGAATCGACAGACAGCGGCCTGTATCATATTTCTGTTACAAAGGTTTAAATTCACGCTCCACCAGAAACCTTTTAATGGAACGTCCGAGCCGGCAGCGTCAACGAGAGGAGGAGGCAACGGCACAAGAGGACGAGCAAGTCAACTGCCCGGAGTGCGGTTCTGACCAGATCGTCACGGACGCAGACCAGGGGGAGCTGGTGTGTGACGACTGCGGCCTCGTCCTCGACGAGCGACAGATCGACCGCGGCCCGGAGTGGCGGGCGTTCAACCACTCCGAGCGGCAGTCGAAGTCGCGCGTCGGTGCGCCCATCACCGAAACGATGCACGACCGGGGGCTGACGACGACCATCGACTGGAAGGACAAAGACGCCTACGGTCGCTCGCTTTCCTCCGAGAAGCGGTCGCAGATGCACCGCCTCCGCAAGTGGCAAGAGCGCATCCGGACCAAGGACGCCGGCGAGCGTAACCTCCAGTTCGCCCTCAGCGAGATCGACCGCATGGCGTCGGCGCTCGGCGTCCCGCGGTCGGTCCGCGAGGTCGCGTCGGTCATCTATCGCCGCGCGCTCAACGAGGACCTGATTCGCGGCCGCTCCATCGAGGGCGTCGCCACCTCGGCGCTGTACGCCGCCTGCCGTCAGGAGGGCATCCCGCGCTCGCTCGACGAGGTCGCTGAAGTGTCGCGCGTCCCGCAGAAGGAAATCGGCCGCACGTACCGCTACATCTCGCAGGAACTCGGGCTCGAACTCAAGCCCGTCGACCCCAAGCAGTTCGTCCCGCGGTTCGCCTCCGCGCTCGACCTCTCCGAGGAGGTCCAGGCGAAGGCGACCGAAATCATCGACGTGTCCGCCGAGCAGGGCCTGCTGTCGGGCAAGTCGCCGACCGGCTTCGCCGCCGCCGCCATCTACGCGGCGTCGCTTCTCTGCAACGAGAAGAAGACCCAGCGCGAGGTCGCGGACGTGGCGCAGGTGACGGAAGTCACCATCCGAAACCGCTACCAAGAACAGATCGAAGCGATGGGCTTCCGCTGAGCGTCGGCCCGTAGACCCGACCGGACCCGGCTCACCTCCCGTCGCCGTCACGGACGCCGACTGACGGCCGTCGGCGACACGCAGTTTTAGTTTTGCACGAACACCACGACCGACCGCCCCCAGAGGCCGGTGTCGTACTGGTGTGCGACGTAGCCGTCGAGGAGCGGCGCGACCGTCCCGCGCTCGTCGGCGGGCGCGATGACCACCGGCGGAATCGACGACCGGGCTTCGAGCGCCTCGGGCGTCGCCGCCGACGCGGTGTCGGCCCCGAGTCGCTCGACGTACCACGCCATCGGGAGCCGCTCGCCCCACGCGTCGGGGACCGGCGGGGAGTCGGCCGCGCCGTCGGCGACGTACATCGAACTCCCGTAGTAGAGCACCTCCGGGCCCCCGTCGTCGGTCGGCCCGACCCACGCAGAGAGGTTGTCGCGGAACGACGAGAACTCGCTCGACGGCTGGGCGAACTGCGCGAGTTCGGCGTCGCGGTCGCTCGGGCCGTACACCTCGGTCGTCGCCACCGCGCCGGTCTGAGCGACGAGCGCGAGCAGGACGATGACCGCGGCCGCGACGCGGGGCACGTCCCGGGAGTCGAACGCGGTCCGACCCCAGCGGACGAGCGCCGCGAGCCCGACGCCCGCCGGGAGCGCGAGCGGGACGACGACGTAGACGCCGAGCCACGGCGCGGACACCTCGGTCAGCATGGGGACGAACACGAGCGACGCGCCGGCCCAGTACACCGCCGCCGACACCTCCGAGCGCGGGCCGCCGGCCGTGTAGCGGTCGACGAGGAAGACCGCCGCGCCGAGGACGACGACCGGGAGCGCCGCCAACGCGAGCGTCCCGAGGAGGTCGCCGAGATACGGGAGGTACTCGTGGGTCCCCTCGGGGTAGCGGTGGACGACGCGGACGCCGACGAAGCGCCGGACTGAGTCGAACAGCGCCGCGTCGATTGCGCCGAGGACCGTCCCCGGCGTGTAGAGACCCGCGCCGTCGGTGTCGCCCGCCCGGGGCGCGAACGCGAAGACGTAGACTGCGACGAAGACGAGGAGCGCGCGGGCCGCGGGGGTCGCCGCGCCGCGGAGCCGAGCCGTGTACTCGCCGAGGCGCATCGCGGCCGGGCGCGCCGACGGGAGGAGCGCCGCGTGGTCGAACACCAGGAGGCCGGCGACGCCGAGACAGCAGAGGGCGACGACGCCGAGTCCCGACGAGGCGACGGCGAGCGCGACGGCCGCGGCGAGTCCGTAGGCGTTGCGCCGCCCCGCGCCGTCGACGAGGCGGAGCGCGAAGCCGAAAGCGACGAGCGCGAACCCGACCGCGAGCACGTCGCCGCGGGCGAACCGGCCGTAGTAGACGAGGATCGGGTTCGCCGCGAGCACGAGCGCGAACCCGAGAGTCTCGTCGTCGGCGAGGCGGCCGCGGAAGAGGAGCGCGGCGAGCGGGAGCGCCGCGCCGAACAGCGCGAAGGGGAGGCGGAGCGCGAAGTCGGTCGCGCCGACGAGCGCGAGCGACGGCCGCGAGAGGTGGTAGACGAGCGGGCCGCCGGCGACGGGGCGGTACGAGAGGAAGCCGGTTTCGAGCGACCGGAGGCTCCAGTAGCCGACGCGGGCCTCGTCCCAGTGGAGCGGCCGGTCGCCGAGGCCGACGAGGCGGGCGACGAGCGCCGCGGCCGCGAGCGCGACGACGGCGAGCGCCGTCCGGTCGGGTCGCCGCCCGGCGCGGGAGGGAATCATGGGGTGACGTGGCGCGCCGGACGGCAGAAAGGTTACGACTCGCGGAGGTGCCGTCGGCCCGCCCCTTCGAAAGCGTCATCCCCGCCGACCGGTAGCACTCGGATATGTCGCTCATCGAGTCGCTACCCGTCCGACCGCTCGAACCGCAGGAGCTGACGTCTTTGAACCGCGCGGACGCCTTCGACCTCGTCGTCGCCGTCGAGGACGACGGCCCCGCCCGCAGCCTGCTTTTCGCCACCGACGCGTGGGTCAAGGGCGTCGCCTACGATGACGACGCCGGCTGGTCGGTCGTCGAGACGGTCGCACTCGACGGCGAGACCGAGCGAATCGACGGACTACAGGCGTGCGAGGAGGCCGTCCTGTCGTTCCGAGGCGACGGGAACGAGGAGTAGTATTAACCGCGTTCCGAACTAAGTATAATCCGTCATGTACAGCGAAATCCTCGTCCCGACAGACGGCAGCAAGGCCGCCGAACGCGCCATCGACCACGCGCTCGACCTCGCGAAGACCTACGACGCGCGGATTCACGCGCTGTACGTCGTCGACACCAGCATCTACACCTCGCTCGACGCCGGCGCGGACGTGGTCATCGACGCCCTCGAACGCGAGGGCGACGCCGCGACCCGACACGTCCGCGAGGCCGCCGAGGAAGCCGGCATCGACGTGCAGGCCGAGGTCGTCACCGGAACCGCCTACCGCTCCATCCGGGAGTACATCGACGACCACGACATCGACCTCGTCGTCATGGGCACCCACGGGCGCACGGGCCTGAGCCACTACCTGCTCGGGAGCGTCACCGAGCGCGTCGTCCGCACCTCGCCGGTGCCGGTGCTCACCATCCGACTGGACGACGAAGACGAAGACGAGGCGGACGCCGACGAGAGCGCGGACGCCGAAGCCGAGGAGTAGTCCGAACTCGGGGCGCGAGTCGCGCGTTCGCGCCGCGCTCGGGAGCCTGCTTCGACCGCGCGGTCGGCGGCGAGGTCGCCGCGACTTTGATAAACAGTTTTGGTGCGGTCGCGCATACGCCGCGGTATGACCGAGTACACCGTCGAGTTCGTCGGCACGGGCGAGACCATCACCGTCTCCGACAAGCAGACGATTCTCAAGGCCTGCATCGAGGAGGGCATCGCACAGGAGTACTCCTGCCGCGTCGGGATGTGCCTCGCCTGCTCCGCCGAGATTCTCGAAGGCGACGTCACCCAGCCCGCCGCCCGCGGGCTGACCGACGAGGAGGCGGAACGCTTCGCGCTCACCTGCATGGCCCGCCCGCAGAGCGACCTCAAACTCGACCGCGGCGTCTACCCGCCGAGCATCGAGGGCGACGCCGCGGCCGCCGGCACCGCCGCCGACGACGACTGACGACGGGTACTCACCGGGGCCGGCACGCTCCGCCGGCCCGCGTTCTCCGTTTCGCACCGCACCGCCGAGCCGACGCGCCCGGATTGCCTCCGCATCTCTCCCCGAACCCCCGCTCACGCCTCGCTCGTCGCCGCGCAGTTGTTCGGTCCCAGCTCGACGTCGAACGCCTCGTCGTCGGACAGCGAGTCGCGCCCGAGGTTCGTCTCGATGATGCGCTCGTAGTTTGCCGGCCGCGGCGGCATGTCCGAGCAGACGAACGAGACGAACGCCGCTTCGTCCATCGAGAGCGCGCCGAGTCGCTCCCGAAGCGCACCGAGTCTGGCGATGTACGCGCCACTGTCGTCCGGGACTGCTCGCGGGCCGCGGTGGGCTGGCGCGACCAGCGTGTTGTCCGCGAACTCGCCGTACCGCTCCGTGAGCGTCGCGTGAAGCCGTCTCGCGGCGTCGGGCGCGCCCTCGTCGCCGTCTTCGAGGTCCGGTCGGGCGACGCTCTCCAAAAAGAGGCTGTCGCCCGCAACGAGCAGGTCGCCGAGGCGGAACGCGGTCATCTCGGTCGTGTGGCCCGGCGCGTGGACGGCGACGAGTTCCGCGTCGCCGACACCGATGGACTCGCCGTCAGCGACGAGGCGCGCGTCGAAGTCGAGGCCGCGGTCGGTCGCGCCCGCCGGGAGGACGGCGGTCGCGCCGGTTCGCTCCGCGACCGCTCTGACGCCGCTGACGTGGTCGGCGTGGACGTGGGTGTCGACGGCGGCGACGACTTCCGCGCCGCGCTCGCGGGCGTCTGCGACGTATCGGTCCGCGAACGCCCGGAGCGGGTCAATGACCGCGGCCTCGTCGCCGGCGACGACCAGATAGGCGAGACAGCCGCTGGAGGGGCGGTCGTACTGGAGAACCGTCGCGTCCGCGTTCGCGTCCGCGTTCCCGACCGGGAGTTCGCGGGCGCGGTAGACGCGCGCCCAGCCGTCCATCCCCGTTTCGAGGTTCTCGGCGGGAACGCCGGCCTCGGAGAGCAGGTCGGCGACGTGGGCGCTCGACCGCCCCTCCGCGCAGACGACGACCACCGGTGAGGGCTCGTGTTCGAACTCCGCGGCGAGGTCGGCGACCGTCCCGCGAATCTCGGCCTGCGTGAAGCGAACCGCCGGAATCTGCGTCGCGGTCGCGGCCGCGCCGTCGACGCGCCACGCCTCGAACTCGCCGCGGTCGCGCACGTCGAGCACCGTCGTGGGGTCACCGCGGGCGAGCCGGGCCGCCAGTTCCTCGGGAGTCATACGCACACGATACGCGCGCCGGGCGGAAGAACGCTCCGCGGGTCGAAAAGAGAACTGTGGCCCGAGCAGCGGCCCGCGCTATTCGGTCGTTCCGCCGTCGTTGCTGAGGCGGCGCGACGGCGGTTCACCGACGTCGAACTCGTCGAGGACGTCGGCCGGCGGGCCGTCGACCCCGCCGGCGGACGGGGCGTCGGAGCCCGGTTCCGGTGAGGCGTTCGACCCGTCAACGCCGCCCGTCTCGCCGCTGCCGAGGCGTTCGGCGGCGTCACGAATCGAGAGCACCTGCTCGGTCTGCGAGCGGTTCGCGTCGGCGATGTCGCCGATGTGGTCCGACACGCTGGTCGCGCGGGCGGTCGCGTCGTCGACCATGCCGGCGATCTGCTCGGCGCTCTCGGCCTGGTCGTCGGTCGCCGATGCGACTTCGCCGACGCCGACGGTGGCCTGTTCGACCGCCGCCGAGATGTCCGAGAGGCTCCGCATCACGTCCTCGCCGCGGTCGATGCCGTCGTACAGCCGCCCGGTCGTCTGCGAGAGGCTCTCGATGGTCTCTCGCGCCTCGGACTGGATGTCGCCCACCGTGCCCTCGACCTCGGCGGCGCGGGCCTGCGACTCCTCGGCGAGGTTCTTCACCTCGCTGGCGACGACGGCGAATCCCTCGCCCGCGTCGCCGGCGCGGGCGGCCTCGATGGAGGCGTTGAGCGCGAGCAGGTTCGTCTGTTCAGCGATGTCGTTGATGGCGTCGAGCACCTCGTCTATCTCCGCGATCTGGTCGTGCAGTTGCTGGACGTCCTCGGAGGCAGTCTCCGCGGCCTCGCTCACGTCGCGCATCACGTCGATGGCCTCGTCGGCGGCGTCCTCGCCCTCGGCGGCGCGCATGGCGGCGTCGGCGCTGGTCCGCTCGACCTCCTCCGCGGTCGCCGCGATCTCCTCGACGGTCGCGCTCATCTCGGACACCTCGGCGGCGACCGTCGCCATGTCCTCGGCCTGCGCCCGCGCCGTGGTCTCGATGTCGTCGGTTCGCTCCGTGACCTCCTCGGAGCTCCGCAGGAGCGACTCGACGGGGTCGCTCACGTCGGCTTCGACCTCGTCGGCGAGCGCCCGCCGGCGCTCGGCGGCCTCGCGCGCCGCCCGACTGTACGACTGGATGTACGTCTCCATCGCCACCTGCTGGTCGAGAGACAGGAGCTTCAACACGGGGAGGATGCGCTCGACGACCTCGTCGACGGCGGCTTCGACCCGGTCGTCGCCGCCGCGGAGACCGCTCGAAACGCCGGACGCGCCGCCGAGAAGTCCCGAGAGCAGGCCGCCGTCGCCGTCGCCTTCGAACTCGGTGTCGGCGTCGCCGCCGGTGAACTCGGCTTTCACCTCGTCCGCGACGGCACCGATGATGCCCTCGTAGTAGACCGAGTACGCGCCGAGATAGAACTTCGGCCCGAGGTCTATCATATCGTGTAACTTCCCGATGCGCGCCCGCTTTGCGAAGTAGTCCTCGTCGTACTCGCCGCGGCCGAGTTCGCGGAGATACGCCGCCTGGTCGGTCCGCAGCATCTCCGTGGTCTTCGTCGAGCGACCGAAGAACTTCGTCGTCGCGTGCTCGCCGAGGTGGTCGTAGAACGCCGCCGCGAACTCGTCCGCGAACTCGTCCAAGAGCGGTTCGAGGTCGCTCAATCGTCGCTCGTCCGCCGCCGAGAGCCGAACGAACGATTTCCGGCGGTCGATTTCCGCCGCGTCGATATCCAACCGCGAGAGGAGCCTGTCGCCGTTCACGCGCGCTCGCGCGCTCGCGTCGACTGGTCCCGAGGAGTTCGTCATATACGTTCCTCAGCGGTCACCGATATTTCAACCCTCTCCGCTGAATATCACTGATGATACCAAAATGATTGCAGAGGGAATCCGGCGCACGTTGGCCGGGGCGAACGTTCACGTGACTGGCGGACCGACTGGCGGTATGGACGTCGATTCGTTCCGCGAGTCAGTCGAGACGGCGAAGCGAACCCAACTCGACCGGCTCGGCTCGTCGAAGCTCCTGTTGGCGCTGACGGGGGCGGACCTCTCCGAGCCGGCGGTGCTCCGCGCCGCCGCGTACTCCGAGCACGCGGCCCGCGGGACGTTCGCGGCGTGGGCCGCAGACGAGGCCGACGACGAAGCAAGAGCCGCGTTCGAGGCCACCGCGACCCAAGAGGCCGACCACCTCGACCGCGTCCTCGACGCCCTCGACGAGGACGTCGACCTTCCCGACGAATCCGGTGTGATGCACGCGTACCTCCGCGGGCGCGAGGACGCAGTCGAGCGCGCCGCCGCCGGCATGGTCGGCCGCGGCCTCGTCTCGGTTCGCACCCACGCGCAGGTCATCGGCTTCTTCGTCAACGAGGCGGACGAACCGCGGGCCGACCTCTTTCGCGAGTTGAAAGCCGAGACCGAAGAGACGCTTGCGGCCGGGTTGGACCTCCTCGCCGACCGCTGTGCGACCGACGACGACTGGGAGCGCGCCCGAATGGTCGCCGAGTACGTCGTCCAACTGGCGTACGACGACTACGCCGACGGCCTCGCCGAACTCGGCGTCGACCCCAAACCGCTCTGCTGAGTCGCCGCCGTGACGCCCGGGCCGACGCGTGTGGCCGGCCCAACCTATTCGTGTCCCCGAGTGGTAGCCGGAGGTATGACTTCCGAGGTTCGCGGGCGCGTCGAGGCGCTGTACACCGCGCCGTCGAAGGCCGAGTCGATGGGCTCCCACGAGACCGTCTCGGTCGCGCCGGGCGGCATCGAAGGCGACCGCTACGCCGACGGCGACGGCTTCTACTCGGCGACCGACGGCTGTCCGGTGACGCTCGTCGACGCCGCGGTGCTGGACGACGCGGCGCGCGAGTACGACCTCGACCTCGCTGACGGCCAGCACCGTCGGAACGTCGTCGTCCGCGGCGTCGACCTCGCCGACCTGCTCGACGCGACGTTCGAACTCGGCGGGGCCGAACTCCGCGGGACGAAGCTCAGGCCGCCCTGCGCGCACCTCGCGGACCTCGTCGGCGACGACGACGTGAGTGACGCGCTCCGCGAGTCCCGCGGCGGCATCTGCGCGGACGTCCTCGCGCCCGGCCGGGTCGCGGTCGGCGACGACCTCCGCGTGACCGAGGCGAACCCGCGCGAGATGGGTCGCCAGCTAGCCGAGCGACTCGGCGGCGAGCGAGTCGCGGACGGGGACGAAGCCGCGACGAGCGACGAGGAACCGCACGGGAGCGGACGCGAATGAGCCGCGACGCCGACGGCGCGAACACGGGGACGCCGAACCAGGTCGAACGCGCGACAGTCGCACTCGACGCGGCGTTCGGCCCCGACGGCGACGCCCCGAGTTCGAGGTCGACGTCGGCCCCGACCGTCGCCGTCGCCCCCGGTCGGGTGAACCTCGTCGGCGGCCACACCGACTACAACGACGGGCTCTGCCTCCCGATGGCCGTCGACCGCCACGTCGCGGTCGCGGCCCGGCCGAGAAGCGACAACCGACTCCGCGTCCGCGCCGCCGACTTCGACGAGACGGCCGAACTCGGCCCCGACGACGACCCCGACGGGTGGGCCGCCTACGTCGCCGCGGTCGCTCGCGTCCTCCGCGAGGACGGCCCGGTCGCCGGCGCGGACCTCGCCATCGCCTCGGACGTTCCCACGGGCGCGGGACTCTCCTCGTCGGCCGCGCTCGAACTCGCGGTCGGTCGCGCGCTCCTCGCGGTCTCCGGGCGCGACCGCCCCGCCGCCGACCTCGCGCTGGCGTGCTGGCGGGCCGAACGCGAGGGCGTCGGCGTCGAGTGCGGCATCCTCGACCAGTTCTCGGCGGCGCTGTGCGAGGCCGACTCGGCGCTCTTTCTCGACTGCCGGAGCCGCGAGACCGAGTCGGTCCCCCTCGGCGACGGTATCGGCGTCCTCGTCATCGACACCGGCGTCTCTCACGAACTGACCGAGTCGGGCTACAACGACCGCGTCCGCGAGTGCGCGGCGGCGCTCGACTCCCTGCGCGACGTGGACCGCGGCCTCGACTCCCTGCGCGACGTGGACCGCGGCCTCGACTCCCTGCGCGACGTGGACCGCGGCCTCCTCGACGCCCACGCGGACGCGCTCGAACCGGTGTCCCGCCGCCGGGTTCGACACGTCGTGACCGAAAACGAGCGCGTCCGCCGCGCCCGCGACGCGCTCGCCGCTGGCGATCTCAGAGGCGTCGGCGACGCGATGCTCGCGGCCCACGAGAGCCTCCGCGACGACTACGAGGTGAGCTGCCCGGAACTCGACGCGGCGGTCGAACTCGCCGCCGAGACGCCGGGCGTCTACGGCGCGCGAATGACCGGCGGCGGCTTCGGCGGGAGCGCGGTCGCGTTGGTCGACGGCGACGCGCTCGACCGGGCCGAGCGCGCGATTCGAGCCGCCGCCCCCGAGCGCGTCGGCCCCGACGCCGACGTGTTCGCCTGCCGCCCGTCGGCCGGCGTTCGACTGGTCGGCGAGGAGTGAGCGCGAGCCGACGGCTCCGCGTGGTGTCTCGGGAAAAATCGGAACGCGGGTCCCGTGCGTTCTGCCGTGGTTTCGGTTCGGCTTACGCCTCGTCGAACGTAACAGACGCTACGCGTCTGCTGGCTCGACGAGTCGTTTCACTCCTCGTCGAATACTGTCGAGCGAAGCTCGACTGATTCGACGTCGGCTTACGCCTCGTCGAACAGCGTCTCGCCGTCGACCATGTGTTCTTCGACGGTGTCCATGTCCAGCGTCACGCCGAGCCCCGGCTTCTCCGGAATTTCGATGTACCCGTCCTCGATGACCGTCTCCTCGACGAGGTCGCCCCACCAGCCCAGCTCGTAGGAGTGGTACTCGACCGCCAGCGAGTTCGGAATCGCCGTGCCGACGTGCGCGGAGGCCATCGTCGCCACCGGCGACGACACGTTGTGCATCGCGACCGGCACGTAGTACTGGTTCGCCACGTCCGCGATCTTCTGCGTCTCGCGCATCCCGCCGACCTTCGGCATGTCGGGCGCGACGATATCCACGGCCTGGTTCTCGATGAGCCGGCGCAGTTCCGTCACGCGGTAGCGGTTCTCGCCGACCGTGATGGGCGTGAGCGTGGACTTCGTGACCTCCTCCTGCACGTCGAGGTTCTCCGGCGGCACGGGGTCTTCGAGCCACCACACGTCGTAGTCTTCCAACTCGGCGGCCAGTCGCTTTGCGCTGCCGCCCGAGAACGTCCAGTGGCAGTCGAACGCCACGTCCGCCTTGTCCTTGACGCGCTCTGTCACTTTCTCGACGATTTCGGCCTTGTGCCGAATCTCGCCGGGCCGCAGGTGGCGGTTCGCGCGGTCCTTCTCGAAGCCCGACGGCACGTCGAGGTCGAACTTCAGCGCGTCGTAGCCGAGTTCGTCGACCACGCGCTCCGCCTCGTCGGCGCACGCTTCGGGGTCGGCTTCCTCTTCGGTGTGGCAGTCGCAGTAGACCCGCACCTTGTCGCGGTACTTCCCGCCCAGAAGCTGGTAAGCGGGAATGTCGAGAATCTTGCCCGCGAGGTCGTGCAGCGCGATTTCGATGCCCGCGATGGCGGTGACCGTGACGCCCTCGACGGAGCCCTCGCCGGACATCTTCTGGATGAGATGCTCGTACAGGCGGTCGATGTCCAGGGGGTTCTCGCCGATGACGAACGGCTTCATGCGCTCGACGATCTCGGGCACGCCCGCGCCCCAGTAAGCCTCACCGGTGCCGACGACGCCCGCGTCAGTGTAGATACGGACGAGCGTCCACGGGAAGTTGCCGTCGACCATCGTCGTCTGCACGTCGGTAATCTCGACGTCGCGACCGCCGCCGCGCTTGGCCGTCACGCCCATCGTCTCCCCCGACAGCTCTCGCATCGTGTACTCCGCGTTCGGATCGTGTAACTCCGCGTAGTTCTTACCCATGCAGAGTAGTTTACTCGGACGTTAGTAAAGTTTTTCCGGACGAGACATGTCCCCGCTCGGGACTCGCGGGTCCGGGGTCAGACCGTCGCCCATCGGTCGAGCGAGTCGCGGAACGTCTCTCTGACGAGCGCGTCGAGGTCCGCCGGAAGGCCCAGTCGACGGAGGTCGGTGTCGGGGTCCGTCGCCGGGTCGAGATCGACGCCGCGGCGGCGGAGCGCGAGCAGTCGCCAGAGATACGCGAGTCTGAGCAGACGCATCGCGTCGGGGACGTCGGCGTCGCTTCTGACGCGGTAGGTCACCCACGCGGAGTCGGGCAGGACGTGGTGCGGGTCCGCGAGTCCGTCGGTGAGAAGCACGTCGCGGACGCGCCTCGTGAGCGCGAGGTCGACGACGCCGGCGTCGTGGACGTGGCCGATTTCCCTGCCGGCGACGACGAACTCCGTCCCCCCGAAGCGGTGCGGCGCGGTCTCGACGCCGGGCCAGCGCGAGACGCGCGCGATGATTCTGTCGATGGAGGCGGTCATTGGGAGACTGTACGCGCCCCGAGAAGATAACTACAGAGCCAGAGGACCCGAGACGCGGCGTCTCGCGGCCCGAGTTCGACACCACGTAGCCCGACGATAACCACAGGGTTTCCAGACATTCTGTTCACGGAGAGTGTCGGTCGAAAATAGACCCTCAGATCGGCGTGGTATTCGCGGATTAACAGGGGTTAGGAACGCGGATGGTCGCATCCGGTGACGGATTCGGGGCGCGCCCCCGCGGGTCGGCCCGCCCCCTATCGGGCGAAATCCGGGGCACGACGCCGAGCGGTAGACGATTCGTAACGAAGCCCTCGGAACGCAAATAACAGGTCGAACCATGTCCGTGACCCCCACCAGCGTACCAATCCCGGGAATCGACTCCGACCACCGGGAGGTCAGGCGATGAATCTCGGCCAGTTCGTCGTTGGCGTCGTCGTCCTCGTCATCGTCGTGTTCGCCCTCCTCTCCGGGGGCGTGAACACCCCCGAGACGCCCGCTCCGGCCGTCGACGCCGACAGAAGCATCGGCGCAGACGTGACCGGCCCCGACGCGGACGACACACAGACCGAGGACCCCGACCCCGGAATCGAAGCCGAACCCGCCGTCGCCGACGACGACGGGGCCGACGACTCGGGCGACGACGGGTCGGACGACGCCGAAAGCGAAGTCGGGACGTTCGAGACGGTCGAGACCGGCGACGACGACACCGACTCGGCGACGAGGACGACCAGGCCGCGCGGGAGCCCGGTCGGCGTCTCGAACTACGATGACGATGGCGACGGCTCGTCCGACGACTCGTCTTCGGACGATGCGAGCGACGACTCGAACACCGACGACAGCGCGGACGATTCGACCGACGACAGCACCGACGACTCGTCTTCGGACGATTCGAACACCGACGACTCGTCATCGAACGATTCGAACACCGACGACTCGTCATCGAACGATTCGAACACCGACGACACCGGCGACGGTTCGAACGGCGACGGCTCGGGTGACGACATCGGGGTGTGCGCGGTCTGAGCCGCCTCGATCACCCCCGAGAGCTCGTTTTACTTACCTGTAGAGACCGGACACAGCGACGACGCGACCCGCTCAGTCGACCAAGAGATTGAGGGCGTAGGCGGTTCGGAGCACCGACGCGGCGTCGCCGCGGGGGAACACGAGTTCGTCCGTCTCGCGGACGTGTTCGAGCACGCCCGGCGAGGAGTGTTCCGGGGCCGCCGCGAGTCCGCAGTCGTTTTCGGCGGCCCACCGCATCACGTCGAGGTCGGACTTCGAATCGCCCATCACGAGGACGAACGGGTCGTCCACCCCGAGCACGTCGAGGGCCGCGCGGACCCCCGCCGCCTTGTTCAGGTCGACCGCGGAGAGCTCCGCGGCGTCGGCGTGGTAGTACGCGACCGTCACGCGTTCGAGGGTCCGTTCGACGTCCTCGGGAATCTCCGTGTCCGAGTCGGGAAGCGCGTCGCGGTCGTCGAGCACGTCGCGTATCTCCGGGTCGCGGTCCGCGAAGTACGCCCGCGCCCAGTCGGGGCCGTCGGGGTCGTCGGTGAGCGCCTCGCCGAGGAGGTCGAGCAGGTAGACGAGCGCGCCGTCGATGACCGCCTCGGCGTCGTCGCTCCCGGTCTCGAAGTTCGGCTTGAGCGTGACGTTGAACTCGTTGCCCTGCAGGTGGACGCCCCCGCGGAGCGCGTCGGGCAGGTCGCTGATGACCCGTCCGCGGACCGACTCGAAGACCGACTGCACCGAGTCGTCGAGGGTCTCGTAGAGGAGGCGCTTCGTCTCGGAGCCGTGGCCGGGGGTGAAGACGCCGGTGCCGGCCTCGTAGACGATGCTCACGTCCCCCGAGTGGACGAGTTCGTTGCCGAGTCCCTGAATGGCGAAGCCCTTGACGTTCTCCAAGGTCTGGCCGGTGCAGATGACGATGGGGACGCCTCGCTCGTGGAACCGGGTGAGGAGGTGCAGCACCTCGCGGGGAATCTCGTTGTCCGTCTGGCCCGCGGAGCGCAGCGTCTCGTCCACGTCGAGGACGAGCGCGTTCACCGCCCGCCCGTACTTCGTGTAGAGGTCGAGCGCGGTGAACGCCTGGTCCCGCGTCGCGCGCGCGGCGAGTTCGGCGTAGCGGTCGCCGTCCGAAAGCGCCCGGCGGATGCGGTCTTTCTTCGCCGAGAGTTCGTCGTCGACCGCCTGCCAGTGCGACAGCGCCACCGGCGAGCCGAGCGGCGGCAAGAGGTCGACGAAGTCCTGTGCGTCCCGGACCGCGTCCGCGTCGAAGTTCCCGTACAGTCTGTACAGGAGGTCGTACCGCTCCATGACTCGGGGTCGTCACCCAACCGCATTAAACCCGCGTGGGAGGCGGGTCGCGCTGTGGCGTCTCGCCGGCGGGGAGACGCGCCGCCGACGGTCGGTCTGCCCCGCAACTCTGATACCGACCCGCCGACGACGTGTGCACATGGCACATTGGACCGACAGCATCGTCGGCGACCGGATGACGGTGGACCGCGAGTTCAACGAGCAGGTGATGAACTCCCGGTTCAACAGTCAGGAGTGGGGATTGATCATGACGGCGACGGAGTTCGAAATCGAGAACGCGGACGACCCCGAGGCGGCGCGCATCGTCGCCGACACGGAGAAGGTCCCGCAGATTATCCCCGAACTCGACAACATCCGCAGTCAGATGGGCGGGATGGGCGGCGGCGGAGACGACTCGTCGTCCGCCGGCGGCATCGTCGACTCCATCAAGGGCGCGCTCGGGATGGGCGGCGGCGGCAAGAAGGGCGAACAGGAGAAACTGGAGGCCGCGGAGCGACTCACACAGGAGTACGCGGACGCGCTCCAGGACCACCTCGAAAAGAAGGGCAAGTGGAATCAGGTCCGGGTCAGCTACCTCGAATAACGGGCCGTTCGACCGGCTGCGGCGACGGCGCTCACGTGGGGGCCGAGGGTGACATTCGGTTTGAAGGCCACAATTAGTAACAGGCCGGGGCGCGACTGCCTCGCTAGATGAGACCGTCAACGCTGGTCTTCGCGTTCGGTGGACTCCTGTTCGTGCTTCCGATTCCCGGCACGTTTATCGCCGGCGCACTGGTTCTCCTCGCGGGAGCGGTCGCGCGGTGGCTCGGGTTGTAACGGGTCACAGAGAACCGACCGCACAGACGCCCGAGCGGCGGTGCCGAGGTCAGTACTCGTCGCCGGCGTGGAACAGCGTCCGCTCGCTCGCCTCGTAGATGTTCATCAGCTCGTTGATGAGTTCGTCGTACTCCTCGTCTTCCTCGCGGAGCGCGTCGAGTCGGGCGACCGTCTCGTCGTCGAGGTGAATCTGCGGCATACCTACACCCACGCCGCGTGACACCTTAAGCGACGTGGGGAACCGGGATTGACCCCTCTCGACCCCGAGAGCGCCGCCGCTGGGGGAAGCGTCCCGAAACGAAAAAACCGGCGGTGTGCCGGGTGGAGACGACGGCCGGTGCCGGTCCGCGACGCGGACGCGACGAGCGCTCGACGGCGAGCGAGTCACCGCCCGCGCGGCGTTACTTGAACAGCGACTGGCCGGCGCTGCCGGAGACCTCGGTCAGGTCGGCGTGCACGTCGGCGATGCGCTCGCGGATGTCGCGGCCGGCGACGCGGGGGTCGAACACGTCCTTGTTCGGCGACCAGTCGGTCTCGTTGAAGAACGTGTCGCGGGCGTCCACGACGCCCTCGGGCGGGACGATGGCGTTGGGTTCCTCGGTGTAGCGGTCGTAGGCGGTGCGCGTGTACTCGTACTGGTAGCGGGTGTCCTTGTTGACCTTGCAGATGCCGTGTTTGAGCATCTCCTGCAGTTGGTCGGGCTGGACGCCCGAGGAGCCGTGAAGCACGAGCGGCGTGTCGAGGCCGTGGTCGCGCAGGGCCTGTCGGATGTCGTTTGCGAGGTCCGGGCGGAGTTCGAGGTCCTTGCCCTTGGCGACGCCGTGCTGCGTGCCGACGGAGATGGCGAGCAGGTCCGCACCCGTCTTGTCGACGAACTCGACGGCCTGCTCGGGGTCCGTGTAGAACGCCTCCTCGGCCTCGATTTCGTCCTCGACGCCCTTGATCTGGCCGAGTTCGGCCTCGATGAGGACGTCGGAGTCCGCTGCCTCGACCATCTCGACGACCTCGCGGCTCGTGGCGACGTTCTCGTCGAACGGCTCGTGGGAGGCGTCGATCATGATGGACGACGGGATGTCGAGTTCGATCTGCTGTTCGATGAACTCGATGTCCGTCTGGTGGTCCATGTTGAGGAAGACGCCGATGTCGTACCGCTCGGCGATGGTCTCGATGTAGTTCCCCATGGCTTTCAGGCCCGCGACGGCGTCGCCGTCGCCCGCGAAGCGACAGGCCCCGCCGCTCATCTGCAACAGGAGGTCCGAGTCCATCCGGTCGGCCCCCTCCATGAGACCCATCATAATGTTCGGCTCCGCGATGTTACTCGCGATGAGGCCGAATCCTTCGTCGAGCGCCTCGTCGTACACTGTGGCGAGTTCCTCCCCGCCGTAGAACGGCATTATGCGTTCACCTCGGTTTCGTCAACGACTGCGAGACTAATAATGTATGGGAAGTGAGTTTCGATTCTGCACGTTTTCGTTTGTTCGCGTTCGAGTTAATTTTCATCGGCGGACGGAGCGCCGCCGCTCGGAGACGGGAGAAAAACGGGAAACCGTCGGCGGGAGTTACGAGAACAGCTTCTTCAGGCGGGCGAACAGCCCCTTCTCGGGGTCGCCGCCGCGGCGCACGGGTTCGTCCGGTTCCGCGTCGTCGCCGGACGACTCGTCGGTGTCGGATTCGGCGTCGGCGTCCTCGCCGTCGTCGCCGCTTCCGAACGTGACCGAGCCGGTCTTCCCGGCCTCGGCGAGTTCGACGGCCTTCTCCACGACGGCCTCGGCGTTGTTCACGCCGTCTTTGACCGTCCCCTTGAGGACGAGTTTGCCGTCGAATCGGTCGCGGCTGACCGAGGTGTCCGAGGTGATGATGACCGCGTCCGCCTCGGCGATGGCGTCCGCGGACAGTTCGTCCTGCGTGCCCATCGCGCCCTGGACCTCGACGTCGATGTCGTGGCCGAGGCGCTCGCCGGCCTGCAGGAGGTTCTCGGCCGCCATCTGGCTGTGTGCGATTCCGGTCGGACAGGATGTGACTGCGACGAGTTTCATAGCTCTAGTGTAAGGATTTCCGCGACTTCAGCCTTGGTGTCGGCCTGCAGGACGCGCTCCGCGAGTGCGCGGGCGTCCGCGGTATCGGTGTCCGCGACGGCCGCCTTGACCTGCGGCACCGTCACGGCGCTCATGCTCAGTTCGTCGAGGCCGAGGCCGACGAGCAGTTCGGTGAGGTCCGGGTCGCCGGCCATCTCGCCGCACATGCCGACCCAGCAGTCCTCGCCCTCGGCGGCCGAGACGGTGGCGTCGATGGCGCGGAGGACCGCCGGCTGGCGGTAGTCGCCGAGCTCGGAGACGCGCTCGTTGCCGCGCTCGGCGGCCATCACGTACTGCGCGAGGTCGTTCGTCCCGATGCTGAAGAAGTCGACGTGCGGCGCGAACCGGTCGGCCATGAACGCCGCGGCGGGCGTCTCGACCATGATGCCGAACTCGGGAAGCTCGTTTGCGACGCCCTCGGCGTCGAGGTCGGCGGCGACCGACTCGAACCGCTCGCGGCCGGCGCGAAGCTCCTCGACCGTCGAGACGAGCGGGAGCATCACAGACAGGTTCGCCCCGTCGGCGCTGGCCGCCGCGCGAAGCAGCGCGCGGACCTGCGTCTCGAAGAGGTCGGCGTCCGGGCCGAGCGACCGGCGGATGCCGCGCTCGCCGAGGAACGGGTTCTCCTCGTCCGGCAGGTCGAGGTACGGGACCGGCTTGTCGCCGCCGATGTCGAGGGTGCGGACGACGACGCGGCCGCCGTCGAACGATTCGAGCGCCTCGACGTACGCCTCGTACTGCTCGTCTTCGTCCGGCGGCGACTCGCGGTCGAGAAACAGGAACTCGGTGCGGAACAGGCCGACGCCGTCGGCCCCGCGGTCGACCGCGGGGCCGAGGTCCGCCAGCGTGCCGATGTTGGCGGCGACCTCGATGTCGACGCCGTCGGCGGTCTCGACCGACTCGTGTCGGATATCGACGTCTGCGGCGGCCGCGGCGGCCTCCTTGCGCTCGTCGGTCGGGTCGACCACGAGGTCGCCCGACTCGCCGTCGACGACGACTTCGGTGCCGTCCTCGACGGACTGGAGCTCCTCGCCCACGCCGACGATGGCCGGCAGGGCGAGCGAGCGCGCGAAGATGGCCGCGTGGGAGGTGCGGCCGCCCGTCACGGTGACGAAGCCGGCGACGCGCTCCGGGTCGAGCTGCGCCGTGTCGCTCGGCGTGAGTCGCTCCGCGACGACGACGCTCCCCTCCGGCAGGGACGAGAGGTCGACGCGCTCGCCGTCCGAGAGGACGCGCACGAGTCGGTCGCGCACGTCGCGGAGGTCGTCGGCGCGCTCGCCCATGCGACCGCCCATGTTCTCGAACTGCTCGACGAACTCGGAGAACGTCTCCTGCACGGCGTGTTCGGCCGGGAGCCCGCCCTCGATGGCGTCGGTGACGCCGTCGGTTATCTGCGGGTCGTTGAGGAACTGGACGTGCGCGTCGAACACCGCGGCCTCCTCCTCGCCGACGCGCTCGGCGGTCCGCTCGCGCTCGGCTTCGAGTTCGTCCTCGGCGGCCGCGCGGGCGTCCTCGAAGCGCGCCAGTTCGGCGTCTTCGTCCACGTCTTCCGGGGCCGGCGGTTCGGGGAGGTCGGCGTCCGGTCGGTACCAGACGACGGTGCCGACGCCCGAAAGCGGTGTCACGCCGATGCCGGAGAGGGTTCGTTCGGTCATGGCTTACTGTTTGGCTTCGGGCGTCGAAAGGATATCCTCTAGGGCGTCGAGTGCCGCTTCCGCGTCGTCACCCTCGGCGACGAGTCGGACGGACTCGTCGTGGCCGACGCCGAGGCCGGTGACCGCGAGCATGCTGGCGGCGGGGACGAGGTCGTCCTCGTCGGCGCGGCCGAGCCGGACGTCGGCGTCGAACTCGTTCGCGGTCTCGACGAACTGCGAGGCCGGGCGGGCGTGAAGCCCGTCTTCGGGGACGACCGTGACGGTCCGCTCCATCACTCGACCACCTCGGCGAGCACGTCCTGAACGGTCTGTTTGCTCTCGGCTTCGAGGAGCTTCTCGCGGACGTCCTCGTGCATGAGGGATCGCGAGAGGGCGCTCAGAATCTGCAGGTGGTCCTCGCCGCCCGCCGCGGGGACGAGAATCATGAACAGGAGCTTCGCCGGCTTGTCGTCCATGGCGTCGAAGTCGATGCCCTCGGTCGAGCGCGCGAAGGCGACCGTCGGCTTCGAGACCGCGTCGGTCTTCGCGTGCGGGATGCCGATGCCGAAGCCGACGCCGGTCGTCGCCTCTTCCTCGCGTTCGAGGAGGGCGTCGAGCGCGGCGTCGCGGTCGTCGACGCGGCCGGCGTCGACCGCGAGGTCGAGGAGGAACTCGATGGCTCCCTCCTTCGTCGCCGGCGGCTCTTCGAGCGAGATCAGTTCGAGCGGTGTGATGGTGCTGATGTCAGTGACGTCCATTGTATTGTGCTTCGTTCGGGTCTGGAAAGATTAGTTCGGTGTGGTCAGTCGTCGGAGCTCTGGGCCGCCATCTTGGCGTCGAAGTTCGGCTTGATGGCCGTCGCGATGACGGCGGTCACGATGGAGCCGAGCAGGATGCACGCGATGAACATGAACGGCTGGTTCGACAGCGGAACCACGAAGATGCCGCCGTGGGGAGCCGGCATGTTCACGCCGAGCGCCATCGAGGCCGCGCCGGCGACGGCGCTGCCGGCGACGACGCTCGGGATGACGCGGGCCGGGTCGGCGGCCGCGTACGGAATCGCGCCCTCAGTGATAAAGGAGAAGCCGAGGAGCACGCCGCTCTTGGCGTTCTCGTACATCTCGGCCGCGTACTTCTGCGGCGCGATGAAGTTCGACAGCGCGAGGCCGATGGGCGGGACCATACCCGCGATCATGACCGCGGCCATCGGCGCGGTGACGCCCTCGGAGATGAGGCCGACGGAGAACACGTAGGCGACCTTGTTGATGGGACCGCCCATGTCGGCCGCCATCATCGCCCCGAGGATGGCCCCGAGCACGATGGCTTGGCCGCCGCCCTGCATGTTGCTCAGGAACGCGGTGAGCCCCGCGTTCGCGATGGAGATCGGAACGCCCAGCACGAACAGCATGACGGGCGTGAGCACCGCGGTGGTCGCCACCGGGATGAGGAGCACGGGCATCATCGGCGCGATGAACTCGGGCACGTCGCGCTGCTTGAACCAGCGCGCGACGATGCCGGCGAGGAACCCGGCGACGATAGCGCCGAGGTAGCCCGCGCCGGCGGAGCCGCCCTGAAGGCCGATGACGTCACCGGCGGCCTGCAGGACGTTGCCCTGCTGGATGATGTACGACAGGATGAACCCCGGTGCGAGGCCCGGTCGGTCGGCGATGGCGTACGCGATGTACGCGCCGAGGACCGGAACCATCAGCGTCAGCCCAGCGACGCCGATCTGCGCGAGGAACCAGCCGGCGGTCCCCGTGCTGTTGAATACGTCTTGTACGTTGTTCGAAAGCGAGGCTACCGCGTAGCCCAGCGCCAGGAAGATTCCGCCGATAGTCACGAACGGAATCATGAACGATACCCCAGTCATCAGGTCCTCCTTCACCGAAGTGAGGTAGGACCGAACCGCGTCTTCTGCGTCGTTTGCCATAGTGTTGCCACCCCTACGAAAGAACGTACGCAAATGTGCTCAAAAACCCTTTCGAATATGAACGTTACTGAGCGTTTTGGTCGTTAACAAACGTTCATACGAGAATCACCGACTCCGAACGGTCGTCACCTCGACGCGCGTTTCGTTCGTCAGCACGTCTTCGAGGTGCGGGACGCGGGTGCCGGCGACGCCGACGACGCGCGCGGCCGTCAGGACGCCCATTCGGAGGGCGTCGGCGTCCGAAAGCCCGTGTTCGCGCGCGGCGAGGAAGCCGGACATGACCGCGTCGCCCGCGCCGACCGTGTCCACGACCTCCACGTCGAGCGCGGGCGCAGACAGGACTTCGTCGTCGGTGACGAGGAGCGCGCCGTCCGCGCCGAGCGACGCCAGCACGTACTCGAATCCGCGCGCGTGAAGCTCCTCGGCCGCCTCGACGGCGTCGGATTCGGTCTCGACCGTTCTGCCGGTCGCCGCCGCGAGTTCCGAGCGATTGGGTTTGCAGACGTAGTAGTCGGCGTCCAGTTCGGCGAGGTACTCGCCGCCCATGTCCACCGCGATTTTCCAGTCGCCCGCGCGGGCGAGCCTGTCGACGTCGGAGAGCGACATCCCCGGCGGGAGGCTGCCGCCGACGAGGAGCGTGTCCGGCTCGTTCGCCTGTGCGGTTTCGACGAGTTCGTCCACGTCGGCTGCGCGAATCTGCGGGCCGTTGTGATTGAGTTTGTACTCGCCGTCCTCCGCGAGGACGGTCGTGTTCAGACGGGTGTCGGCGTCGATGGTGACGAAGTCCGAGGCGATGCCGTCGGCGTCGAGCCGGTCGCGGACGAACTTCCCGAAGTGGCCGCCGAGGAAGCCGGAGGCGGTCGCGTCGGCGTCGAGCGCAGAGACGTACTTGGCGACGTTGATGCCCTTGCCGCCGGCGGTGAACACCGCGTCGTCGGTCCGGTGGACGACGCCGGGCTGAAGCGGTTCGTCGAAGTGAATCGTGTGGTCGACTGCTGGGTTCGGGGTGACTGTGAGAATCATCGTGCAACTCCGTCGACGACGGTGACGCCCGCGCTCTCTATCTCCTCGCGCGAGTCGGCGTCGAGTTCGCCGTCGGTGATAAACAGGTCAATCTGTTCGAGCGATGCGAACTGAACGAAGCTCCGTCGGCCGAGCTTCGAGAGGTCCGCGACGAGGACGACCTTCGCGGCCTTCTCGACCATCAGTTCCTTCATCCGCGCCTCGTCCTCGTTCGGGGTCGTGAGGCCGGATTCGACGTCGAACCCGTTCGTGCCGAGGAACAGCAGGTCGAAGTTCGTCCGCTCCATGAACGACTCCGCGGTCGGCCCCACGAGCGCCTTCGTCCGCCGGCGGAGCGTCCCGCCGGTGAGTTTGACCTCGTTGTCCTCCTCGTTCAGTTCGATGGCGAGCCGCGGCGAGTTGGTGACGCCGAGTATCGTCCCGTCCTTCGGGACCTTCCGCGCCACCTCCATCGTGGTCGTCCCGGCGTCGAAGAACACGACCTGCCCCTCGGCCAGTTCCTCGACCGCGCGGTCCGCGATCGCGCGTTTGCCTTCGAGATTCTGTACTTCCTTCTGCCCGTAGGTCTGCTCGCGCCCGACGGAAGTCACGGGGACGGCCCCGCCGTGCGACCGCTCGATGAGCCCACGGTCTTCGAGTTCGCGCAGGTCGCGCCGTATCGTGGCCTTCGAGTAGCCGAGGTGTTCTGACAGCGACTCGACCGACCGGCCGTCCGAGTCGGAGACGAGTTCGACGATGCGGCGTTTGCGCTCTGCTGGTAACATCGGTGGCGATTCCTCGTTACGAGGAAGATAGGTCGGGGAGTAGTGTTAATTGTTTATGTTGGATTCCGCCCGTATCTGTTCGAAATGGACGGATTCCACACAGGAACGAAAACGGGGTGTTCGTGGGTGAGAAAACGATCAGAAACGAAAACGAGCGCGTTCGAAACGAACGTCGAATCGCCGGTTCGGCGCGTCGCCGACGCTCAGAGGCGGGCGAGGACCGCGGCGGTCACGTCCTCCGTGGAGGCGTCGCCGCCGAGGTCGGGCGTGCGCGGCCCGTCGGCGAGGACGCCCTCGACGGCCGACCGAACGCGGTCGGCTTCGCCCTCGTAGTCGAGGTAGTCGAGCAGCATCGCCGCGGACAGAATCGTCGCGGCCGGGTTGGCGATGCCCTCGCCGGCGATGTCGGGCGCGGAGCCGTGAACCGGTTCGAACAGCGCGGCGTCCGGGCCGATGTTCGCCGAGGGGAGCAGTCCGAGGCCGCCGACGAGGCCGGCGGCGAGGTCCGACAGCACGTCGCCCGCGAGGTTCGGACAGACGACGGTGTCGAACTGCGTCGGGTCCAGACAGACGCGCGTCGCGAAGGCGTCCATCAGGACCTCCTCGGCCTCGACGCCGCGCTCGTCGGCGACGGAGACGACGGCGTCGCGGAAGCGACCGTCCGTCTCGCGCATCACGTTCGCCTTGTGGGCGACCTGGAAACTGCCGCCCTCGCCGCCGACGTAGTCGCAGGCGTACTCGGCGAGTCGCTCGGACGCCGAGGTGGTGACGACGCGCGTGAGCGTCGAGAGGTCCTCGGAGAGGCGGTCCTCGTGACCCGAGTAGACGCCCTCGGTGTTCTCGCGGAGGAACACGAGGTCCGTCTCCGGACGCAGGGCGTCCACACCGGGGTAGGCCTTCGCCGGGCGGACGTTGACGAAGGAGTCCACCGCGGTCCGAAGCGGCAGGATGACGTCCGCCGCGGTCTCGCCGGCCGCGCCGAACAGCGTCGCGTCCGCCTCGGCCGCGAGGTCGTAGGTCTCCTGCGGGAGCGCCTCGCCCGTGGCTTCCTTCACGTGGTCGCCGGCGTCGGCCTCGACGAACTCGAAGTCGCCGACGGCCTTCAGCACGTCAACCGCCGCGGGAATGACCTCCGCGCCGATTCCGTCGCCGGGGATGACGACGATTTCCTCAGTCATCGACGTAGGGCAGGGCGGCGGCTTTCTCGGCGACCGCGTCGGCGTTCGACTTCATGAGCGCCGTCGTGTCCCAGACACCCTCGGTGAGCGCCTTCCGCTGTGCGTCGTCGACGGTCACGTCCACGGTGGTGTCGCCGTAGGTGACCGTCTCGTTTTCCACGTCAACGTCGATATCGGCGTCCGGGTGCTCGTCGACCCAGTCCTGCAGTTCGGTGACCGTCTCGTGGTCGGCGGTGACCGTCGGGATACCGAGCGCGAGGCAGTTGCCCGCGAAAATCTCGGCGAACGACTCGCCGATGATGGCGTCGATGCCCCAGCGCATGAGCGCCTGCGGGGCGTGCTCCCGAGAGGAGCCACAGCCGAAGTTGGCGTTGACGACCATGATGGCGGCGTCCTGGAACTGCGGCTCGTTCAGCGGGTGGTCCTTGGGTTCGTCGTTCTCGTCGTAGCGCTGGTCGAAGAACGCGAACTCGCCGAGGCCGTCGAACGTGACGACCTTCATGAACCGCGCCGGAATGATCTGGTCGGTGTCGATGTCGTTGCCGCGGATGGGCACGCCGGAGCCGGACGCGGAGTCGATTTCGGGGATTTCGTCGGTCATGCGGTGGTCACCTCCTTCAGTTCGCGCACGTCAGTCACGTGCCCGGTGATGGCCGCCGCGGCGACCATGCGCGGATTCATCAGGACGGTGCGGCCGTCTTTCGACCCCTGCCGACCGATGAAGTTGCGGTTCGACGAGGACGCGGAGGCCTCGTCGCCCTCCAGTTGGTCCTCGTTCATGCCGAGACACATCGAACAGCCCGCCTCGCGCCACTCGAAGCCGGCGTCTTTGAATATCTCGTCGAGGCCCTCCGCCTCCGCGGCGGCCTTGACGCGCTGACTGCCGGGGACGACCATGGCGCGGACGCCGTCCGCGACCTGTCGGCCCTTCACGACCTCCGCCGCGCGGCGCAGGTCGGGCATGCGGGCGTTCGTACACGAGCCGAGGAACGCCACGTCGATTTCGTAGCCTTCCATCGTCTCGCCGGGCGTGACGCCCATGTGTTCCTGCGCCATCCGGGCGGTGTCCTGCTTCTCCTCGGGCAGGTCCTCCGGGGCCGGAATCGGCTGGGTGATGCCGACGCCCTGTCCGGGCGTGGTCCCCCACGTCACGACGGGTTCGAGTTCGGAGCCGTCGATGGTGACGACGTCGTCGTACTCGGCGTCCTCGTCGGAGCGGATGGACTCCCAGTACGGCTTGAGTTCGTCGAACCGCTCGGGGTTCTCCTGGAAGTACTCGGTCTCCTTCAGCCAGTCGTAGGTGGTCTCGTCGGGGTTGACGTAGCCCGCGCGAGCGCCGCCCTCGATGGACATGTTACAGATACTCATCCGACCCTCCATGTCGAGGTTCTCGATGGCCTCGCCGGCGTACTCGTAGACGTAGCCGACGCCGCCCTCGGTGCCGAGGCGACGGATGATTTCGAGGATGACGTCCTTGGCCTCGACGCCGGGGCCGAGTTCGCCCGTAACCTCGATCTTCCGGACCTTCTTTTTCTCCATCGCGACCGTCTGGGTCGCCAGCACGTCGCGAATCTGGCTCGTGCCGATACCGAACGCGAGCGCGCCGAACGCGCCGTGGGTCGAGGTGTGACTGTCGCCGCAGACGATAGTCATGCCGGGCTGGGTGAGTCCCTTCTCGGGCCCGATGACGTGGACGATGCCCTGCTCGCCCGACGTCGGGTCCGAGAAGTTGATGCCCGCGTCGCGGACGTTCTGTTCGAGTTCGGCCATCATCTCCTCGGCGGCGTCGTCGCGGAACGGCCGCGACTGGTCCGACGTGGGGACGATGTGGTCGACCGTCGCGTGCGTCCGGTTCGGGTAGGCGACTTCGAGGTCGCGCTCCTGCAGCATGCCGAACGCCTGCGGGCTCGTCACCTCGTGGATGAGGTGGAGGCCGCAGAACAGCTGGGTCTGGCCGGTCGGAAGCTCCGAGACCGTGTGTTCCTCCCAGACCTTGTCGTACAGCGTTCCCTCACTCATGGCGGTCACCCGGTACGACGCTGTCGTCGCGGCCGCGCTCCCAGACCTGGTTCGCGCCCTCGCCGTTGCGGGGCGTGTGGTCGACGTCGCCCATCGTTTGGGTCTCGGTCGCGTCCCCGTCCGTCGCCGCGGGCGTCGCGTCGCTCCGACCGCCGTCGGTGACGGCCGGGCCGCGCTCGTAGACCGTGGTGAACGTCTCGCCCGTATAGGGGTTCGTGTGGCTGATGTCTCGCATCGAGTCTGTCGTGTCGTCGCGTGTCATTGGTGTCGTGTTCAGTCGTCCGCCGGCGCTTCGGCTTTCTCCGCGTCCGCCTCGTCTTCCTCGTCGGCCCACGCGAACAGGTCGCGAAGCGGCGCGCCGACCTGTTCGATGTGGTGGTTCTCCTCTGCGTCCTTGAGCTGGGAGTACGACGGGCGACCCGCCTGGTTCTCCAGGATCCACTCGCGGGCGAAGGTGCCGTCCTGAACCTCCTCCAGAATCTCCTCCATGTTCTCGCGGGCGTGCTCGTCGACGACGCGGTCGCCGCGGGTCAGCCCGCCGAACTCGGCGGTGTCGGAGACCGAGTCCCACATCTCGCCGAGCCCGCCTTCGTACATCAGGTCGACGATGAGCTTCAGTTCGTTCAGGCACTCGAAGTAGGCCATCTCGGGGGAGTAGCCCGCGTCGACGAGCGTCTCGTAGCCCTGCTTGACCAGCGAGGTGACGCCGCCGCAGAGGACGGCCTGCTCGCCGAACAGGTCGGTCTCGGTCTCCTCCTGGAACGTCGTCTCGATGACGCCAGCGCGGGTGCAGCCGAGGCCGTGTGCGTACGCCAGCGCCTCTTCCTTGGCGTCGCCCGTCACGTCCTGATAGACGGCGATGAGACCCGGCGTCCCCTCGTTCGCCTCGTAGTTACGGCGGACGAGGTGGCCCGGCGACTTCGGCGCGACCATCGTCACGTCGACGTCTTCCGGGGGTCGAATCTGGTTGTAGTGGATGTTGAAGCCGTGGGCGAACTGGAGCGTGTCGCCCGCGTCGAGGGAGTCGCGAATCTCCTCGAACACCGCCGGCTGGACGGTGTCGGGGACGAGCACGGAGACGATGTCCCCCTCGGCGGCCGCCGCGGCCGGCTCTTTGACGCGGAGGCCGTCGGCTTCCGCGGCGTCGCGGGACGAGGAGTTCGCGCGGAGGCCGACGACCACGTCGACCCCGCTGTCGGCGAGGTTCTGCGCGTGGGCGTGGCCCTGACTGCCGTAGCCGATGACGGCTACGGTCTTGTCGTCGATCTGGGAGCGGTCGGCGTCGTCGTCGTAGTAAACTTCCGTGGTGAGTTCGGTCATTGGGTGTTGGTGTTCGGTTTGGTGGGTTCGCCGGAGGTTCCGGGTTCCTCTCCGGGGACGGTCTTCTTCGAGCCGTGGGCGAGCGCGGTCTGGCCGGTTCGGGCGATTTCGATGATGCCGAACCGCCGGAACGCGTCGACGGCGTCGTCTATCTTGCGCTCGTCACCGGTGAGTTGGACCGTGATGGTCTCCGACCCGGCGTCGAGGGTGTGGCCGTCGTACATCTCCGTGATTGCGTGGACCTTGTCGGGGTCCTCGCCGCGGACCTTCAGGAGGACGAGTTCCGCGCGAACGGCGTCGTCGTCCAGCTCGCCGACGGAGATGACGGGCTTGAGCTTCGCGAGCTGTTTTTCTATCTGGTCGATGCCCGGTTCGGGCTCCTCGACGACCATCGTGATTCGGGAGTGGCCGTCGACCGTCGTCGGGCCGACGGTGAGGCTCTCGATGTTGAACTGACGGCGGGCGGCGAGGCCGGCGACCCGCGAGAGCACACCGGGTTCGTCCTCGACGATAGCCGAAAAGACCGCGCGCCGCGGTTCGTGTTCCGATTCCGCTTCGGGGTCGATGCGGATGCCCTGCGCGTTGCGGCGGCCGTCGGGGTGTGGCCGCTCGTCGGGCGCGGGGCCCTGCAGTCCTGTCCGATTGTCGCTCATAACTGGTCCTCCGAGAGTGCGAATTTGCCGTTCGCGCCGCCCGAGGAGACCATCGGGTAGACGTTCTCCGCCGGGTCGACGTGGAAGTCGATGACCGAGGGGCCGTCGTACGCGAGCGCTTCCTCGATGGCGTCGGGAACCTCCTCGTAGGAGTCGACGGTCCAGCCGCGCGCGCCGAACGCCTCGGCGAGCTTGTCGAACTGGGGACACCAGTCGTAGCCGGCGGCCATGCGTCGGCCCTCGAAGAAGGCGTCCTGCCACTGGCGGACCATCCCGATGTACTCGTTGTTCAGGATGGCGACGGTGATGTCGAGGTTCTCGCGGACGGCGACAGAAAGCTCCTGAATCGTCATCAGGAACGAGGCGTCGCCGTCGACGCAGACGACCGTCTCGTCGTCGTCGGCCGCGACCCGCGCGCCGATTGCGGCGGGCAGGCCGTAGCCCATCGTGCCGAGGCCGTGGGACGAAACCCACCGCCGCGGCTCGGTGAACGTCCAGTACTGGGCGGCCCACATCTGGTGTTGGCCGACGCCGCTCGTGACGATGGTCTCGTCGGGTGTGGCCTCGTCCAGCGCCTCGACGACGAACTGCGGCTTCAGCGGCTCGTTGTCCGGGGCCGCGTAGTCCATCGGGTAGTCGTCTTTCCACGCGAGACACTGGTCAACCCACTCGGGTGCGTCGGGACCCTCGTCGAGTTCGGCGTCGACGCGCTCGATGGCGCGGCCGGCGTCGCCGACGACCGGGTAGTCCGCGTGGACGTTCTTCGAGATTTCCGCCGGGTCGATGTCGATGTGGACGATTTCGGCCTCGGGCGCGAACGTGTCGATGCCGCCGGTCAGGCGGTCGTCGAACCGCGTGCCGACCGCGATGAGACAGTCGGTGTGCGTGATGGCCATGTTGGCGTAGCCGGTGCCGTGCATCCCCGCCCACGACAGGCAGAGTTCGTGGTCCTCCGGCATCGCGCCGATTCCCGGCATCGTGGTGACGACCGGAATCCGGTGCTCGGTCGCGAACTGCCGGGCGACCTCCGTCGCGTCGCCCTTGACCACGCCGCCGCCAAACAGCAAGAGCGGTTTCTCGGCGCGCTCGATTGCGCGCGCGGCCGCCTCGACCTGCGAGTCGGCGGGGTCGGTGCGGGCGCGGCACGTCTCGGGCGGCTGCGCCGCCCCCGGCTCGCTGTCGGTCTCGTTGAGCGAGACGTCCTTCGGGAGGTCGACGAGCGTCGGACCGGGGCGACCCTCGGCGGCGAGCGCGAACGCTTCGCCGACGGTGTCGCCGACGGTGTCGGGCGACGAGGCGAAGTAGTTGTGCTTCGTGATGGGCGCGGTGACGCCCGTGGTGTCGGTCTCCTGGAACGCGTCGGAACCGACCATGTCGGACGGGACCTGCCCCGTGAGCGCGAGCACCGCGTCGGAGTCCATGTTCGCGTCGGCGATGCCGGTCACGAGGTTCGTCGCGCCCGGACCGGACGTGGCGAGACAGACGCCGGGGTCGCCGCGAACGACGCCGTACGCGTCGGCGGCGTGCGCCGCGCCCTGCTCGTGGGCCATCGTCACGTGACGGATGTCGGAGTGGTACAGCGCGTCGTAGATGGGCATTATCGCCCCGCCCTGCACGCCGAAGGCGGTTTCGACGCCGGCGTTTTCGAGGGCGCGGACGACTGCCGTCGAACCCGTGGTAACCTCGGTCGGCGTCTCGGTCGAGTCGTCGGCGGCGTCGGTCGCGTCGGGGTCGGTCGTGGCTGCGGTTCGTTCGCTCATGTGTGGGCTCCGTGGTGTGTGGTCGGTCGTCGATACGAGTTGTCTGGTGACTGCGTGTGGTGCTGGTGCGCCATTGTGGGGACTGCGGACGTGTCTGAAAACGGTGCGGATACGCGGGACGGAGAGATGGTGTGGTAGGGGGCTATGCCCCTACAATAATGAGCGACCGAATCGCGCCGACGGCGGCGTCGCTGGCCCCGGCGTCCGGGGTCGAGCGAACCGCGTGTGCGTCGTGCGAGGTCATCGTATGCAACACGTCCGTCCCGTCGATAATAATGCTTTCGCGGCGGGCAACGATTGCACGCCGGTCGGGAGGTCGAACGCGTGCAGGGCGGTCGCCCCGTAGGGCCACAGCCCGGCACCATCAGGCGCGGACCTCCTCCTCCGTATCGTCCTCGTGGGTGATACCCACGTCGCGGGCGAACACCTCAAGCGTCGCGTCGTCGACGCGTTCTTTCTCCGCGCCGTGGTCTTTGACGCGGCGGGTGACCTCCCGGACCTCGGCGTCCGAGGGGTCGAACCCGATGTCCGCGAGGCGCTTGCGTACCGAGTGCGTCCCCGTGTGCTTGCCGAGTACGAACTCGCGGGTCGCGCCGACCATCTCCGGGGTCATGACGCCCGGTTCGAAGGTGTCGGCGTTCTCGATGACGCCGGCGGCGTGGATGCCGCTCTCGTGAGAGAAGGCGTTGCGGCCGACGACCGGCTTGTTCGCCGGGACCGGGATGTCGGACGCCGCCTCGACGACGCGAGCCAGCTCGGTTATCTTCGTCGTGTCGATGCCGGTGTCGACGCCGTAGAGGGATTCGGCGGCCATGACGACCTCCTCGTAGGCGGCGTTGCCGGCGCGCTCGCCGATGCCGTTGACCGACACCTGCGCCTGCGCCGCCCCGGCCTCGAAGCCGGCCATCGCGTTCGCCGACGCCAGTCCGAAGTCGTCGTGCGCGTGCACGTCGATTCTCGCGTCGGTGTGTTCTCTGACCGTCGCCACCATGCGGGCGAAGCGAGTCGGCGTCGCCACGCCGCAGGTGTCCGGCAGGTTGATCCAATCGACGCCCGCCTCGGAGACGGCCTCGACGACTTCGATGAGGAAGTCCTCGTCCGTCCGGGTGGCGTCCATCGGCGAGAACATTACTTCAACGCCCGCGTCGCGGACGTGTTCGACACTGCGGACGGCCCGCTCGACGGCTTCCTCGCGGGAAGCGTGCATCGAGTCGGCCAACTGGACGTCGCTGGTGCTCACGAACGTGTGCACCATGTCCACGCCGGAATCCAGCGCGGCTTCGATATCCTTGTCGACGACGCGGGCCAACCCGCACGTCGTCGCGTCCGTCGAAGCAGCGATATCTGCCACTGCCTCGAACTCCGCCTCCGAGTTCACCGGGAACCCGGCCTCGATGACGTGGGTACCCATGTCGTCGAGGGTCTCGGCGATGTCGCGCTTCTCCTCGTAGCTGAACGAGGTTCGCGGTGACTGTTCGCCGTCGCGGAGCGTCGTGTCGAAGATTCGTACGTCTTCGATTTCAGATTGTTGGGCTAATGTGCCCTGGAAGAACTCGACCCGCCGGGGAACCCGACGAATCCTCCGTGTCTTTGTGAGACATCGTGTCAGTCACGTGCCCGAACTCCTATTTAAATGTTTCTCCCCGACAGTATCACGAACGTTCAGGGAGTGTTGCGTGACAACCACTCTCGGAGGTAATCGCAGTACCTAAACGCCCTTATATCATACCATGACATATAGTGACTTGATATGTGCGCTCGCTGTTCGATGGCTCCGGAATGATAATACAACTAAATAGAATTTAGAAACAAAATTTAGTACCCGGTGCGCGCACCGACGACTGGACAAACGTGGATCGAAACGCGACTGTCGTGTGCAACGTGATAACAATGGTCTCTTTGCGTGCTCGGCGGCGGACTCACGCCCCGACCGAACCCTTTTCTCGTCGCTCGACAACCGGGCGGGTATGGGCGATTTCAATCTCAACTTGCAGACGGCCGAAGAACACCTCGACGAGGACGACGCCGAGGGCGACGTGGTCCTCGGCGTCCTCGACGGGTCGACCCCACCGGAGGAGTGGGTCCAGTCCGTCGCCCGCGGCAACGTCCTCTTTCTCGCCATCGAAGGCGACCTCAACAAGCTCGCGTCGGGCTTCGCACGCGACGTCAAAGACATGGACGGCCAGCTGATGCACTTCCGGAAGTTCCTCGTCGTCTCCCCGCCGGGCGTGGACATCAACACGGACGACCTCTGACCGGGCGGCCCGTTTCGCGGTCGTCGCGGCCGACCGGCGGCCGGCGACGAACAGCACGACAACCGGGTGCATCGGCCGCGGGGAGAGTCCTTATGCGCCGCGAGCCCCACGATACTGACATGCCGATGAAAGGTCGCGGCACGTCCGACCTCCGCGAGATCGACCGATGGGACCACGGCGTCGGCTGGCTCGCACACCCCGACGAGACCATGCAGCGCGCCAGCCACGCCGTCGCCGTCGACGGCGACGTGTGGGTGTTCGACCCCGTCGATGCCCCCGGCGTCGACGACCTGTTCGACGAGTTCGGCGACGTGGCCGGCGTCGTCGTCGGCCTCGACCGGCACAAGCGCGACTCGGCGACCATCGCCAACCGCCACGAGGTCCCCGTCTACGTCGCCTCGTGGATGACCGGCGTCGCCGACGAACTCGACGCGACCGTCGAGCGCTTCGGGGCCGATCTCGCCGACTCTGGCTTCGAGGCGTTCCGCCTCGTCGACCGCTCTCTCCCACCGTGGCAGGAAGTCGGCTTCTACCACGACGACTACGACCTGCTCGTCGTCCCCGAGTCGGTCGGCACGGTGGGCTACTTCTGCGCCCGCGGCGAGCATCTCGGCGTCCACCCGATGCTCCGGCCGGTCCCGCCGCGCCGCGTGCTCTCGCGCTACGACCCCGAGCGGCTGCTCGTCGGTCACGGTGCTGGCGTGCCCGTGAACGCGGGCGACGAGCTTCGAACCGCGCTCGGAAACGCCCGACGAAACCTCCCGAGCGCCTACGCCCGGGCGTTCACCTCGATGCTCTCAAACTGATGCCTGATTACACTCCCCCAAGCGACGACGAACAGCGCTCCAGCGAAGAACCGACCGCCGACCCCACTGCTGACAACGCGGGCGAGGAGTCGGAACGACGGCGAGTTCACGTCACGCGAGGACTCGTAGACGTCCTCCTCGAAATGGGCGAAGAGGCCGAGCCGAAGCCCGCGAACGTCGTTCTCGCGCCCACGCCCGCCGGCGAGTTCGACGAGGACCTCGGGCTCGACCCGGAGACGCCGGTTCTCACCCACTTCTACATGTCCGAAGCCGGCCAGTCCGTGAGCGCCGTCTTCGGCATGGACCTCGGCACGCCCGCCGGGCGCGGCCGCGCCCGCTTTCTCACCCATCCGCAGGGTCCGTTCGAGCTCACGGAGCGCGACGACCTCGCGGCCGTGGTGCTCCTCGCCGTCCCCCCGTGGGAGCGGCGGACGCTCGCCGCCTTCGACCGCGCCGGACGGAAGTTGGAACTCGTCGTGCTCGACGCCGAACCGCCGCAGGAAGAACTCGACTGACCCGACCGTCCCCGGCTGACTACCGCAGGTAACCGAGGTCGGTCAGCTGTTCCGCTATCTCTTGGAACTCCGACTCGGAGAGGTCCCCACCGGAGCGCTCGTGTTGGATGACGATGCTGCGCAGGAGGAACCGAACGAGGTCGCTCGTGCTCGAAAAGGTGGTTCCCTCGATGGTGTCGTCGACGCGAGCGGCCAACTCCTTCGGGATCGAGACCGTCGTGTACTCGGTCATGGCTCGACCGTGGCACCGGGCGGGGTTAACCCCAACGGTGGCGACTGCGACCGTCCGTCCGGTTTCCCGGCGCTCACCGGCGATGTCCCCGAAGGTCGGGGGTTTTTCCATGCGGGACATCGTATACACGTTCGATGGCCGCGAGACCGCCGCAGAACGATACGTCGGAGCCGGACTCAATCGAATTCGGTATCGCCGCACTCGCCGATGACGTCGACACCGCAGATATCGACTACCCGGCAGACGCAAGCGAGATCGTGCGAGCGCTCGACGACGTCGCCGTGCCGATTGACGCCGCGGGCAATACGGTCGCGATAAGCGACGCCCTCGCCGCCGCTCCGAAGGACCGATTCGACTCTCGTCGCGACCTCTTGGAGACGCTCCACCCGGTGTTCGAGGAGTTTCGCGCCAAAGCGTCAAAGAGCCTGATGGGTCGGCTTCGTTCGCTCGTCCCGTTCTGAGGGCGGTCTCGGTCGGTTCACCCGGTCCAGACAGCCGGCGCGGGCCGACGCTCACTGCAGTTCTTCGATGCGCTTCATCTGCTCGCGATGCAGCGACAGGATGAGGTCCGACAGTACGCCGAACATCAGCAGCTGCACGCCGAAGAGGATGCCCGCCGCGGAGACGACCGCGATGACCTCGTGCGAGATCGAGCGAACGACCCAGTCGTAGGCGACGTACAGGGCGAGACCGACTCCGGTCGCGGTCGACGCGAATCCGACGCTGCCGAAGTAGAACAGCGGGTTGTTGGTCTTGGCGCGGCGGTACAGTTCGAGAAAGATGATACCGCCGTCGCGGATCGGTTTGAGGTTCGTGTCCGAGCCGTCGGGCCGCGGGTAGTAGGTGGTGGGGACGACCGTCGTCTTGACGCCGCGTTTCGCGCACTCGACGGCCATCTCCGTCTCGACGCCAAAGCCATCGGAGGTGAGCGTCATGTCGAGGAACGACTCGCGAGTGAACGCCCGGTAGCCACTGAGGATGTCGCGGAAGTCCTGACCGTGAATGAACGCGAACGCCCGGTTGATGATGCGGTTTCCGACCCTGTTGAGTCGCGTCATCGCACCCGGCCGCATGTCGGCGAAGCGGTCACCGATGACGTGCTCGTACCCCTCGGCGAGCGGGTCAAGCATCTCGGTGGCGTCCGTCGCTTCGTAGGTGCCGTCGCCGTCGAGCATCAGGATGTATGTCGCTTTGATGTGGTCCTCGACGGCTTCTCTGACTGCTTGACCTTTGCCCGACCCGGATTGGACGACGACGTGTGCGCCAGCCTCTTCTGCGAGCTCCCGCGTTCCGTCCGTAGACCCACCGTCGATGACGAGCACGTTGGTGTATCCCTCGTCTCGATAGTCGGAGACGACATCGGCGATTGTTTCCGCCTCGTTGTAGGTGGGGACGAGGACACAGACGGAGTCGGGGGTGGGCATTGTTACTGTGGTGGTGGAGGACTTCTCAAAAGGGTTTTCTCTTTACTATCACGGACGCGACTACGTTGTACACCTGAACGCTTTACGGGAAATTCGAGGCGAAAGCCCCGTCCTTCAGGGCGTCACCAGAACGCGTCGCGTTCTGGTTGCCCGCCAGATGTAATCTGGCGACGGGGATGAATCCGACCCACAGTATTCAACCGCCGACAATGGCATAGACGGGGTTCCAACGCAATCATTAAGCCGTCTGACCATGATAGTATGTATAGATAGTAAAGAGTACCCATCACGCGAAATACGAACTCTACTACCACATAGTGTTCGTGCCGAAGTCGGGCGGAATCGAAGATTCCGCTGACCTCGCGGAACAGGGTTCCGATCAGTATCAGCGTTCGCACCTGACGGGAAAGACGAAGGAACGTCTCGAAACCATCTTCGCGGAAATCTGTGAGGACAAAGACCTCGAACTGGCCGAGTGCGAGGTCATGCCCGACCACGTACACCTGTTCATCGGGAGTCCGCCGAAGAACGCCCCGTCACTCATCGTCAACTGGGTCAAGGGCATCTCCGCGCGGAAGTACAACCAACGCTACGACGACCGCGTGAAGTGGACTCGTTCGTACTACGTCGGAACAGCGGGAAGCGCATCGAAGGGCACTGTCGAACAGTACATCGCTGAACAGGAAGGTGGCGACAAATGAAGCACGTCAACACCTTCGAGGTCGTTCCACAGACCGAGAACGACAAAGAGTGCCTCCTACGGCTACTCGGCGCCTCCACTTCCTTGTGGAACGAACTCACCTACGAACGCCGTCAGAACTACTTCGGTGACGGCGACGTGTGGGACACATCGGAATACCGAGGACGCTACAACGGCGTCGTCGGAAGTGCGACCGTCCAACAGGTCACGCGCAAGAACAGCGAAGCGTGGCAGTCATTCTTCGCCCTCAAGGAGAAAAGCGAGTACGCCAACCCACCGTCGTACTGGGGCAACAGTACACGATAGAGTGGGGCAAGCGGTCGCGTCTCGAAATCCCTGTCGGGCAAGAACTAAAAGACGAATACGGACTCGGCTACCACGAACGACTCCGCCTCGAAGTCCGAGGTAACCCGAAGTGGGACGGCAAACAGGGTCGTCTGGAACTTGCGTACGGCGAAGTGAGCGACACGTTCAGGGCTCTCCAACCAGTCACCGTATCTGATTCTCGACTGGATTCACCACTGGCTTCGCATGAAGCCGCCCTCGACGTTGGCGCGAACAATCTCGTCGCCTGTTCCACGACCACTGGGAACCAGTACCTCTACGACGGACGGAAGTTGTTCGGACGTTTCCGCGAGACGACAGACGAAATCCCCCGCCTACAGTCGAAATTCCCCGAGAGACGGAATCTCTCGGAATCACGGAAGACGGAGTCTTCCGGACGACTCCGTGAAGGACGATACAGTTCCAAGCGGATTCGACGGCTGTACCGACAGCGGACGAACCGTCGTGACCACGCACAGAACGCGCTGGTGCGCGACCTTGTTGAACGGCTGTACGACGAGGGCGTGGCGACAGTGTATGTGGGCGACTTGACCAACGTGCTGGAAACGTACTGGTCGGTCAGAGTGAACGAGAAGACGCACAATTTCTGGGCGTTCAAGAAGTTCATCCACCGTCTCGCGTACGTCTGTGAGGAGTACGGCATCTCTCTCGAAGCCGAGTCGGAAGCGTGGACGAGTCAGACGTGCCCCGAGTGTGGCGACCACGAAAAGACAGTTCGCCACGAGGATACGCTGACGTGTCCGTGCGGGTTCGAGGGACACGCCGACCTCACGGCGTCAGAGACGTTCCTTCGAGAAAACAACGATTGCGAACTCAGGCCGATGGCACGGCCCGTGCGATTTGAGTGGGACGACCACGATTTGTCGGGGAAACCATACCCTCACGAACGTCCCAAAGAAGTGCGTACAAACCCGCAAGTTGCCACCGTGGGTCGGTAGCCGAACCCCCAACGGAGGAATCCTCGCGCTTTAGCGCGGGGAGGATGTAAATCACGCGGGCAGTACTGGAGCCCTAGCTAGATCAAAATCTCTCGTGCGTGTGGGTCGAAGCTGCTTGGTACTCGTACACCCTTGTACTTATTTGCCTATCCTCTACACCCTTTTTGTTTTTAAGTGTCTTCGGCTCGACCCGGTACACCCTCCGATATTAGGGGTGTACACACTCGCCCGTTTTCCGCAAGGGTGTATTCGTGTCGTCGTTCGCGCGGGTGTGAATTTGGTGCCGAGGCCCTGTCGACAACTGACCTCATTCTATCAATCCCCCCGCGTGTTTTCGTGCCGTAGCGCCGCTCCGACTGTGGTTTCTTGTTTCCTCACAGGTCTGTGCTCGTCGACGTACTCACAGGATCTTCGAATCGTGGCGCCTATCCTTTCTCTCTCATCACCGGTACACCTCACCGTGCAGGTGGTGTATTGTCTGTTTTCGTATCTTCGCAGAAAGTCTCCTCGCCCATCATCGGCACTCACACTTGCTTCGACCAGCGCAGTTCACGTTCACTCAACAATCACCGACTCGCCCATATTTGCGAATTTGGTGTCCTGTGTATCCAGTCTGTCTCCCCCTGAAGTGTTGGTCCATTCGATGGAGCTCACTTAGGTCGGTCTGGCTCTGTTGAAACCCTCTTCACGTCTGGGGATTTGCTGAGAGGTTCGTTTCTAACCGGATCGACGAAATCCGGTGGAAAGAGTAGCTCTTTGGGATGTCAACGCGGAAGGATTTCAAGAGCCGTCGGTCTCTAATTAAATCAGAGCCTTGGGATGACGATAACGAAGGTGTCCTTCCGGGAAATTGTGTGGGGTGTACTTCAGTCGGTATTGCACCTAATGTAGAGGTAGTCACTACCGATATGAACTCTGGAGGACGGTAGCAAAGCGAGAGACCCGTGTTATTTTTATCACTCTCGTTCAACCGGGGGTATGCGCACTCTCGCTCGCCGTCTGGTGAAAGGGGCGGTGTTCCTTTTTTCGCTCACGGGGATCCCGTATCTGCTCTACGGATTGCTCTACTACGTGGTTGATCCGGAGGGCTCTCCGGCGAACAAGCAGGACGCGGAACCGACAGTCAGCATCGTGCTGCCGACGTACAACGAGGAACGAATCATCGAAAACAAACTCGACGACATCTACGCGCTCGACTACCCGATGGAGAAAGTCGAAGTTGTCATCGTGGATTCGAGCGACGACTCGACGCGAGACATCATCCGTGACTGGTTCGAGCGTCGCGACGCGCCGACGCTGAACCTCATCGAAGAAGACGAGCGTCGTGGTCTCGCCCCTGCGCTCAACGACGCCTACGCCGCCGCAAAAAACGAGATGGTGGTCAAGACCGATTGCGACTCGAAAGTCGCACCCGATGCGCTCCGTGTCGCGGCCGCCAACCTCGCCGACCCTCACGTCGGCGCGGTCACCGGCCGAAACGCAGACGTCCTGGGAGGCAGCGGCGTCGAAGAGGGGTACCGTGGAATCCAAGCGACCATCCAAACGCTCGAATCACATCTCGATTCGACGCTCATCTTCCACGGGCCGTTCTCCGCGTTCGAAAACGACGAAATCGTTCCCATTGACCCGGACTCCATCGCCGACGACACCGAACTGGCACTGCTGATTCGTCGGAACGGCAAACGCGTCGTCTTCGACCCCGACATCCGCTACAAGGAGGCGTCGCACTCTGCGTTCTCGAAGCGGCGAACGCAGAAAGACCGTCGTGCGATGGGCTTGGTTCGACTCCTCGCCCAGCACCGCGACGCATTGGGTCGGTACGGAATGTACGGGGCTGTCGTTCTCCCGTTCAACTGGTGGTTTATGATCGTTTCGCCGTGGTTGCTCACTGGCGTGCTGTCGGTGACGACGCTCGTCGGGTTCGCCCTCGGTGGCCCCCTTGGACTCGTTGTACCCGGTGCCGTCGCCGCGTTCGTCGCTCTCGGGTCACGCGATAAACTCGGGTCGCTCCAGCCCGCCTACGCACTCTTCGATACGCAGGTGTCGCTGCTCTTTGCGAGTGTGAAACTGCTGCGCGGGGAAGGGAGTGCGATTTGGGAAGTCGACGAAGAACTGCGAGACCAGTACGAATGAAGATATTGCAGGTGACGCCGCGGTATCCGCCGCAATCCGGAGGTGTGGAGACACACGTAGCAGAAATTTCAGAGCGCCTCGTCGATCGTGGGCACGAGGTTACTGTCCTCACGGCTGACGCTGGCGGGGACGGGTTTCGACGCGAGCGCCGAAACGGCGTTCGTATTAAGCGCTACCGTGGGGTCGCACCGGACGGTGCCATGCATATTTGCCCGCAGATCATGCGGGCAGTTCGGAACGCGGACGCCGATGTCGTCCACGCACACAATTATCACTCGTTCCCGCTGTTTTTCGCGGCGCTGGGTGTCGGTGAGCGACGGTTCGTCGTGACGACGCACTACCACGGTGGCAGCGCGAGTTCGGTTCGGGAGAGACTGCTGTCGCTTTACAGGCCGTTCGGCAGGTGGGCAGTCAGACGTGCCGACGCTGTCATCGCCGTCAGCGAGTGGGAACGCGAACAATTGGCAAGGGACTTCGACGTCGATGCGACGGTGATACCGAACGGACTCGACGTCGAGCGGTTCACGTCGGCCACGCCGTTCGATCGGGAACGACCGTATCTCCTCACAGTTGGACGGTTAGAGGAGTACAAAGGTGTCCAGCACGTGATTCGTGCGATGACTGACCTCCCCGAATTCGACCTGCTCGTCGCAGGATGTGGGAATTATGCAAAACAGTTAGCACGAATTGTAAAACAGGAAGGTGTCGAAGATAGAGTTCACTTTCTTGGCTACGTTGACGACACCGAATTGCGAGAGATCTATGCAGGTGCGGAAGTTTTCGTAACGTTGAGTGAGTTCGAAGCGTACGGAATGACAGTTGCGGAAGCCCTCTCGACTGGAACCCCCTGCGTGGTTCGAGAGCGAGGCGCACTCATTGACTGGATCAAGAGAGAGGGTGTCACGTCAGTCAAAGATGTCAGGCCCGAATCGATTGTTAATGCAATCCGTGCGATAATGTCTGTTGAATTCTGCCCGTCGGGAATTTATGAATGGGATACAGTAGTAGAACGTATTGAAGACCAATATGTTGCGTGATTGATTATATGTGATGTTCACGCTGTTCTATGGACATGTACTATCGGCACTAATGTTTAATAGGATGATTGAAACTATTGGAATCAAGCCAGAGCAGTGTTCATAGTCGGTTACTCGCCAATTATATATAATCTGAATAGGAAGGTGAACACAAATGAGAGTTGGGATTGTTACTGATGCTTTTCCTCCCGAAATTGGAGGGATACAGATTTTCGCTGATCAATTCGTTACGCGACTCACACAAGCGCCCGAAGTAGAACATGTTGATGTTCTTGCTTTCACACCAGGTGATGACGAAGAACACAAAAATTTGTCAATACGTCGCGTTAATACGGAGAACACACCGAAGAAACTAGTCTTTGGACTCTCATGGGCACGCAAAAATTCATTTGATGTCATCCACGCACTAACACTCTACCAAAGCGGACTGATAGCAGCTCTGTCTAACAAATTACTCGATTCAACGAGGACATTCTCTACAGTATACGGACTAGACGCACTCAGTCTAGAAGGGCATCCTATATTGGGCCCAGTACACCGATACATGTTCAATAATCTTGACGAAATCCTATTTTTTAGTGACTCTACACGTGATAAGACTCACAAAAAATATCAGATGGAATTCGACAGTCGCCGTATCTACCCAGGGACGCCTTGGTTTACAGAGAATGAAGTAGACGACTCCAACCCAATAGCCGACATCGAAATTCCAGATGAGAACCTCGTAGTCCTAACGGTGGCACGGTTGGTAAAGCGGAAAGGCATAGCAGACCTCGTGAGGGCAGTCTCAGGGATGTCGAACGTGACACTGCTAGTTGCGGGTGATGGGGTGGAGCGCCAAACATTAGAGCAACAAGTACCCCCAGAAGCCGAAGAACAAATATTCTTCTTAGGCCAAGTGGACCATAGTCAACTATCATCGCTGTACGAACAGTCTGACGTCTTCTGTTTACCGTCAATTTATCTTCGCGATGAAGGTGATATCGAAGGATTGGGATTGGTGTTTCTAGAAGCCCAGAAGTTCGGGGTCCCAGTGATTGGCACCCGTAGTGGTGGTATTCCTGAAGCACTCTCAGAGGGTCAAACCGGATATCTTGTAGATGAACGTTCACCTGAACAAATTAGAGACCGTATCGCTGAACTGCGTGACGATCCCGAGAAATATCGTGAACTTTCCAGAAATGCGACTGCTTTCGTTGAAGAGCGGTTCTCCTGGAACCGCTGTATCCGAGAACACATCGCTGCGTATCAAGAATGACACGAAGTTATCTAAAGAAGAACACTCGTAAAATAGGACATCACGGAGCATGAACGTCACGATTTCTGTTCCCGGTACGTTCTGGGCGTTCCGAATCGCTCGCGAATTAACTGCGCGTGGAGAGACAGTGCAAGTATTCACGACGACCCCACAGTATAGGCTCCCAAGCGAACTCCCATCTGAACAGGTTCACCCGATACGATATCCCGGCATTATCAAGAAGGTCGGGTATCTTCTTCCTGATAATGGCTGGTTTGCTCGACATACCCACTGGAACCGCCCGATTCAGCGTTTAGGTGATTATTCCTTTGATAAAGCAGTTGCTCGACGACTCTCTCCCGTTGGTCGAGATAACCGAGATATATTTCTGGGATTTGCAGGTGCGTGCCACGACTCACTCGTCCAAGCTAACAGATATGGATACGTGACCGGTGTTGAACGAAGTTCTTCACACATTAGAACGCAACGTCGTCTAATAAACGAGGAGTATGACAGGTATGGTGTTGAAGGACAACCGATTTCCATTTCGCATGTAGAACGCGAAGAGATGGAGTACGATGCTGCTGATTTCATTATCACTCCCTCAAAATTCTCTTACAATACGTTAGTTGAACACGGAGTGCCTGCCGAGAAGATTTGTATTATTCCGTTTGGTGCAAATACCAACTTCGATGTGCCGGATCGGCAAGAGAGCAATCATCCATTCACGTTCCTGTTCACCGGCCATGTTTCACTCCGTAAAGGTGCTCAGTACTTGCTTGACGCTTGGGAGGAACAATCACTACCGAATGCGCAACTTCTCATTGCAGGACATATCGAAGATGCTCTCAAGGACCGAGTTGAAGACTTTTCAGACGACGATTCAGTCGAATTTCTCGGCTGGGTTGACAATCTTGAAGAATTGTACCGGAAAGCGTCAGTCTTCGTTTTCCCTTCCATCGAAGAAGGAAGTGCACGAGTCACATACGAGGCCATGTCTTGGGGACTTCCAGTAGTTACGACGTTCAACTCGGGTTGGGTAGGAACTGACAGTGTACACGGTGTTGAGATTCCGATTCGAGACCCAGACGCATTGGTAAATGCGATGACTCGCCTCTATGAAGACTCAACCTTACGACAACGGATGAGTACCCAAGCTCGTGATCTAATCGAATCAAAGTACACATGGGATCACTATGCTGAACGTGTGCACAAGACGTACCGAACAGTTGTGCAAGAGAAAAGTAATCCGCGGGAGAATTAGACAAAACTATACCTTCACGACTGATAAAAATCGAATGATTGGATTAGGTAGTAGTACTTATTGAATGAGGAGTTTCCAACGACAGTAGCAATTATTTTTTACTGGTCGGCATAAATCAAGTAGAGATGAGTGTATATGACTGGATCATTGATTCCGCCCAGTCAATCCGAACCAATGGTACCCAGGGAATAACTGAATCAATCTATGAACTTCGACTTGGGCTTATCCGACGAGTGAGCAGGCTAAACTACAATCCAACCTCAATCTGGGATCAAGAATGGGATATACTAATCGTACTTGATGCGTGCCGGCTAGATCTACTCCAATCAGTCGAAGACGATTACCAATTCCTGGATGAACAATACTCCTTAACGTCTGTTGCCAGTTCTACGACTGGATGGGTTGAGAAAAGCTTTGACACAAAGTACGAAGAAGAACTTGCAGATACAGCATACGTAACAGGGAACCCAAACTCTATTCGTGCGTTCCCGTACGAATTCCCAGAGCAATGCAAGTGCGGAACGGACATTGAGCCATCATACCAAGCTGTGTTCCATGAAGGAAAAGAGACATGCCCCTCTTGTGAACAAATAATCGATGGAGAACGGCAGGTCCCCGTGAAAGTACTCCACGAAGTTTGGCGCAATAGTTGGGATAACAGTATCGGGACCATACAACCGAGACCCATTACCGATGCGGCAATAAGTACTGCTAGATCAACGGATTGTGATTCTTTGATCGTTCACTACATGCAACCACATCACCCATTTATACCCGCACCCAACCTTGACCAAGGGTCATATATCGCTCCGAACGATGAGGAACGGAAGAAGCAATCGCGAACGATTTGGGAACAGTTGCGAACGGGCGACGTAGACAAAGAGACCACGTGGCGTGAATACCGAAACAATCTACAATATGTATTAGATGACGTCAAGATCTTATTAGAAAACGTTGATGCAGAGGTTGCTGTCATCACCGCAGACCACGGCAATGCGATTGGAGAGTACGGAATCTACGGCCATCCACCGGGAACACCAATAAATCCAATAGTTACAGTACCATGGTACAAAACCATCGCAACCGACACTGGCCGGTATTCACCAGTTGAAACTGATAAAAATGGGGATGTTACATCACAAGAGGTTACAGACAGGCTTCGAGATCTTGGATATTTTTAGAAGTTATCATCAATTATACCACATGATGATTGTCCAACAAATCGAGTATGCCGACCACTCAAATCACTTATTCTCTGGTGCCAATTAGGATTTTAATTCCACGCGTTGGATCGTCAATAGCCTCGTGTGTGATGGAGTACCCCTTCTCATATAGTATCTCTCGTACTAGCTCTGCGGGAGCGTCGAATTGAGCATGGGTTTCGACGATAATCATTCGTGGAGAAATTTTTATATTTTCTAGAATCTCTACTTCAGACCCTTCACAGTCTAATCCAAGGACATCGCATTCATCAAGTGATTCGGGGTTGATTCGAGGTGCCTCGTGGCCGTCATCTTCGACACAAATAGCAGGACCAACGACACCGTGGAAAACCTCGAATCGAATGGATACGTCATTGATGTCAAAAACATCTTTTATTATACCTATTCGTTTTTTGCTCCCTTCATAGATATAAATCGTACCAGATTGATCGACACGTTCTGCTGCGGAAACGCTTGAAACACCGTTTCCACCTCCAATCATTGTGACTGTATCACCTACGTTTACCCCCCTTCGAATCGCTTTAATCAATTCCCGCTCATATGCAGATTTTTTTGAGGGAGTTTGCCAAGGAACTAGCGAATCGAGTGCTCTTTTCTCTTTAGCGACGGGTTCTGGCACAGAGATCTTGTTACAGGTACCTAAATCACCGGTTTTTGGCAGAAGAGGCCAAATGAATCGGTTGTATGTTCTCGCGATTACACCACCGATCGTATGGATGAAAACAAATGAAAGAATACGACGGATTAAGGCTTTTGTCCCATAGGTCTGTCTAATTTCAGTAGAACGCGTTAAGTATCTCATCTTGTATCACTTAGCGTTTATCGATTCATAATGTTAACTATCTAAATTTCAGATTTGGAAACACATTGTGCGCTGCCTTTTTGTATATATTAGATTGTATCTGGAGTATGGGTAGAGAAGTCGACAACGTATTATTGATTATTTTAGACACGGTTCGTAATCAGTCAACGTATCCAGAAAAATCAGATGTCACACCCACGATAGAAAGGTTAGCTTCACGTGGAAAGCGGTACTCTCACGCAATCTCACCATATCCCTGGTCACTTGCCTCTCACGCTTCAATGTACACTGGTAAGTACGCAAGTGAACACGGTGCTACACACACCGATCGGCATCTCTCCTCTGACGTACCGGTCTTAGCGGAACAACTACTTAATGCCGGTTTTAAAACTGGGGTATTCACCGGTAATTTATATCTGACTGAGATTTTTGGTATGAGGCGTGGTTTCGAAGAGTCGGATTTTATGCGTGGAAGAGGATCGAAACTGTTCGAAGATGGATTTAACCCAAGGAGCTTCGTCACACAAAATCAATTTGGCAGTGTTTCAGAAAAATATCGATCGGCTTCACAAGAAATATTGAGTGGCCCCATTATGAAAAACATTTTAAATGCGATTTATTTTAAATATTTTCACGATTCGCATGAAACGGATCTTGAACGGTCAACACAATGGGACCAGAAAGCGCTGGCAAGTGCGAAATCATTTATCAAAAGCAACGCCGAAAACGACAAACGATTCTTTTGTGTCGTGAACTTACTTGGAGCACACGCTCCTTGGCCATACGATCCAGAGCGTGTTCGTTCGATAGGGATCAACCCTGAAGAGATTGCGCCTGAAGAAAAATGGGAATGGGTTGCAGAACACTCTGCAGACCAGTGGGAATTTGCAGCGAGCGATATAGAGTTCAACAAAACAGAACGGAATATCCTCCAACATTTATACCACTCTTGGGTCCGAGAGGTGGATGGACTTGCAGGTGAGTTAATCGACACAATCATCGACGCTGGCGTGGACGACGAGACACTCTGCATAATAACGTCTGATCATGGGGAAATGATCGCTGAAGACGGCGTTCTGGGACACAACGTCGTACTTAATGAACCCGTCGTGCGTGTTCCCCTTGTCCTTGATGGTCCGTCTATTGAATCGTCTATTATCGAACAGCCTGTAAGTTTGAAAGACATCTATGGAACGATACTTCAATGGACAGGCGTAGACACCGACCAGCCAAACTTGGAAGGGACCAATGGAGTAGTGTTATCAGAAACGTACGGGGCAGACCCAAATCGGGTTAGGCGAGTCTGCGAGTCGTACCCTGAACGTGAACATGTGCAACAGTTCTTTCAGAAACGCCAAGCACTCTTCACCGAGACCGGATTCGTCGAGAAACGGTACGGGGATGAAGGGGTCTATGGGGACGTTGACCTTCTTGAAAACCTCGAGTCTTTCTTGTCTGAGCTATCGGTGGCCAGTAATTCAGAACAAGAGGCTGAACTCGACCAAGATATCCAAGAAAGATTGCGACACCTTGGGTACGCCGAGTAGGTAGTGAATCTCGACATACTCGATCTCAGTTATTCACACAGTCTCGTGTTCGCTGAATTGGTGAGGACCACAATACGATTATGGAACCAGTACCCGTGCAACTCCAACGACTCGTCGTCTGACGCCCCCACTAATCAGAAATACCACTAGGAGGTACGAAATAATTCCGAGCAACACTAATCCGATGAGAACAATGTACGACATATCAGATACAGTTGTTTTGGCACCGTAGACAACGCTGGCCATAACAATCGAAGCGACTGCTTCAGCACCTACTTCTTGGCTGGGAAGTTCCGAATACGATATCTCCACAACATCAAATAGGTGATACGAGAGATAGAGAAGCTGTAACGACATTCCGATAAAACTAGCGGCAACCGCACCAATGATACCGATTGTTGGTACGAGCAGTAGATCTAAAACCAGATTGACTGTCATAAGAATCGCACCCCCACGAAAAGTGATGTCAGGACGGTCCATACTGCTTAACACCGTACTTGCCGTTGATCTTAGGCCCTCTGGGATGCGTGTTGCCACTGCTCCAAGTGCAACCAACGTCGCAGAGGCAAACTCTGCCGTATAGAACGTGACAATTGTTGGCCGTGCAAGAACTGCAAATCCCGCAAGAGCAGGAAGCCCAAAAAATAACCCAAGAACAATTGAATCAGCAAGTATGACACGTATCCGTTCTAGGTTTCCTTCTGTATCTTGCTTGCTGATCTCGGGCATCACTGATCGGCTAATCGCACTGGACACAACCATAACGGGGAGCGAGAATCGGAACCCAATACCATAAATGCCTGTTGCTGCTCGTCCAACGAGAATAGTGATAATGATTATATCGATATTATCGTAAAATTTTTGAACAAAATTATTCAAAAAGCTATATCGTGCGAACTTTATTAGACTTTGAAAATGGTATTTCGAAGGACGAACGAAGATAAATCTCTTTGAAACAAGAAAGATTGCCAATATCGCCGCGAGAATTGCTCCGGCTGAATACCCTATCATTAGTGCGACGGCACCAAAACCGATCGAGACCAGAGATATTTGGACGAGTACCTGTCCAACTGAGTTCAAAAAGTTGACTCCTCCTGTTCGTCCGACTTGGAAATCGCTTGCGAGGAGGGCATTCATTGTATCTCTAGCTTGGTACGCGAATAATGTCAATAATAGTATTATCACTGACAAACCCCCAAAATCGAAGAAATCGATGATAAGAGGAGAGGCGATAACGACGAGAAGAGAAAGACAGACAACGAGCGACAGCGAAAGGAGTATACCAGCCGAAGCAAACTCCTTTGCTTCGTCTCCTTCGCTAGCCCGTTTGACAATAGCCTCGTTTAAACCACCATTTCCTAGAAGGATGAGGAACGCAACACCTGTTTCGAAGGCGTAGAATGTTCCAAGTGCGGTCTGTGGATCAGCAAGAGCACGCGCAAAATAGACACTCGCAAACCAAGCGACTACGAGCGAACCCATCTGAGCAACTAACCAACCGATACCAGAACGAGCGGTTCCCATCTACTCCAATTTCAAAGCGTAGCAGGTAAATAGTTCTCGTATCGCGCACAACGCGTTCAGTAATTGTTTGACCTCCCATTGAAGAAGGCAACAATAAGATGTACTGAACGTAGGTAGTAATCAATTTAATACAAGGCCATTCGAATACAGACATAAGAGACCATGCTAGAGTTCTTAGTTGTGAACGGTCGCAGAACGAAGGGGTTCAGGACTCTCTTTACGTGACCAGCGAAATATGCGCATCTGTTGTCGTACCGACTTACGAGCGGCCGTCGAAACTCGAATCACTGCTAGAGTCAGTCTGTAGCCAAACGGTTGACTACTATGAAGTGATTGTTGTCGACGACGGATCGAAATTGCCTCGCCAACACGCAATTTTAAATCAGTTTGAGGGGCAGAAAGATGTACACGTAATCCGGCAAGAGAATGGAGGTCCTGCAACCGCTCGAAATCGCGGATGGCAACACGCAACAGGGGAGTTTATTCTCTTTACAGACGATGATTGCATCGTCCCACGGAAGTGGGTTGAGACCTTAGTGGAGGGGTTTGAAGATGGTGTTGCAGCAGTAGGTGGAGACTTAGTCCCCTCAAAAAAATTGATGAAATCAAATATGTTCGCCCGTGCGCATCGTTTTCGTGACGAGATGGCGTACCAACAACCGAAACAACCGACCCGTGGACGGGGTGACTTGGCCGTCGGTGGCACGGCGAACGTGGCGTATCGTCAGTCGGTTCTCGATGAGATGAATGGCTTCGACGAGTCATTTCCACTTGCAGCTGGAGAAGACGCCGATCTACAACGCCGGGTCGTAGATGCCGGATACGACATGAAATTTGTTCCAATATCAGTAAGGCACAACGACGACTATAACTGGAGTTCTTTCGTCAATAGAGCTATACGGTCTGGGGAGGGTACTCATCACTTCAATCAAAAATACAACATAAATCGGTCAGTCCTTCGAATTCTACTCGGGATGGTTGGTTCACTCGGTTATTTTCCAATTGCTGTGCGGCGGTCTGGAAAAGTAGATGTGGCTATCTTGTACGTTCTTGAACGCGTGTTTAGTCGGTTTGGAGAGCTAAAAAGTGCAATTAATTCTTAAACAGGTACATTAATGTTCACTAATAGCGGTCCGATATACTTTGCGAATTCTGTCGATGACAACATCTGGTGAATATTTCTCGTTAACGTACTCTCTGTTCTCGTCTCCTAACTCAAGTCGCTCCAATGCTAGAGAGATTGCTTCAGCAAGTGCAGTCGCATCTTTAGGGGGACAGCGTAGTTCGGCCTGTGGAACAATTTCGGAAGGTCCTCCGACGTTAGTGGCGACGACAGGGAGACCTGCTTGCATCGCCTCTAATAATGTTCGACCGAACGGTTCTGGCCAGACGCCTGGATGGACAAAGACATCAGAATTTGCATAGTACTTTTGGAGTTGTTCGTACGGAACTTGCCCTGTGAATTCGACGCGGGAATTAACGCTCATTTCGTGAGCCAAGGTATGGAGTTTTTTTTGCTGTTCTCCGGTTCCAACCACCCGCAAAATAATGTCGGATGGGAGCTCAGCCATTGCCTCAATAAGATACCGTACTCCTTTTTCCTTGATTAGGCTACCGACGAACAATAGTTGATACACCTCAGAATCTGATTTTTCTTTGGGGACATCAAACGATGGGTCAAGCATGTTGGGGACGACATCGATCGAGACATCGTTGAAACCGTTCTCGTGGTAAATATTTCGTGACGCGTCACTGAGGGTTATGAACCGGTCGATACGCTTCGTTTCAGTTCGAAGTATGCGACCCGTAGTACTCATCGCCAGTAGTTCGTAAAGACGACGTGGTGGGTCCGCGACCATGCCAAAGGAGGATTTTGGAAGTAAATCGTAGGAATTCAGCGTTGCTACGCTGGGCACGTCCAGTTGCATCGAAACACGGCCTACAGAAGGGTTCAATGCGAGGTTGTATGAATGAAGGACATCAAAGGACTCCAGTTGCTTCAGTTTTCTGCGCAATGGCACGTACGCAAGAGCATTCGAAATTTCAAAGATTTGATGCGGGAGTTTACTGAATCGGTGTACTGTAACACCATCAACACATGTTGAATCGTTACCGTCGAAGCTGAAGACTTCAACAGACTCAACATGGGACGAGAGTGTATTCGCAAGAAGTTGGACGCTAATTTCTCCGCCACCGTGTATCACTGGAGGATAGCGAGGTGTGACTATACCGACACGCACAATCTGTTTGTTTGCGCAAATCAACAAAAAGATTTTGTTGAAGTAGCTGGTGGTACAGACTTCTTCAAGACGAAAATTGGATATTCACTATACGCTGATGCCGGGGTCCACGCCTGTGTTGGTGAGGGAGGCGGCACTGCATTCTTTGGTGAGATTGACGAACTCTGATTTACTAGTCAAACAATTGTCGTCTACAAGGACAGTCCCAAGCGTGTGAGAAGACTCGGAAGGACAGAATACCGGTGAGGATTTCCATCAACTGGATTGCGAATCGTGTTAGACGGCACTGTCTAGTTAGTGACCACCTCGACTGGCTCGTCCATCGAACGCTTGATGCGCTCGGTGGGAGTTATAGTATTGCGTAAATTGTATGAACTACTCGCGGACGCTCCCATGACTGCCCACCCACGAATTATGGAAGCGGTCAACTCGCATTTTGAGGGTGTAAAATATTTTTCGGTGAGGTTTCGCTCGACATAGTCAAGCCGACCGCTCAACCCTAATCGAGAGGGCACTCTGATAGCCGTAGCCATCAACGAGAAACACAGCGTCTGAGAGATCGTGTTTCTCCGAGAGTCGATGGAGAAATGCAGCAGCCGGATCGGTACCATGTCGTCCAAACAACTCGACGTCAAGAATCAGCTTTGTCTCGATATCTACTGCGGCGTACAACCAAGACCACTCGCCATTGATTTTGACAGCGGTCTCATCAACCGCAACCCGCTTCGACTTCGCCTCAGGCGGGTTGTGACTGCTGTCAGCAAGCCGATGTACCACTTCCAAACAGCTTGATGAAACCGTTCAACGCCGGTAATCGAAGAACTTCTTTTGCCACTCTGAGTGAACAGCCGGTCGCGTGGAACTGGACGGCGAACGCCCTGACAGGCGTCGCTGCCCGCTCACGCTCCCAAGTTTCTTCTAAATCCGTCGCAAAGAACTCACTGAGCAGGTCTGCGAACTTCATCCCGAACACACTCAACGACCTGCTCGTTCCTCAAACTGGCTTAACTAGATAGTGCCTGTTAGATTCATATCAATTTGGGATTACAAATTGATCAAGTTCGAGAGATGGTGTCTAGCATGGAGGCGCTAGACTTTAGACAGAGGACAGAAACTTCATTTTCATGAAAGCCATCATTCCAGCAGCAGGGCAAGGGACACGGCTCTACCCCCAAACGCATACCAAACCAAAAGGGATGGTTCGGTTAGCTGGAAAACCGATTCTCGGACACATCCTCCAGAACATCTCTGAAACCGAGATTAACGAAGTTATCATTGTCGTCGGTGGAACAATGAAAGAACAGATAATTGAGTACGCTAGAACGGCGTTTTCCGACCAGTTCTCGCTCGAATTCGTTGAGCAAGAGAACGCCAAAGGTCTCGGTCACAGTATCTATCAGGCCGAATCTGTCGCACGTGGAGACGAGTTACTCATTGCACTTGGAGACATGCTTTTCGAAAACGGCTTTTATACATTTATTGAGGCCCACAACGAACTTCCGGAGAGCGATGGCAGTATCGGCGTTAAGACAGTAGCCGAGCCGAGCCATTACGGGGTCGTTGAGATGAACAACAACGAAGTCAGCCGACTCGTCGAGAAACCAGACGACCCACCATCGAACTTCGCGATCAGTGGTGTATATATTATCGAGAATTCGGACGCAATGTTCGATGCCCTTAGACATCTTATTGACAACAACTTGGTAGGTGCTGGAAACGAGTTCCAGTTAACCGATGCACTTCAGCGGATGGTCGAACAGGGGTATAACCTCCGCACGTTCGAAGTCGAAGACTGGTACGACTGTGGCCGCCCTGAGACGCTTCTGAAGGCCAACCGCGTCCTCCTCGAACGAGCTGATGCAGACAGTGAGGAAAAACTCAGTGACTCCGTAGTTATCCCACCTATCGACGCTGGTGAAAGCATCACTGTTGAGGCAAGTGTCGTCGGCCCATATGTGAGTATCGACGACGGTGCGACGATAGAACAGAGTATCGTCGCCAACAGTATTGTTGGAAAAGACGCCGTCTTACAGGGCGTCAATATTGACGAGAGTATCATTGGTAGTAACGCAGACGTTCAGAGCGAGGCGAACAACCTCAACGTCGGTGATAACAGCAGTATAAATTTCTAACCGATGTCGGAAAGGAGAAGTGCATCAGAAAAGCAATCACAAGCAATGGAGCACGCAGTTGTAACCGGCGGTGCCGGGTTTCTTGGAAGTCATCTCGTAGATAGTCTCCTTGAAGATAGGTATCGAGTCACGGTCCTCGACAATTATGGGAGCGGGCGCCCTGAGAACCTATCACATGTAGAGTCATCGCAGTTGACTGTCCAAAAACACGACGTCCGAGATACATTCCCGGAGTTCGACGACGTAGACATCGTCTATCACATGGCGTCACGCGCAAGTCCAGACGACTTCGCGTCACACGCTGTTGAGATTGCGATGACCAATAGCTTGGGGACCAAACATGCGTTGGAGTGTGCTCGTGAACACAACGCCTGTGCACTCATCGCATCAACGAGCGAGGTGTACGGCAATCCCGAAGAACACCCTCAATCAGAGACGTACAACGGTAATGTCAATATCAGAGGTCCACGGGCACCATATGATGAGTCGAAACGATTCTCCGAGGCTCTCGCAGTCGCATATGGACAGAGATATAGTATGGATATTCGGACAGTTAGAATATTTAACACCTACGGGCCTCGAATGGATCCTCATGATGGTCGCGTGATTCCGAACTTTCTGTCGCAGGCAATCCGTGGCGACGACTTGACTATCTACGGTGATGGCAGCCAGACCCGGAGTTTTTGTTACGTTACAGACCTCATCAAAGGTATCCGTGGGTTCGCAGACGCGTCAACTTCTGTCGCATCAGGAGAAGTAATCAACATCGGAAATACCCATGAGATAACGATTGAGCAGCTAGCAGAGACAATACTTGATAATGTAGACACGGACTCCGACATGACGTATCAACCACTCCCAGAGGACGATCCAGAGATACGTAAACCAGATATTACTAAAGCCAAACAGATGCTCTCGTGGAGACCCAAGGTGTCATTAGTGGAGGGGCTGAAAAATACGATTGATGAGTTTGATCCAGATCAATAAATAGCGGAACTACGAAAGGCAATTATCCACACAGAATGGATTCTATATGTCTCTTGGTACACATGAATATCTCTGTGATTCATACTTAAGTCACCACAGATCACGTCGTATGACTATTTCCATCCCCATTCGTCTTATAAACAACCACATGTGTCAGATATCTCTATATACTTGGTCGGTTCGGTTACCACTTGTGTTCAAAAACGAGCTGATTTTAGTAAAGGCATCACAACACTAGTTCATGACTCACGTGCTTGTTACAGGCGGCGCGGGCTTCATTGGAAGCCATCTCGTCGATGAACTGGTGAGTTTTGGGTACGATGTAACCGTTGTCGACAATCTCACCGAACAGGTTCACGTCGGTAAACCGGACTACCTCAACGACGAAGTAGAGTATATCTGGGGTGACATTCGAGACAGAGAGTTGATGACGGAGTTGCTGGAAGACGCCGACGTCCTGAACCATCAAGCCAGTGCAGTCGGGGTAGGACAGTCGATGTACGAGATTGAGAAGTACGTAGAGGTCAACACGTTAGCGACGGCACGTATCCTCGATATTATCGTCAACGAAGAGATTGACTTGGAGAAAGTCATCGTCGCATCCTCGATGTCCTCGTATGGAGAAGGTGCGTACCGATGTTCCGAAGAAGACGAGATTCGGTACCCTCCGCTCCGCGATGCCGAGCAGATGAAAGCCGGGGAGTGGGAACACGTCTGTTCCGAGTGCGGTGCTGAACTGGAACCGATTCCGACGCCAGAATCGAAACCACGCGAGAGCACGAGTGTCTATGCGATCTCGAAGAGAGACCAAGAAGAACTAACACTCTCTGTCTGCAGAGCCTACGATATTCCTGCTGTCGCGCTTCGTTACTTCAATATCTACGGAAGTCGTCAGTCGCTGGACAACCCGTACACTGGCGTCTGTGCTATTTTCTCCAGTCGTATCAAGAACAACAACCCACCGCTCATCTTCGAAGATGGCCAGCAGACGCGTGACTTCATCCACGTGAGCGACGTAGCACGTGCGAACCGCCTGGCGATGGAATCCGACGCCTCCGACGTCGCTCTCAACATCGGGACCGGTGACCCGAAGACGATTCACAGCATTGCACAGACTCTCATCGAACTGTACGGGAAAGATGGTGAACTAGAACCAGAGATTGCCAACGACTTCCGCCAGGGAGACATCCGACACTGCTTCCCAGATACGGCGCTCGCGGCCGAAGAAATCGGATTCGAAGCCGAAGTCGGATTTAAACAAGGGATGCGAGAACTCGTCGAGTGGGGTCGAACGCAGGATGCCGAAGATCGCTTCGAAGAGGCCCAAACTGAACTGGAAGAGAAGGGCCTCGTCGGAGAAGATTGAGTCACCCAAAGACACGTTAACGAGACACATAGTAGGGTCGAGGAGTAACTGATTTCGCCTTCTATTCTCAGACGTTACACATGAGCAACCCTGAGAACGTCCTCGTCACGGGCGGCGCGGGCTTCGTTGGCAGTCACGCAGTCGAATACTACGCAGAACAGGGAGCCAACGTCACCGCACTCGACAACCTAAGCCGAATCGAGACCCTCGAAAAGGCAGACGAGAGTCGGAACACCGCAGCATACAACTGGGAGTTCATCAAGGAAAACTACCCCGACGTCAATCTCGTCGAAGCTGACATCCGCGACGCCGATACGCTCGAATCCATCGTCGAAGGGCACGACGCGATTGTTCACACCGCTGGCCAAGTTGCAGTCACGGCTTCGCTGACCGACCCACGGACGGATTTCGAAGTGAATGCCGAAGGAACGTTCAATGTCCTCGAAGCTGCACGGAAAGCAGACAGCGACCCTGCGGTGGTGCTCGCCTCGACGAACAAAGTGTACGGAAACAACGTCAACGACATCCCTGTCCACGAAGAAGAGAGTCGTTACTGGTACGATGACCCAGACTTCGATCAGGGAATTCCCGAGTCCCTTTCTATCGACGGGTGCGAACACACACCATACGGCGTCTCAAAACTCGCAGCTGACCTCTACGTGCAGGACTATACAAAGCGAAACGAAGTACAAGCAGCAGCGTTCCGCATGAGTTGTATCTATGGGACACGCCAGTTCGGAAATGAAGATCAGGGATGGGTCGCTCACTTTGCAATTAGTACGCTCAACGACGAACCGCTGACCATCTTCGGAGACGGAAAGCAGGTTCGTGATGTCCTCTATGTGAAAGATCTCGTTCGCGCCTATGACGCATTTCTCTCAGATCCTGACGGCAAGTCTGCGGTCTACAACATGGGTGGCGGCACGGAGAACACTACGAGTCTCCTCGAATTCCTCGACCTCCTCGAAGAAAAGTCGGACAAGCGTACCGACATCTCCTTCGACGAGTGGCGTGAAGGAGATCAAAAAGTGTACGTCTCGGACACGTCCCGAGCACGGGATGAACTCGACTGGGAACCAAGAGTCGACTTCGAGGAAGGAATCGAGCGGTACGTCGACTGGTACGAGAGTCGGTGATCGTCAGGTAATCGTGTGACGAAACGTGGATTTCTTGAGAGTATGTAACGTGCCTAGAGGGGAGGTTTTGAAGACCGACTTTCACAAGACTTATGCGCGTTTTCCGAATCCATCGAATCAATGAGCGTAGACTCTGAACGTACAGAGGGCCTCGATTCTCAGTCGGTCCTCGAACTGTTCAAAGACTGGTATCACGTTCCCGCCCTCCTCGTGATATTAGTCACTATGTTGGCTATTCGTCTCCGGTCGTACAGCAATTTCATCAGAGATGGTGATGTCCTTTTCTCAGGAAACGACGCGTGGTACCACCTCCGCGAAGTTTCGTACACGGTTCGCAATTGGCCCTCCACAATGCCGTTCGACCCGTGGACGAATTTCCCGTTCGGGACGAGTGTCGGTCAGTTCGGCACTATCTACGACCAAATAATTGCGACGGTCGCACTCATCATTGGGCTCGGGAGCCCCTCCGCGGATTTAATCGCGAAGACGCTCCTCGTGGCTCCGGCAGTCTTTGGTACGCTCGTCGCCATTCCAACGTTCTTGATCGGCCGCAGACTTGGCGGACGCCTTGGTGGCCTTTTGGGAGTCCTCATCCTGATGCTCCTACCCGGGACTTTCCTTCAACGTGGTCTCGTCGGATTCGCAGACCACAACATCGCCGAGCCGTTCTTCCAAGGCTTCGCAGTCCTCGCGGTTATGATTGCTCTTCGTGTCGCAGACCGGGAAAAGCCCGTCTGGGAGCTCGTTGAGGCCCGCGACTTAGACGCCCTCCGCGATCCCCTCAAGTGGTCCGCGCTTGCTGGCGTCGCCATGGCGGTCTACATGTGGTCGTGGCCGCCAGGCATCCTCCTCGTTGGCATCTTTGGTCTCTTTTTGATCCTTGCGATGGTTTCTGACTTCGTTCGTGGGCAGTCTCCCGAACATGTCGCATTCGTCGGTGTCGTCTCGACGCTCGTCACCGGTGTCTTGATGTTCGTCCCACTGTCCGATACTTCGTTCAGTATTACCCAATTCAGTCTCATTCAACCGCTGTTCTCGTTCGGTATCGCTCTCGGTGCTGGCTTCCTTGCCGCACTCGCTCGCTGGTGGGAGTCGAACGATGTCGATGGCCGAGGATACCCCATTGCTGTTGCTGTCATCGGCCTCGTTGCTATGGCTCTACTAGCTGTCATTCTCCCTGATGCTTTCAGCCAGATCACAACTAACTTCCTCCGCACGGTCGGCTTCAGCGCCGGTGCAGCCACTCGGACCATCGGAGAGGCACAACCGTTCCTCGCAGCGAACATACTCCAGTCGAGCGGGCAGACTGCTGTCGGTCGTATCATGTCCGAGTACGGCTTCACCTTCTTTACAGGAGCTCTCGCGGCAGTGTGGCTCGTCTCGAAACCACTCGTCCAGGGTGGAAACTCGCGGAAGATTGGATACGTCACCGGCAGCCTGATTCTCATCGGTGTACTCTTCTTGGTACCAGCGCTTCCGGCAGGGCTCGGCAGTGCCCTCGGCGTCGAATCGTCGCTCGTCAGTCTCGCCATCGTCACCGCACTCATCGTGGGCGCGTTGATGCAAGCCGACTACGAGAGCGAACATCTGTTCATCCTCGTGTGGGCAGCGATCATCACTTCGGCAGCGTTCACGCAGGTTCGTTTCAACTACTACCTCGCGGTGGTCGTCGCGGTGATGAACGCCTACCTCCTCCGAGAAGTTCTCGGAATCGACTTCATCGGCCTCGCGACCGCCGATCGCCTCTCGGACATCTCATATGGACAGGTCGCGGCAGTCGTGATTGCCGTTCTCCTCATCCTCACACCCGTCCTGATTATCCCGATCCAACTCGGTAACGGCGGCGTGTCTCAGAACGCCATGCAAGCGTCTCAAACCGGTCCAGGAACCGTCACGGAGTGGGACGGAAGCCTCACCTGGATGCAGAACAACACGCCTGAGGAAGGAGAGTTCGGTGGCGCATCGAACCGGATGGAGTACTACGAGACGTACGAGCGCGCAGACGACTTCGACTATCCGGACGGTTCGTACGGCGTCATGTCCTGGTGGGATTACGGTCACTGGATTACCGTCCTCGGCGAACGCATCCCGAACGCGAACCCGTTCCAGGAAGGTGCGACGGAGGCAGCGAACTTCCTCCTCGCCGACGACGAACAGCAGGCCGAATCGGTTCTCAGCTCGATGGGTGACGACGGCGAAGGCGACCAGACCCGCTACGTCATGGTCGACTGGCAGATGGCTTCGACCGACTCGAAGTTCAGTGCGCCGACCGTCTTCTACGACGAGTCGAACGTCTCCACGTCGGACTTCTACAGTCCGATGTACCGGCTGCAAGAGCAGAACGGGCAGACGACTATCGCCGCCGCATCGAACGTCAAGGACCAGCGTTACTACGAGAGCCTGATGGTTCGGCTCTACGCGTACCACGGCAGCGCCCGCGAGGCGTCGCCCATCGTCGTCGATTGGGAAGAGCGCACGTCCGCCGACGGCTCGGCGACGTTCAGAGTGACGCCCTCGGACGGGCAGGCGGTCAGGGTGTTCGACAACATGACCGCGGCAGAGGAGTACGTCGCGAACGACCCGACCTCACAGATCGGCGGTCTCGGCACGTTCCCCGAGGAGCGCGTTGCCGCGCTCGAACACTACCGCCTCGTGAAGTCCTCGAACAGTTCGGCGCTCCGCTCGGGAGCTTACCAGAACTCCATCGTCAGGGAGGGCAACACCTACGGCATCCAGCCGCAGGCGCTCGTCCCCAACAACCCCTCGTGGGTCAAGACGTTCGAGCGCGTCCCCGGCGCGACGGTCGAAGGCAGCGGTGCCCCGGCCAACGCGACGGTAACCGCGCGCGTCCAGATGCGCGACCTGACGACGGGCACGAACTTCACCTACACGCAGCAGGCGCAGACCGACGCCGACGGTGAGTTCACGATGACGCTCCCGTACTCCACGACCGGCTACGATGAGTACGGCCCGAACAACGGCTACACGAACGTCAGCGTCCGCGCGACGGGCGGCTACGCGTTCACCGGGCCGACCTCGGTCGCCGGAAACAGCACTATCGTCACCTACCAGGCGGAGAACGTCGCCGTCGAGGAGGGCCTCGTCAACGGTGCCGAAGACGGTGCCGTGCAGGTCACCCTCGAACGGAACGAAGAGGAACTCGACCTGACCGGGAACTCCTCGTCAGACGACTCGCAGACGAACGAGTCGGCGTCGACCTCGGCGTCAGTCGACGCCGGTGCGGTCACGGTCGCCCCGTAACGAAACGAACGGCGGCGCTGACGGCTTTTTCTTCTTCGAGGCCGAGATTCGGAGAGTGATTCGTGGGGACCTTAGACGAGCGACTCGTAGTCGATTCCCTCGCGTCGAGTGACGATGCGGCGACCGTCGATGACGACGGGCGAGCGCATGGCGTCGAACTCGTCGTCGAGCGCCGCGAACTCGTCCCAGTCGGTCGCGACGAGCGCCGCATCGGCGCCCGCGAGCGCGTCTGCGGCCGAGTCGGCGTACTCGATGTCGGGGAACCGCTCGCGCATGTTTTCGGTTGCGACGGGGTCGTACCCGACGACGTCGGCTCCGGCGTCGAGGAGCGAACCGATGAGTAACGTCGCCCGCGACTTCCGGATGTCGTCGGTGCCGGGCTTGAACGCGAGCCCGAGGACGGCGACGCGCTTGCCGTCGGGGTCGAATCGCTCGCGGAGGAGGTCGAGCATTCGCTCCGGTTGGCCGTCGTTGACATCGACGGCGGCCTGCAAAAGGCGCGGTTCGTAGCCCCGACCGCGGGCGGCGGCGATGATCGCGGCCGTGTCCTTCGGGAAGCACGACCCGCCCCAACCGAGACCCGCACCGAGGAACGCCGAGCCGATACGGGCGTCGAGACCGATGGTCTCCAACACCTCCGCGGAGTCGACGCCGAACTCCTTGCAGATGTTCGCGAGGTCGTTGGCGAGGCTGATCTTCGACGCGAGGAAGGCGTTGTTGGCGTACTTTATCATCTCGGCTTCGCTGATGCCGGTCTCGACGACCGGCGGGTTCCCGGCGCGTTCGACGAGCGGGGCGAAAATCTCGGCGAGTCGCTCGTGCGCTCGGTCGGTCTGTGCGCCGAGGACAATTTTGTCCGGGGCGAGGAAGTCGTCGACGGCGGTTCCCTCGCGGAGGAATTCGGGATTCATCGCGATATCGAACCCCTCGCCGACGCGTTTCCCGGACGCCTCCTCGATTCGCGGTCCGATGACGTCGACCGTCGTCGTCGGGACGACCGTACTTTTGGTGACGACGAGATGCGCGCCGTCTTTCCGCGCCAGCGTCTCGCCGAGCGACGTCGCCGCGGCCTTCATCGCGCCGAGGTCGATACTGCCGTCGTCGTTCGACGGGGTCGGGAGGGCGAGAAACGTCGCATCCGTGTCGAGAACCTCGTCGTAGTCGGTCGTCGCCCGGAGTCGGTCTCCCGCGTGCCGTTCGACGAGGTCGGCCAGACCGGGCTCGTGAATCGGGCACCGGCCCTCGTTCAACGCCCGAACGATATCGTCGTCGATGTCGACGTTGACGACGTGGTGGCCGAGCTCCGCGAAGCAGGCCGCGACCGTCGTGCCGACGTACCCGCTGCCGATGATGCTGAGCTTCATTGACAGAGTTGTGAGCGCCGTGAGCTTTGATTCTTTCCGAGTACGGCTCACTCCCGAGCGCACCGGAATCTCGAACGGTGGACTGATATCCTCCCCGAGAGAGCATCCGACAACGCAATGTCGAGGAACTCAGACGGGTCGACGGCCCGTTTCTCGTGGCTTCTCATCTACCTGAAAGGCGTCTGTATGGGGGCCGCCGACGCCGTGCCGGGCGTCTCGGGCGGTACTATCGCGCTCATCACTGGCATCTACGAACGGCTCATCGGCGCGGTGACGGCCATCACGCCCGGTCGCATCAAACGCGTCCTCGGCGTCGTCGTCCCCGGACGCAGAGCCGACGCCATCGACGCGATGCGCGAAGTCGATATCGGCTTTCTGCTCGCGCTCGGCGCGGGTATCGCCACCGCCATCGTGACCGTGATGCGCGTGCTCCACATCGCGCTCAACGAGGCACCGGTCCCGACGTACGGCTTTTTCTTCGGGCTCATCGCCGCGTCGGCGGTGGTCCTGTACGCACAGGTGTCGCTCGACGGCCCGCGTCAAATCGCGGCCGCCGTCTCCGGCTTCCTCATCGCGTTCGTCGCCTCCGGCGGCGGTGCCGGGGTGGCCGGACACTCGCTCCCAGCCATCGCGTTCGCCGGCGGCATCGCCGTCAGCGCGATGATTCTGCCCGGCGTCTCGGGGTCGCTCCTCCTGTTGATTCTCGGCCAGTACGAGTACATGACCGCGGCGCTCAACACGTTCCTCGACAGCCTCATCGACGTCGCCGGCGGCGCGCCGCTGTCTGTCGTCATCGAACCGGGGACGGTCGTCGTCACGTTCATGCTCGGGGCCGTCGTCGGCCTGTTCAGCATCGCACACGTCGTCCGCTGGGCGCTCGAACACCACCGACGGGCGACGCTCGCGTTCCTCGTGAGCCTCATCGTCGGGGCGCTGCGCGCGCCGGTGGTGAAGAGCACGGAGGAACTCGTCGCCGCGGGGGAGTCGTGGACGACCGGACTGTACGCCACGTTCGCCGTGGCGGCCGTCGTCGGCGCGGCAGTGGTCCTGCTCGTCGACCGCTACACGGACGTCATCGAGTCCTGAACGGGAGCGCGGTCGCCAGCACCACGACGGGGCGACGACTCCCGTGAGAAGGAAGTCGGACGGTTACGGGCGGACCCGGACTCTGCGGCTCGCGCGAACGACACTCACTCGCGGGCGACGGCGATGTTTCGAACCGACCCGCCGCAGTCCGGGCACGACGACAGGTGAGTCTCGCTGACGGTTCGCGTTCGACAGGAGCGACACTCGTAGTAGCCCTCCGTCGAACGATAGTCGTCGATGACTGAGTTATTTAGTACCATGAGTTGTAGTACCACGGATGCGGTGGTAAGCGTTGTCCTGATATTCACCAAATTACTCTAGGATGTTAATATTATCCGGCGTGAGGCGTCTAGAACGAGAAACAAATGGAGGACAGGAACCAATACTGTTCAGTTCTATCTGAGGCGGCGGCGCGGTTCGCTGACGGGGCAGCGTCAGCGCCGGGCGACGCAGACGAACGTCTCGCGTCGCGTCTCGCCGTGAGAGACGGTGAAGCCGGTCGATTCGAGCGCCGAGACGGCGTCGCCGAGGCCGAACCGCTCGTCGCGCGGCGGGCCGTCCTCACCCGAGCCGGCTGTGGACCAATCGACCACGACCACGATGCCGCCGGGGCGGACGACGCGGGCGAGTTCCGCGAGGGCGTCGTCGGTGGCGAACTCGTGGTACGTCATCGTCGAGAAGGCGGCATCGAGGTGGTCGTCGTCGAGCGGGAGCGACGCCACGTCGGCCGTGACGAACTCGACGTTGTCGGGCGCGCCCTTCTCGCGGTAGTAGTCGTGCATGACCTCCTGTACGTCCACGGCGTAGAGCGTGCCGACGAAGGGGGCGACCTCGTCGGTGAAAAAGCCGGTCCCGCTCCCGAGGTCGGCGACGACGCGGTCGGGGCCGACGCCGAGGTGCGACAGCAGTTCCTCCCGCGAGACGAAGCGGAATCGCGCGGGGTCGTCGAGCTTCGCCGCCCTGTCGGCGTCGAAGGTGTGAAAGCCCATGCGAACACCTCCGCGCCCCGTCCCGTAAGTCCCATCGGTTCCGGGCGATGCGTGTTCGTCCCGCGCACAACCGACTCGTCGAGGTCGGGTCGGAGCCGCGGGCAGGCGTTCGAGGGACCGACCGCGAAACTGCCGACGGCGATGGGCTTTTTTGCCCGGAAATCGGTCTCACACGTATGGAACCCCAACTTCGACGGCCGACGCGACGCGTCTGCGAGCGCTGTGGTCGGGTGGAACGCTGGGACGACGACGCCGCGACGTGGCTCGTCGCCGAAGCGGACGGCGAAAAACAGGTCGGAAGCGCCTACTGTATCCACGAGTGGGATATCAACGGGCGCTTCGCACCCTTCGAGGAACCGGCCTGAGACGCCGTTTGACTCCGTTACCGGGGCGTTCGGGGTAGTCGCAGTCGACGGACGGAGCGACCGCACCGCGGTCGTCTGAGTGGTCGGGCGACAGTGTCGGCGG
>NZ_CABPRH010000012.1:0-100798 GCF_902410085.1 Haloferax sp. KTX1 | reverse complement strand
GTGTACGCAACGAGGCAACGAGTTGTTAAGCCCGCGAGCACTAACAGTCCAAGCCACATTCATACGCACTGAGACCCGAGAACGGGTCCAGGCGCAAACTGGATTGCACGTATACATTGGTACGACGACCCGACCGATATTGGTATGACAGCGGTTCGATTCCGCTGATCGGCATTAAGGCGGCCAGAGCGGTGAGGTTCCACCCGTACCCATCCCGAACACGGAAGTTAAGCTCACCTGCGTTCTGGTCAGTACTGGAGTGAGCGATCCTCTGGGAAATCCAGTTCGCCGCCCCCCACTCATACAGAGCCCACTGGACTTCGGTCCAGTGGGCTTTTTTCATTTACAGCGAGCGGAGCGCCGCTCGCATGCACACACTCAGAGCGACCGCGTCGAGTCGAGACACCGAAAACGCCCGACTCAGGTCGCACACCGTCAGGCTTAAGCACAAGACAGGGATACCAGTAACTGCGCCAAGGTGGCAGAGTTCGGCCCAACGCATCCGCCTGCAGAGCGGAACCCCCGCCGGTTCAAATCCGGCCCTTGGCTTTTCGTTTCGGATGTTGCTCCCGTGAGCGCGCGTCCCGGAATCGAATCAGCGAGTGGCGACGCTATCGCACGACTGTGCTTCGAGTGCGTCCGGCGCGGTCTTCCGCGCTCGAACCGGCTTCGGGGAGCGAAACCGTAGTCTCCACGGATCGCACGTTCACCGTCCCGAGAGTCATCGTTGCCGGCGGCCGTGGTCGTCACCGAGCGCCGCCGCTCGTTCGTGGGTCCGTTCTGCGACCGTGCGCGCGCCGAGGAAGCCGAATTGATCGGGGACGAGTTCCAACTGTTACGTGACGCGGCCACCCCCGCGCGTCGCTCATCACGATGCGGTACTGTCGCGCGACTGGTCAGTAACTCGCAGTACGTCCGTTGGGTCGACAGATTCAAGCCGTCTCGACGCTCCGGGACCGCGACCGCTCGCCCGCCCCGCCGTATTGAGGGTGAGCGTCGTCGCCGGCGGTCGCGCGACGCGGTGACACGCTCCGAGGAAAAGTAATCGTTATACGCCGCGTGGCCCATGCCGAAACCATGCAACGACGCGCCGCGGTCATCTCCGTCGTGTTCTTCCTGGTCATCGGTGCCGGTGCATACTCGCTCATCGCGACTGCATCGACGCCGTCGGTCAGTTTCGAGAACCCCGAGTACTCGCTGGCACAGGGAGACGAGTTCTCCGTCCCCGGTAGCGACCAGGCGTACACGGTATCGTCGATAACCGAAGAAGAGGAATCGGGCGGCCACGGTGGCGGCACCACGCTGGTCCGTTCCGGCGAGCTCACGTACGTGAACGATTCGGCCCGTTACACGGAGACGTGGGACAACGAGAGCACCGTCACGCTCGACGACACGGACTACCGTGTCGAGATCGCCAACGTCTCCGAGCCCAGCGAGGCGACGCTGGTCGAACTGTACAACGAGACGGCGATCCTGCAGTCGGACTCGAACGCCGACAACCAGACCGTCACCCGTGACGGCGAGCGCTACGTCGTCATCAACGACTCGACGCTCGTCTCGGTCGACGAGTACTTCCCGGAAAACGAGACGCGAACCGTCGCCGAGGGCGACTCCTTCGACTACAACAACCAGTCTGTCACCGTCGCCGCCGTCGAGACTTCCGGCGCGACCGTCGAGTGGTTCGCCCCCGAGGAGAACACCGTCACTGTCGACAACGAGGCGAACCTGACTCTCTCCGGACAGCAGTACCTCGCGTACTTCCCGGACGGCGAGACGCTCGTCCTGACGCAGAACTACGACAGCTATCAGACTCAGCTGTCCGAAATCGAGCACTTCCACGAGACGGAAAACGGCCTCTGGGGTGTCACCATCGTCTCGTTCACCACTATCGTCCTCCTCATCGGCATGGCGTTCCTCCCGTCGCGGTACTGAACGCCGCGTCGGTCACCGTTTTTTGCGCGCGCTGCCCGCGTCGAGCCGCGCGACTCCCATTCCGATGGCGATAGCTGACAGCGACCCGAGTATCTGGAACGCCGCGATCGCGACGACCGAATCGCTGGCGGCGTAGCGCCACGGGGCCCCCACGAGCGTTCCGACCCCGACGAGGACGAGGAACGCGCCGACGGCGGCCATGAGCCACGGCTCCGTCCACGCGGACAGTCGATGCGTCATCACCGGGAAGAATCGCGGCGCGAGGAGAAAAGCGAAGACGGCGGACCGACTACCGGCGGAGGAAGTCGAGGAAGTGGTAGTCGTGGTCCGGCGTGTAGGCCCGGAACAGGAGGCTGTTCGTGAGGACGGACACAGACGACAGCGCCATCGCGCCCGCGGCGAACACCGGCTGGAGGAGGCCGAGCGACGCGAGCGGAATCATCGCGGTGTTGTAGCCGAGCGCCCAGAACAGGTTCTGTTTGATTTTGGCGAGCGTCCCCGCGGAGATGCGGATGGCTTTCACCACGTCGAGCGGGTCGTCGCGCATGAGCGTCACGTCGGCGGCCTCGATAGCCACGTCGGTGCCGGAGCCGAGCGCGGTGCCGACGTACGCGGCGGCGAGGGCGGGCGCGTCGTTGACGCCGTCGCCGACCATCATGACTCTCGTCCCGTCGGCCTGCAGGGACTCGACGGCGTCGGCCTTGTCCTCGGGGAGGACGCCGGCGCTGACGTTGTCGGGGTCGATGCCGACCTGCTCGGCGACGGCGCGGGCGGTGCGCTCGTTGTCGCCGGTAATCATGTGGACGGTCACGTCGCGGTCGCGGAGCGCGGCGACGGCGTCGGCGGCAGACTCCTTGATCTCGTCCGCGTCGGCGACGACGCCCGCGAGGTCGCCGTCGACCGCGACGAGCATCGCGGTCTTGCCCTCGCGTTCGAGGTCGCGGAGCGCGTCCTCGGCCGGCGCGGGGTCGACGCCCGCGTCCGAGAGGAGTTTGCGGTTGCCGACGAGGACGGGCTTCCCGTCGACGGTCGCGCGAATCCCGTGGCCGGGGACGTTCTCGAAGTCGTCCGGCTCCGCGAGGTCGAGGCCGCGGTCTTCCGCGCCGGCAACGATGGCGCGGGCCAGCGGGTGTTCGCTGTTGCGCTCGGCCGAGGCGGCGTAGCGGAGCACGGCGTCCTCGTCGAGCGTCTCGTCGGCTGCGGTGACGACGCCGGAGCCGTCGGCGGCGGGGCCGACGGCGACCACGTCGGTCAGCGTCATCTCGCCTTTGGTGAGCGTGCCGGTCTTGTCGAAGACGACCGTCTCGACGTCCTTGACGCGTTCGAGCACGTCACCGCCCTTGAACAGGACGCCGTTTTGCGCGCCGATTGCGGTTCCGACCATCGTCGCGGCCGGGGTCGCGAGGCCGAGCGCGCAGGGGCAGGCGATGAGCACGGCCGACGCGAAGACGACGACGGCGAACTCGAACGTCGAGACCGCGCCGCCCGCGGCGACGGGGCCGCCGGCGACGAGTCCCCAAAGCGGGAGCGACCGGATGAAGCCGGAAAGCGCCTCGGGGAAGAGGAACCAGACGACGCCCCACAGGAGGGCGTTGGCGATGACCGCGGGCACGAAGTACGCCGAGATGCGGTCGGCGAGGTTCTGAATCTCGGGCTGGCGGCCCTGCGCCTCCTTGACGAGCGAGACGATCTGCTGGATGGCCGTCTCGGAGCCGACCTTGGTCGCTTCGACCACGAGGACGCCGTTTTGGTTCACCGTCGAGCCGACGACCTCGTCGCCTTCGGCCTTCGAGACGGGGACGGACTCGCCGGTGACCATCGACTCGTCGACCGCGGAGTCGCCGTCGACGACGACGCCGTCGGTCGGAATCTTCTCGCCGGGACGGACCTTCATGCGGTCGCCGACCGCGACCTCGTCGCGGGGGACCTCGCGTTCGGTCCCGTCGTCGTCGACGAGCGTCGCGGTGTCGGCTTCGAGTTCGAGGAGGGTCCGGAGCGCCTCCGAGGCCTGTCCCTTCGAGCGCGCTTCGAGGTAGTTCCCGAGGGTGATGAACACCAAGATGAGCGCTGCGGTGTCGAAGTAGAGACTACCGGCGAGGAGACCGCCGAGGACGGCAATCGAGTAGACGTACGCCGTGGACGACCCCATGGCGATGAGCACGTCCATGTTGGCGGTGCGGTTCCGGACGAGCGCCGTGTAGGAGTTCTCGTAGAACTCGCGGCCGAGGAAGACCTGCACCGGCGTGGCGAACGCGAAGCCGACCCAGCCGACCGGGACGCCGGTGCCGGGAATCGTCTCGGGGAGGCCGCCGCCGAACAGTTCGACCGCGAGCATCGCCAAAAGCGGGAGCGACAGCGCCGCGCCGAACAGCGTCAGGCGCTTCTGTCGGCGAATCTCCTCGTTGCGGGCGGCGTCGCGGGCGTCCTCTGCGTCTCCCTCGTCGTCGCCGTCCTCGCGGACGGGCGTGTAGCCGGCGTCCTCGACCGCCCGATACATGTCGTCGAGGCTCGCGTCGGCGGGGTTGTAGGTGACGTGCGCCTCGTCGGTGGCGAAGTTGACCTCGGCGTCGACGACGCCCGGTACCGACTCCAAGGACTTCCGGTTGGCGTCGGCGCAGTTCGCACAGCTCATCCCGGTGATGCCGATGGTCCGGCTCTCCGAGAGCGCCTCGTAGCCGGCGTCCTCGATGGCGTCGTATAGCTCGCCGAGCGGTACCTCCTCGGGGTCGTACTCCACGGAACCCTCGTCGGTGGCGAAGTTGACGTTGGCGCTCGTCACGCCGTCGAGCGCCTCCAACGCCTCGCCGACGGTGCGCGAGCAGTTCGCGCAACTCATCCCGCGGATGTCTAAGTGGGCCGTTCGGCTACTCATGTCGTCTGTACGTACGCACCCCTCTCTTACCTCGGTTTCCCCTTCAGAACCGAGCGCCCGTGAGGGGCGGAACTTTGGATTCGAAACCGCCGATTCCGACGCTCAGCCACCGACCGCGGCACCCACCCGCCGTCACCCCGGTCAGTCGTCGTTCGCGCCGGCTTCGAGGCGGTCGTATCGGTCTTCGAACCGGCCGAGGCAGGACGAACAGCAGAAGTGGTAGAGCGTCCCGCCGATGCGGGCGCTCTCGCCCTCGCTCGTCACCGTGTTGCCGCACTCGGCGCATTCGAGGGCGAATCCGGTCCCGTTGACCGTCGGCGTCCACTCGGCGGACTCCACGAGGCTCACTTCGTAGTCGCGGACCCGTGAGAGGTCCACGAGGTCGTCCAACTGGGCGCGGACGGATCCTCCGTCGAGTCGGGCGTGGGCGGTCACTTCCCCGTCGGCCGCGACGAACAGGTGTTGGACCGGGTCGGCCTCGCGGAGGGCGTCGCGGACCTCGTCGACGAACTCCGGGCGGACGGTGAGTCTGACGAGGACGGGCGTCCCGCCCGAGAGCGTCGACTGGTCGAGGTCGACGGTGAAGCGGCGGATGATGCCCTCCTCGCTGAGGCGGTCGATGCGGTCGGAGACCGCCGGCGCGGAGAGCCCGACTTCGGCGGAGATGTCGCTGAACGGTCGGCGGGCGTCTTCGGCGAGGAGTTCGAGGATGTGGAGGTCGGTTTCGTCGAGCGCGCGCATGGTCACGTTTGGCACTGCGATGTCATAGGTGTTCCCCGCGTTCGGCTTTTGATTCGAAAGCCGACACCGGTGGTTCGGCGAACCGACGAAAGGGAAATCCACTAAATCGAGAAGCCCCTACCTCGAACCGCATGCCGACAACCCTCACCGTCACCGGGATGACCTGCGAACACTGCGAACAGCGCGTCGCCGACGCCCTCGCCGGCGTCGACGGCGTCGAGGACGCGACCGCCGACCGCGAGGCGGAGCGCGCGACCGTCGAAGGCGACGCCGACGCCGACGCCCTCGTCGCGGCCGTCGAAGACGCGGGCTACGACGCGAGCGCCTGACCCCGAGGCGACGACGGGCCGGGCCCCGCGAGCAGGCTCGAAGGATGAAGACTCGAAGCATCGGACGGCGCGACCGATAAGTCGGTTCGACGCGCCGACCTGAACGGTTTTAGCCGGCGACCCGCTACGCTCGACCATGCACGCGCGGTCGTGGGCGACCGTCCTGTTCGCGCTCGCCATCGGGCTCCTCCTCGCGCTCGGCGTCGTTCGACTCGCCGCCGGCGATATCGGGGACTTCGCGCGAAACGCCGGTATCGCCGCCCTACTAACCGTTTTCGCCGTCGCGCTGGTCAGAGACTGGGAGTCGACCGCGGAGTGAGACGGCGGTTGGCGAGGCGGAGTTGTGCCGGTTTCCGCGGCGACCTGTCATTCGGCTGTCTTTCACTTCGGCTGTAGGCGGTTACAAGAGGCCGCGGCCCGAATCCAGTCTGTGTCTCCCCCGAGCGACGACGACTTTCGCACGCACTCCCCCACCGCTCCGATAGACGACACGCCGACCGTCTCGTGTTCGCGCTGCGGCGAGGAGTGGGACCTCTCCTACGAACTCGACGAGCTACAGTTAGGGAACCAGTCGGTCGAGCAGTTCGCGCTCGACCACCGCCGGCACACCGGCCACTTCCCGGACGACGTTTCGCCGTGGGTCGTCAGCTGTCGGCGGTGTCCCGACGGCGAGCAGTTCCTCTCCGAGGCCAGCGCCCGCCGGTGGGCCCGCACGCACGCCCGCCACACGCGACACGAGGTGTCGATGGACCACGCGGACGACGACGGGGTCGTCATCACGCCCGAGTGACCGCGCCGCCGATTCCCAGATTCCGAGGACTCGAAAATCGGTCCGGGTTTATACCCTCCCGGCGCCCCACGCTTCACATGTGAGGTGACGGACGATGGCCGCAACCGGCGAAATCGAGATGCTGGGGAACCGGATGGAGTTCGACTACGCCGAGGGCGTCACCGGCTACGTGCTCGTGTTCGCCCGGCTCGTCACGGGGTACTGGTTCCTCCACGCGGGGGTGACGAAGTACCTCGCCGCCGAGCCGTTTAACGCGGGCGGCTGGCTCGTCAACGGCACCACCGGCGCGCCCGGTCCGGTCCACGCGTTCCTCGCGTGGGTCGGCCAGACGCCGGTGATGCTCGAATTCACGAACTTCGTGGTCCCGCTGGGTGAGACGCTCATCGGGTTCGCGCTCGTCACCGGGGCCGCGGTCCGCCTCGCCGCCGCCGGGGGGACGTTCCTCATGACGTTCTTCTACCTCGGCAACGCCGAGTGGGGTCACGGGCTGGTCAACGGCGACCTGCTGGGACTCGTGATGTTCCTCGTCGTCGGCGCGCTCGCCGCGGGCCGCGTCCTCGGCCTCGACGCGTACCTCGAAGAGATGGAGTTCGTCCGCCGTCGGCCCGCGCTCAAGTACCTCCTCGGCTGAGGGGGACGCCCCGGCCCCGTTCGCCGCCGTTTCTCTCGGCCGGTATCGTCGAATATTCGCGTTCGTGAGCCTCTCTCCGGGGTATTTCGAAGCGTGTCGGTACGTTTAGGAGTCCCTAAAATCCGAAAGTGGTTTATTGTATTAGGGACGCCTAAAACGTATGAACGAAGACGGAGTCGACTTCGACCACGCGTTTCGACGGGCCGTTCTCACGGGGGCGGTCTGAGCCGTGACCGCCCGAGGCACCGACTCCGACTCCGACCTCGACTCGGCGGACGTGGTCGTCGTCGGCGGGGGTCCCACCGGATGCGCCGCGGCCGTCTTCACCGCGCGGTACGGCCTCGACACCGTCGTTTTCGACCGGGGCAACGCGGCCTTGCGTCGGTGTGCCTACCTCGAAAACTACCTCGGCTTCCCCGCCGGTATCGGCGTGGACACCTTCACCGCGCTCGTGCACGAACACCTCGCCGAGGTCGGCGCTGACTACGTCGCGGACATGGTCGTCTCGGTCGAGCGACCGGGCGACGAGAGTGAGGTCACGGACGCGAGCGAGACCGAGTCGGACGCGGACGACGCCGACGCCCCCCGCTTCGTCGTCCGCACGCAGGAGGGTCGCCGGGTCGAGGCCGACTACGTCGTCGCCGCCGCGTGGTACGACGGCGACTACCTCCGCGGCCTCGACGACGACGACGCGATGTTCGAGGAACACGACCACCACGGCGAGGTCCACGAGCACTTCGATTCCGATTACGCCGACGGCGACGGGCGGACCCCCGTCGAGGGACTGTACGTCGCCGCGCCCTCGGGCGACCGGAACGCGCAGGTCGGCATCGCCGCCGGACAGGGCGGTCACGTCGCCCGGTGTCTCATCGAGGACCGCCGTCGCGAGCGGGGCTTCCCGGGCGACCTCGCGCGCCACTACGACTGGCTCCGCGCCGACACCGAGTTCCACGGCGAGTGGGGCGACCGCGACCGCTGGCGCGAGTGGTTCGAAAGCGAGGTTCCCGACGACGCCGATGTCGACGACGAGCGCCTCGCCGACCTCCGCGAATCCTACATCGACCGGGCGTTCGACACCCGTCGGACCGACCGCGAAGTCGAGGCCGCGGAGTCCCGCGGTATCCGGCGGCTCGTCGAGACAATCGGCACCGAACGCGTCCTCGACGCGCTCCCCGACGAGGCGCTCGCTGACTACCTCGACGGGCGCGAACTCGGAGGTGTCGAGCAGTGAGCGGGACGACGCCGACAGAGCGCTCGTCCGAGTCGGCGCTGACCCGGCTGTTCGGCTGGATCGACGGCTCGCTCCTATCGCTTTGTCTCGCCAGCCTCGTCGTCGTCGTGGCCGGCGGCCTCGTGCAGGTCAGTTTCGGCGCGTTCTCGATGACCATCGGCGAGGCGTGGCGCGCCGTCTTCGACCCCGCGGTCATCTTCGACCCGCAGGTCTGGCGGGTGTTCCTCCTCGGTGGCGAACTCCCCGAACTCGGCCGACAGACGCTCATCGTCTGGAACATCCGACTGCCGCGGGTGTTCGTCGCCGTCCTCGTCGGCGCGAACCTCGCTATCTCCGGCGCTATCTTTCAGGCGGTCACCCGGAACGAACTGGCCAGTCCCTTCATCCTCGGCGTCTCGTCGGGGGCCGGACTGCTCATCCTCCTCACGCTCGTCGTCTTCTCGGGGCTCGCGGCGTACCTCCCGCTTCTGGCGGCGCTCGGCGGGATGTTCGCGTTCGTCCTCGTCTACCTCATCGCGTGGAAGAACGGCACCTCGCCGGTCAGGCTCGTCCTCGCGGGCGTCATCGTCGGCACCGTCTTCCAGAGCCTCCAGACGGGGCTTTTCTTCTTCGTCGACGACATCGGCGTCGTCCAGTCGGCCATCGCGTGGACGACCGGCTCGCTCACCGGCACCGACTGGGAGCAGGTCCGCATGGCCCTCCCGTGGTCGATTATCGCCGTCACCCTCGCGCTCGCGAGCTCTCGGCAGCTCAACGTCCTGCTCCTCGGCGAGCAGACCGCCCGCTCGCTCGGGATGTCCATCGAGAAGGTGCGGTTCGCCCTCTCGGGCGTCGCGGTCCTCGCGGCCGCGGCGAGCATCGCCGTCGCCGGCATCGTCGGCTTCGTCGGTCTCGTCGTCCCGCACCTCGTTCGGAACGTGGTCGGCAGCGATTACAAGCGTCTCGTCGTCGGCTGTCTGTTCGCCGGCCCGGCGCTGATGGTCGCCGCCGACGTGGGCGCGCGCCTCGCGCTCAACCCGGTTCAGCTTCCGGTCGGGGTCGTCACGGGCCTCGTCGGCGGGCCGTACTTCCTCTATCTCATGCGCAAACAGCAGAACATCGGTGAAGTGTGATGTCGAACCAGCAATCAGAGAACCCCCGACAGATGGCACAACACGGCGAAACGGCCGCTGACGACAGCGGAAACGCGAGCGTCGAAGGCGAGACCGACCGCGAGAGCGCGGTCACCGGCGACGCGCTCGAACTCTCGTACCCGACGAGCGAGGGCCCGGTCGTCGAGTGCGACCGCATCGACATCCCGCGCGGCGAAATCACGGCGCTCGTCGGGCCGAACGGCTCCGGCAAGAGCACGCTCCTGAAGTCGCTCGCCAAACAGCTCACTCCCGACAGCGGGAGCGTCTACCTCGACGGGAAGTCCATCAGCGAGTACGACGACAAGGCGTTCGCCCGCGAGTTGGGGATGCTCTCCCAGCAGCACGACTCGCCCACGTCGCTCACCGTCGAGGACCTCGTCTACCACGGCCGGTACCCCCACCGGAGCTTCTTCGAGCAGGTCAGCGACGCCGACCACGAGGCGGTCGAGCGCGCCATCGACCTCGCGGGCGTCGAGCACATCCGCGACAAGCAGATCGGTAACCTCTCGGGCGGACAGAGCCAGCTCGCGTGGATCGCCATGGTGCTCGCACAGGACACCGATGTCCTCCTCCTCGACGAGCCGACGACCTATCTCGACTTGCACCACCAGCTCCGCGTGCTGGAGACCGTCCGCCAACTCAACGAGGAACGCGGCGTGACGGTCGCGGTCGTCCTCCACGACATCGCGCAGGCCGCGCGGTTCGCCGACTACCTCGTCGCCATGCAGGACGGCGAACTGTACGACTGGGGCCCGCCGCGAGAGGTCGTCACCGAGGAGCTCCTCGCCGACGTGTTCCGCGTCGAGGCCGCGGTCAACTACACGCCCGACCCCGAAATCGTCCCGAAGCACTCGCTGTAGCGGGTCGAAGATCCGTCTCCACCTCGCCGTGCCATTCCGTCCGAACCCCTACTGGACGGCGACGATTTCGATGTCGAAGACGAGCGTCTTCCCCGCGAGTTCGTGGTTGAAGTCGACTTCGACCGCGTCGTCGCGGACGGCGGTAACGTCGCCGTGCAGGCCGTTTTCCGCGTGGACGTGCAGGCCGACCTCGGGCTCGTCGCCGACCATCCCCGCGAACGTCTCGGGGTCGTAGGTTCGGATTCGGTCGGGGTCGAACTCGCCGTAGGCGTCTTCCGGCGGGACGGTCACGGTCGCCTCCTCGCCGGCCGACATCCCGACGACGGCCTCGTCGAGCCCCGGAATAATCTGGCCCGCGCCGACGACGAACGTCTGGGGGGCGTAGTCGTCGCGGTCCTTCTCCTGGGCCTCGAACAGGCCGTGTTCGACCGCCACCTCGTACCGCGAGGTGTTGAAGACGGTCCCGTCTTCGAAGCGTCCGACGTACGCGAGCGCGACGCGGTCTCCCGACTCGATTGCCATAGCGGGGGTCGGCGGAGGACGCGCATAAAAGTCGTCATCGAGGCATCCAACCGGGGGTTCGCGTCAGTCCCCCGGACTCATCTTCCGGGCGTGTTGCGGGGGGAGTCGGAGCTCGTCGAGTCCGGGGAGGTGTTCGATGTTGTAGACGACCCGCAGGTCGTCGGTCACCGGGAGGCTGATACACGACAGCCGGACGCCCTGCTCCAGCATCTCCTCGGAGAGGATGTGGTTCGAGGGCATCTTCACCTCGCCGTCGACGACCGCCACCGCGCAGTTCGCGCAGGCCCCGCCGCGGCAGGCGAAGGGCCAGCTGTGGCCGGCGTCCTCGGCCGCTTTCAGGAGGTTGGTCCGCGGCTCGACGAACACCTCGCCGTAGGCGTCGCCGTCGAGGCCGCTCTCGGCGGCCTTCTCGAACAGGTCGTCGTCGGTGAGCGACCAGCCGCGGTCGGTGAGCACGTCGTAATCGAGGAACTCGACCCGCGCCTCGCGCCGGTCGGGTTCGGGCTCCGAGTCGGCGTCGACGCCAGCGCCCTCGCCGCCGGTCCCGTTTTCGGCGTGGCCGTTCCGGGCGGCACCGGCGTCGTGCCGTCCGTTTCGGGTCGCACCCTCGTCGGTCGGGCGTCGGCCGTCCGTCTCGACGGGTTCGAGTTCGTCGCCGGGCTCGTAGCCGCCCCGAATCGCCTCGTAGGCCGTCCGAACCGCCTGAAATTCCTCCGCCGACCCGCCGTGGTCCGGGTGGGCCGACTTCACCCGTCGACGGTACGCGTCGACGAGTTCGTCCTCGTCTGCGTCCGGGTCGATGTCGAGCGTCTCGAACGGGGAGTCCACATCGGGGCTAGTAGGAACTCGCGAGCATAAATCCACGGCCACCGGCCGTCTCGTCGTGGTTTACTCCTCGAACCGTGGTGCGACCACGCCGGCCGACCGCGGCCGCGAGCCGCGGCAGCGCCGGTCGCCTCGGCGCGAGCGCGGGACGAACGCGAGTCAGTCGGCGGTGCGCTCGTGGATGGGGACGCTCGCCAGTCCGACCGCGTTCGACGTCGCGGAGACCGAAAGCGTCGCGTGCCAGCCCCCCTCGGTCGGCGTGACGTGCAGGGAGACGGGCTTCCACGACGACGCCCGGCGGTAGAGTTCGACGACGACCGGCAGCACCGGGAGCCGGCCCTCGCGCGCCGAGAGGGCGTAGCCTTCGAGGGTCAGTTCCGTGGCCCTCGTCGTCGCGTCCGGGCCGGGTCGCCACGGCGAGCAGGTGTACGATTCCACGAGGTCGAGCCGTTCCATCTCCGCCAGCGTCGCCGCCAGCGCCGTCGTCGAGTCGGGTTGCGATGCGAGGTGAGAGGCGGCGCGTTCGAGCACGTCAGCCTGCTCGGCCGACCCGAGATGGACGTGGAGCGCGGTCGCCATGCTCTCCAACAGGCGCAGACAGAGGTCGTCCGCGCTGGCCATCGTCTCCGCGAGGTCGAAGTACGCGTCCATCACCGCGGTCTCGACCGCCCGGTGGCCGGCGTCCACGAGCGCCTCGAACACCGCCGCCGCGACCCGGTGACAGAACTCGACCCGCTCGGCGCGATCGCCGCCGTCGGCGCACTCCGCGCGGCCGTCCGCGTCGGGTCCGAGGTCGCGGGGCGGTTTCGGGAGTCCGGGCGTCGCCCCGGCGGTCGCCCACCCCTCTGCGGTCGCGCCCGTGTTCGCACTCGCGCTCGCGCCGCCGAACCCCGGACGCTCCTCGTGCTCCGAGACGATCAGGTCGTAGTACGGGACGTTCGGGTCGTACCGCCGGAGGGCGGAGCGATATCTCCTCGCCGCGCGCGCGGCGGCCTCCGCGGTCGTGCGGTCCTCGAACCGGAGGCCGTCCACCGGAACGGGGCGTTCGCCGGTCCGTCCGCAGACGAGTTCGTAGCTCCCGTCGTCGCTCGCAAGCGATTCGATGTGGGTCCGAATCTGGGTGAGTGTCGTGCCGACCATGATGTGTCAGTGCGTCGGTTCGCGGGCCGTCGCCGACGCCGCGGTCCGTTCGTCGCTCGCTCGACACATTGTTTAGGCTCACCTAAAATATATCGGTTCGAGCGGTCGGTCGGGAACGGTTCGGGCCGTTCGCCGCGGCGTCCGGTTCCGCACCGCGACCCGGCGCGCCCCGTTTCGAGAGGCCGCCCGCGACGCGACCGCTCTCAGCCGTCTGCCCGCGCTAACGCGCCCGAGTCGTTCGTTTTCGGTTCGAATTTGGGTCTAATTTGTGCCCCTCTCGGGGGCAACTCTGCGTCGAGTTCGGCGAATCGTTATCCGCGGGAACGCGACTAGATTAGGTAGACGATGCAACTCACGGACTGTGGGACGAACACGCTCGCGGCCGACCGGAAGACGACCGAGGCGGTCGAGCGACCATGACGAACTACAGCGGGGGCAAGCAGGCGCTGCGGCAGACGGCGACAGATACACGTCACGAACACCGACACGGCGGCCCCGGAACCCAGATGCGGCAGCTGTTGTGGTGGCTCGTCGGCGGGACCCGCGGCGGGAAAAACCGCCTCAGAATCATTCGCGCACTGCACGAGCGGCCGCTGAACACGAATCAGCTCTCGAACGAACTCGACCTGAACTACAAGACCGTCCAGCACCACCTGGAGATGCTCACGGACAACGGCGTCCTCACCACGAGCGGTGAGGAGTACGGCAAACTGTTCTTCCTGACGCCCAAGATGGACGACAACCTCGACCTCTTAGACGACATCGCAGAGCGAACCGCGTTCGACGATGGCGACTGAGGCGACGCCGCGCGGTATCTCCGGCCTCACTTCGCCTCGAACTCCTTTCCCGCCCGCGGCGCGAACTCGGTGAGAGTTGTGCCTCATCTGGCCCCGAATTGGCCGTAAGTTCGGAAATCGAATTTCACCTCGCGGCCCGCACCCCGAACTATGAGTTCCGATAGTGCACCCTCCAAGCGGGACCGACTCGAACAGTACCTCTCGACGCGCGCCTCGGAGGGCGCGTTCTACTTCAAGAGCAGACACATCACCGACGAGGTCGGACTGTCTTCGAAGGAAATCGGGTCGCTCGTCGAGTTGCTCCAGCGCGAGGCGGAGACGCTCCATATCTCGCGGTGGGGGTACGCCCGCAGCACCTCGTGGTACGTCGAGCCCGCCGACTGAGTCGCGAAGGCGCTTGACTGACGGCGTCGCAAAAGAATGTTGGTGGGGTTTCGGCCCGAAGTGGCAGGGCAGCCGGGTCCGAGGCGGCGCGCAAGTCCGGGTCGACGGGGAGACGGGGAACGCGGCGGCCGACGACCGACCGAGCGACCGAGGGGCGGTGCTCGGTGGACGCGGCGCGCCGCCGACGGGGTCCGTCACAGAGAGGGGAGTTCTGTTCCCCGTCTTCAAATGAGCTACCGGTGAAATAGCGCTTTTCCGAACTTCGGGACAACACCGACCGAACTCCGGCCGAACTCCGTTCGGATTACACCCAATTCTCGCTCGCGGCGACCCGCGACTCGGTCACGACGCGTCGTCGGCGTCTTCGCCCGGCCTGTAGAACGTCCGGTGGAACATCTTGTAGGAGTCGGTGATGGGGACGATGGTGTAGGTGTCGACCACGTCGCTGTCTTGGAGGAGTTCGCGGACGTAGCTGTTGATGCTGCTCAGGGAGGACTGCCAGACGCGAATCAGCAGGTCGTACTCGCCGATGCACTCGGCGACTTCGTACACCAGCCCCTCGTCGAGGAGCCGCTCGATGAACGCCGTTATCTCGTCGTTCGTGGAGTGGCTGTCGTAGGAGATATGGACCTCGGCGTAGGGGTAGTTGGCCGCCCGAAAGACCAACAGCGCGAAGATTTCGAGAATGCCGTCTTCTTGGAGCATCTTCCGTCGCCGCCGCGCGGCCGTCCGAGAGAGCCCGACGCGGTCGGCCAACTCCGTGTCCGAGATACGCCCGTCTTTGTTCAGCTCGCGGAAGATGCGGACGTCCTTTTTGTCCATCCGGTCTTCGAGAAGCTCGACAACGCGCGGGTCCTCCATCCACTCCTGCGAATCGGGCATTGCTAGTCTCACGGTTATACCGCTTAGCTTCATATATATGAATGTTTCCTCGGAATCTCCGAATTGGATACAGAATGTGAACGAATCGTTTACTCGCGTCGCGGCGGCGGACGACCGAAATCGCAGGCCGTCGGTGGAACGCGCGTTCCGGCCCCCAAACACTTTTACTCCGCGTTCACGGAGGGTGACGACATGGTTCGCGGAAAAATCAATCGAACGAACAAGGCCCTCGCGGATTGGGCCGACATCCTCACTGAAATCGACGAGGTCTCGGCGGAACTCGAAGATTCCGGCTGGGAGACGCTCGTCCTTCACCCCGGAGACGTTTCCACGACGGACGCGGCGGCGGCCGCCGACTCCGGATTCCGGCTTCTCGTTCCGGATTCCGAACTCGAAGCGCTCGAATCGACCGTTTCGGAGGCTGATGCGTCGTTCGACCGGTTCGAGGTCTACCGCGCCCGCGACACGAACGTTCGCATCTTCGTCGTCGTCGTGAAATCCGAGGAAACGATGGAAGCGGTCCTCTACCCCGTGTTTTACGACTCGGACACCGACCGCTCGTTCGTCGAAACGCTCCGGACCGAATCCGAGATTCACACGACGGTGAGCGACCTCGGAAACAGTCGCCGCTGTTCGTTCCGACACACCGAACCCGACCTGTTTCTCTCCCAGTAACTGCCCGCGGGGTCGCTGATTCCGTCTCGTCCTCGACCGCACTCGCCCGCGACGTTCTCGTGATTGACGCGCCGACTTTGTCCACTACTCTCACGATTAGCTGTGTATATCTAACATCTATCGGGAGAAACAAGACAGAATAGGCTTCTATATCTGCCTAAGTGATAGATTCGCCCATATCCGTGGGTTCTCGGTTCTCTCTATAATTATTGCAAGTACAAAATTAGATGAATCAACTTCTTTTATAGACAATATGTTTAATCACTAGGAAAGCTTTATACGAATGGGGTATCCACAAACCTCCATGCCAACCGGCAACATAGAGCGCAGAAAACTGCTGAAACTCATCGGTGCGGGCGCGACGAGCGTCGCGCTCGCGGGCTGTCAGGGGACCCAGCAGACCGAGACGAGCGACGGGAGTTCCGGGAGCGACTCGACCCCGACCGAACAGACGAGCGACGGCGGAAGCGGTGGCGGCGGCAACGACTTCCACTTCATCGCCGGACAGGTGTTCGGAACGCTCGACCCCGCAGAGCAGGTCGACTACACGCAGGGGCTCGCGGCGCAGAACCTCTACGACGAACTCATCACGGTCGACGCCGAGACGCTCCAGCCGACGGCCCACATCGCCGAGAGCTGGGACACCGAAGACGAGGGTCAGACCTGGGTGTTCACGATTCGCGACGACGTGACGTTCTCCGACGGCACGCCGCTGACCGCCGACGACGTGGCCTACTCGCTCACGCGGATGCTGGAACTCCAGCGCGGTTACTCGTCGTTCTGGCTCGACTACCTCGACCCCTCGAACATCTCCGTCCGCGACGAGCGGACCGTCGCCTTCGAGTTCAATCAGGCGTACGGGCCGGCGCTGGCGACGTTCGTCCAGTTCTACATCGTCAACAGCGCCGTCGTCCAGGAGAACGAACAGGACGGCGACTACGGTAACGCCTACCTCCAGAGCAACTCCGCCGGGTCGGGCGCGTACGTCCTCGACGACTGGGAGCAGGGGAACTCCATCGAGGCGTCGGCCTACGAGGACTACTGGAAGGGCTGGGGCGAGGACAGCTTCGATACGTTCCGCTCGACGGTCATCACCGAGGAGTCCACCATCAAGACGACGATGCAACAGGGCGAAGGCGACATGACCGACCAGTACATGGGCACGCAGGCGTACGCCGAGATGGACTCGTACTCCAACGTCCGCGTCCCCGAGGTGCCGCAACTGCAGTTGTTCCACTTCCCGCTGAACTGCCGGAAGGCACCGACCGACGACATCAACGTCCGGAAGGCCATCGCCTACGCCTTCGACTACGACAGCGCCGTCAACGACATCATCGGCGGCGGCGGCGTCGCGGCCGGGCCGGTCCCCCGCGAGATGGCGGGCCACAATGACGACCTCGTCCCGATGGAACAGGACCTCGACAAGGCCAAGGAGTTCCTCGACAAGGCGGACTACTCCGTCGAGGAAATCAACGAAATCGGCCTCGAACACGTCGTCGTCGCCGGCACCGAACTCCAGCGCCAGATGGGGCTTCTCAACCAGGCCGGGCTGAACGAACTCGGCATCGACCTCGAAATCAACCCCCTGCAGTGGGCCCGCCTCACCGACCGCGCGACGAGCGCCGAGTCGACCGCTCACATGACGAACATCTTCCACACGGCGAAGATGCCGTCGCCGGACAGCCACACCTACCTGATGTACCACCCCTCCTCGTTCGGGTCGTACATCTCCCAGTCGTGGTACTCCACCGACGAAATCGCGGCCACCCTCGAAGAGGCGCGCCAGACCTCCGACCTCCAGAGCCGGCTGGAGAAGTACGAGGAGGCGCAGGCGCTCATCGTCGAGGGCATGCCCAGCGTCTACATCGCCAACCCGCCGTACCGCATCGGCATCAACGAGAACGTCGAGGGCTGGCAGTACCGCGGCGTGATGTCGTTCGACTGGGACGTCCACTCGATGACTCGGAGCGGCGAGGGTCGCGCGGAGTAACCGTCACGGGCGGTTCCTGACGCCCCGATTCGGGCCGTCTTTCCAACTCACCAATGTCATACGTAGATTACCTCGTTCGGCGCGCAATCCACTCGGTCCCCGTCATCTTCGGGCTGTCAGTGCTCATCTTCCTGATATCCCGCGTGATTCCGGGCGACCCCGTTCGGTTGGCGCTCGGACCGGAAGCAACTGACCAGCAAGTCGCGACGCTCCGCGCCGAGATGGGCCTCGACCAGCCGCTGCCGATGCAGTACGTCGACTGGCTCGTCGGCGTCGTGCAGGGCGACTGGGGGATGTCGCTGCGGACGAACAACAACGTCTTTTCGGACATCGTCGCTCGCCTGCCCGCGACGCTCGAACTGACCGTCGTCACGCTGTTTTGCGCCGTCCTGTTGGCGATACCGTTCGGCGTCGTCGCCGGCACGAACAAGGACCGCTGGCAGGACCACCTCTCGCGGATTACCGCCCTGTTCGGCGTGTCGATGCCGCGGTTTTGGGTCGCTATCGTCCTCCAAATCGTCTTCGTCGTCAGCCTCGGACTGTTGCCCCTCTCGGGGCGACTCAGCGACGGCGTCGCTCCCCCGCCGGCGGTCACGCGCCTGTATCTGGTCGACAGCCTCATCGCCGGCCAGTTCGGGACGTTCCTCGACGCGGCCACGCACCTCCTGTTGCCGACGGTCGCGCTCGGCCTCGCCACGCTGGCGCAGGTGATGCGGCTCATCCGCTCGGACATGATCGACGAACAGCGCAAGGACTACGTCCTCGCTGCCCGGGCCTACGGCCTTCCGAACACGCTCATCGAATACAAGTACATGCTCCAAAACGCCTTTACGAGTTCACTCACGGTGGTCGGTCTCGCGTTCGGCTTCCTCCTCGGGAACGCGTTCCTCGTGGAGATCGTCTTCGCGTGGCCGGGGATGGCGCGCTACGGCGTCCAGGCCATCCTCTATCAGGACTTCAACGCCATCGTCGGCGTCACCATCGTGGTCGGTATCGGCTTCGTGACCGCCAACTTCGTGGTCGACCTGCTGTACGGCTACCTCGACCCGCGGGTGCGGCTGGAGGAGGGATAGCCGTGTCCACGAAGACCTCAATCCCGTTTCTCGACACCGAGAGCGCCGCCCGGAAAGAGCGGATTCGACAGCTCAAACGCGGCTTTCGGACCTTCGCGGGCAACAAGCTCTCGCTCGTCGGACTGGCGATGATTCTGACGCTCGTCGCCGCGGCGCTCCTCGCGCCGTACCTCGCGCCGTTCCCCGAACACGCCGGCGCGGGCGTCTACTTCGACCAGGCGAGCGAGCCGCCGAGCGCGACCCACCTGATGGGAACCGACACGACCGGCCGCGACATCTTCAGCCGCGTCCTGTTCGGGGCGCGCCTGTCGCTCCTGATGAGCGGTATCGTCCTCTCTATCGCCATCTCCATCGGCGTGACCCTCGGCCTCATCGCGGGCTACCTCGGCGGCACGACGAACACCGTCATCATGCGGGTGACGGACATCTTCCTCGCCATCCCGCCCACGCTCCTCGCCATGGCGGTGGTCGCCGCGACCGGCGCGTCGCTGTTCAACGTCATGGTCGCCATCGCCTTCTCGTGGTGGTCGTGGTACGCCCGCCTCGTGCAGGGCGAAGTGCTCTCGATAAAGGAAGACGAGTTCATCGAGTCGAGCCGGGCGCTCGGGTCGGGGTGGGTGCGGACGACGTTCAAGGAGATTCTCCCGAACGTCGTCAGCCCCATCACGGTCAAGGCGACCCTCGACATGGGCTTCGTCATCCTCGTCGGCGCGGGCCTGTCGTTCCTCGGCCTCGGCGCGCAACCGCCGACGCCGACGTGGGGCGCGATGATCGCGCAGGGCCGCAACTACGTCACGAGCTTCTGGTGGATCGCCGTGTTCCCCGGACTGGCGATTTCCTTCGCCGTCCTCGGGTTCAACTTCATCGGCGACGGCCTGCGCGACGTGCTCGACGTGGAGGTGGACTGAGATGGGTGAGCCCATCTTGGAGGTGAAGAACCTCCACGTCCACTTCGAGACCCACGACGGGACGGCCGAAGTGATAAACGGCATCGACTTCGCCATCGACCGCGGCGAGACCGCGGCGCTCGTCGGCGAGACGGGCTGTGGCAAGAGCGTCACCGTGAAGTCCATCATGGGGCTGCTCCCCTCGGCGACCATCCCCGAGGGCGAGATTCGCTACAAGGGCGAGGACGTGCTCTCGCTTTCCGACGCCGAGCGCCACTCGCGGCGCGGCAAGGAGATGAGCATGATAATGCAGGACCCGATGACGAGCCTCAACCCCGTCCTGACGGTCGGCGAGCAGATGATGGACGTGCTGAAGTGGCAGGGGCGGCCGCGGCTGTCGCTGTCGAAGCTCGTCCGCGACGCGCTGTCGACCGGTTCGAAGGCCGAACACCGGAAGCGGGCCATCGAGATGCTCGGCGAGGTCGAAATCTCGGCCCCCGAGCGCGTCTTCGAGAGCTACCCGGTCGAACTCTCCGGGGGGATGCGCCAGCGCGTCCTCATCGCCATCGCGCTCCTGTCGGAGCCGGACCTGCTCATCGCCGACGAGCCGGGCACGGCCCTCGACGTGACGACCGAGGCGAAGGTGCTCGACCTCCTCGACGAACTCGTCGAGGAGCGCGACACGAGCGTCCTCTACATCACCCACGACCTCGGCGTCGCCCGCGAGGTCAGCGACCGCATCAACGTGATGTACGCGGGCGAAATCGTCGAGCAAGCGCCGACCGCCGACCTGTTTGCGAACCCCCAGCACCCCTACACCCGCGGGCTGTTGGAGAGCATCCCGACGCTGTCGACCGGCATCGGCGACGGCATCGAAGGGCACCTGCCCGACTACACGGACCCGCCGGTCGGCTGTCGGTTCGTCGAGCGCTGTCCGCACGCGGAGCCGGCCTGTTACGACGCGTACCCGTACCCGCGACAGACCGGCTCCGACCACGCGACCGCGTGCCACCTGTTCGACGGCCCGCCGGCCCGCGAGCGCCACGAACCGCTCGCCGCCGACCCGGTCGACATCGGCACCGCGCCGTGGCTGGCCGGCGGCGGCGACGCCTCCGGCGACATCTCCGCCGACGGAGGGACGGACCAATGAACGACTCAGCGTACACGACCGAACCGACGGCGGCGGCACAGCGCGACCGGGACCTCGACGACCCGATGGTCACGGTCGAGAACCTCAAGAAACACTTCCCGCTGTTCGAGGGTATCCTCCAGAAGCAGGCGGGGGAGGTCCGCGCCGTCGACGGCGTGAGCTTCTCCATCGCGGAGGGCGAGACGTTCGGCCTCGTCGGCGAGTCCGGCTCCGGCAAGACGACGACCGGCCGGTCGATGCTCCGCCTGACGGAGCCGACGAGCGGGCGGGTCGAAATCGACGGCCGGAACGTCGTCGACCTCTCCGACGGCGAGCTCAAGCGGTTCCGCCGGAACATGCAGATCGTCCACCAGGACCCGTCGTCGAGCCTCAACCCCCGCCACCGCGTCAAGTCGATCATCGAGGCACCCCTGAAGATTCACGACTACGGCGACTCCGAGGCCCGGCTCGAACGGGTCGAGGAACTCCTGGACATGGTGGACCTCCCGCGGGAGTTCATGTACCGCTACCCCGGCCAGCTCTCGGGCGGCCAGAAACAGCGCGTCGGCATCGCCCGCGCCGTGGCGCTCAACCCGAAGTTCGTCGTCCTCGACGAGCCGACGAGCGCGCTCGACGTGAGCGTGCAGGCCCGCATCATCAACATCCTCGAAGAGATACAGGCGGAGTTCGGCATCACCTACCTGTTTATCACGCACGACCTCTCGCTCCTGAAGAACGTCGCCGACCGCATCGGCGTCATGTACCTCGGGCGGCTCGTGGAGGTCGGCGACGTGGACTCGGTGTTCGGGTCGCCCCAACACCCCTACAGCCGGGCGCTCCTCTCCGCCATCTCGACCATCAGCGAGGAGGACGAACTGGCGAAACCCGACCGAATCACGCTCGACGGCGAGGTGCCGGACCCGAGAGAAAAGCCCAGCGGCTGTGCGTTCCGGTCGCGCTGCGCCCACGAGTTCGACGCCTGCGCGGTCGAGGAACCCGAACTGTACGACCGCGGGCCGGACCAGGTCGCGCGGTGTTTCCTCCACGACGACCGGTTCGAGGAGGGCGCGGAGTGGGAATGACCGGGGAGCGCACAGACCGTCTCGCCGCCCTCCGGCGGGCGCGACGGAACCGCCCGTGGACCGACGAACTGCTCCGGTCGTGCGCGTCGGACCCGGCGGCGTTCAAGGCCGCCCAGCCGGCGTGTTCGGCCTGCGACCGGCCGTGCCGCGACGACGAGGTCTGCGCCACGGCGGTGGCGAAATCGGACGGGCTGTTCGAATCGATGGGCCGCGACCAGACGTACCACCTGCTCGCGGCGGGCATGAAGCGACTTCGGGCGCGGGGGACCGCGACGCTTCGCAACGCCGACAGACGGCGGCCGAACGCCTTCCTCAGCGCGACGGCCGACGACGCAGACACCCCCGAGGCACCCCAATGACGACAGACGACACGCGGACGATAACGGCGGAATGGGTCGAAGACATCGCGGTCGGCGGCGCGGTCCTCGGCGGCGGGGGCGGCGGCTCGCTGGCGAAGGGCATCGAGTTCGGCGAACTCGCCGTCGAGTACGGCCGGCCGACAATCGTCTCGGTCGCCGACCTCGACCCGACGGACGTGGTGCTGACCGTCAGCGGCGTGGGCGCGCCCGCCGCGACGGAGAGCCACGTCGACCCCGCGGACTACGTGCGCGCGGTCGAACTACTGGTGGACAGACTCGCGGCCGACGGGACGACCGTCGGCGCGCTGATGACGAACGAGATGGGCGGGTTCGCCACCGTCAACGGCCTGCTCCAGTCGGCCGTGACCGGCCTCCCGCTCGTCGATGCCGCCTGCAACGGGCGGGCGCACCCGACCGGGCCGATGGGCTCTATCGGGCTCTCGCAGGACGCCGAGTCGGTGCAGGCGGCGGTCGGCGGCGTGCCGGGCACCGCGGCCCGATTGGAGACGGTCGTCGAGGCGGAACTCGGCACGGCCGCGTCGCTCGTGCGACACGCGGCCGAAGACGCCGGCGGCCTCGTCGCCGTCGCTCGAAATCCCGTTCCCGCGAGCTACGCCGAGGCGCACGCGGCGCTCGACACGTACGACCGGGCCGAGGCGGTCGGTCGCGCGGTCAGACTCGCGGACGACGGCCGCGACGCCGCGGACCGCGTCGCCGACGTGCTCGGCGGCGAGGTCTCGCTCGTCGGTCCCGTCGAGTCGTTCGCGCTCGAAACGACCGGCGGCTTCGACGTGGGCGAGGTCGAAATCGAGGGGCGCGAACTCACCTTCTGGAACGAGTACATGACGCTCGACCTCGACGGCGAGCGCCTCGCGACGTTCCCGGACCTCATCACGACGCTCGACGCCGAGACGGGGATGCCCGTCTCGACGGCGGAACTCGCGGAGGGGCGGTCGGTCGCGGTCGTCGTCGCGCCCGCGGCGAACCTCTCTCTGGGCGCGGGGATGGCCGACCCGGCGCTCTTCGACCCGGTGGAACAGGCGGTCGGAAAAGCGGTCAAATCACACGTATTCAACTAACGACACTCATGTTCGACAAGATTCAACAAGCCTACGACATCCTCAGCCGTCCCGACGCGGACGGCGAACTGGTACGCGACGCGCTCGAAACGTACGGTCTCGACACCGAGGTCACGACCATCTCGACCGACGAGGGCTCGACCGACTTCGTCAAGACGGTCGTCCCCGGGACCGACCCGGACGCGCCGACGCTCGGCGTCGTCGGTCGACTCGGCGGCGTCGCCGCGCGGCCGGCCGAACTCGGCCCGGTCTCCGACGCCGACGGGGCCATCGTCGCCCTCGCGGTCGCGCTCCACCTCGGCGAGATGCGCGCCCGCGGCGACCTCCTCGCCGGCGACGTTCGCATCGCCACGCACGTCTGTCCCGACGCGCCGACCTCCCCCCACGACCCGGTGCCCTTCATGGGCAGTCCGGTCGATACGAGCACCATGAACGAACACGAGGTGGACGAGGAGATGGACGCCGTCGTCTCCGTCGACGCCACGAAGGGCAACCGCGTCCACTGCGAGCGCGGCTTCGCCATCACGCCCACGGTCAAGGAGGGGTGGGTGCTGAAGGTGAGCGACAGCCTCCTCGACATCCAAGAGCGGGCGACGGGCCGCCCGCCGAGCACGCTCACGCTCACGATGCAGGACATCACTCCCTACGGCAACGACGTCCACCACATCAACAGCATCCTCCAGCCGGCGACGGCGACCGACGCGCCCGTCGTGGGCGTGGCGACGACGAGCGTCTCTGCGGTCCCCGGTTGCGGGACCGGCGCGAACTACCTCACCGACCTGCTCGACGCGACCGGGTTCGTCGTCGAGACGGCCAAGGACTTCACCCGCGGCCGCGCGTCGTTCTACGACGACGCCGAGTACGACCGCCTCACGTCGCTGTACGGTTCGATGGGCCGCCTCCAGACGCTCGGCGAGGGCGAGGGAGAGGGCGTCTGAGATGTCGACGCTCGGACTCGTGACCATCGGGCAGGCCCCCCGGAGCGACGTGACGCCCGACATCGCGGCGGCGCTCCCGCCCGAGGTGGAACTCGTCGAGGTCGGCGCGCTCGACCGGTTCGACTCGGCGGCCGAGGTCGAGGCCGCGGTCGGCCCGCGCGAGGGAAAACCGGTGTATGTCTCCCGACTCGCCGACGGCACGGCCGTCACCGTCGACCGCGAATCGGTCGTCGACCTCCTCGGAGCGCGCATCCGCGACCTCGAATCCGAGGTGACGGCCATCGGCGTCCTCTGTACGGGTCACTTCCCGCCGTTCGACGTCGGCGTCCCCGTCTTCGAGCCGAGCGACCTGCTTTCGGCGTGGGTCTCGACCATCCTCGACGGGGGCACCCTCGGCGTCATCATGCCCAAGGAGGAACAGGAGGCCATGACGTTCGAGAAGTGGGCCGACTACGACCTCGTCACCGCCGCCGGGTCGCCGTACGCCGACGAAGACGAGGTGTCCGCCGCCGCCGCCGACATCGGCACCGACGCCGACCTCATCGTGATGGACTGCATGGGCTACACGCCCGAGATGAAGGCGACCGTCCGCGAGATAACGGACACGAGCGTCCTGCTCGGGCGGTCGGTGCTGGCGAAGACCGCAGAGGAGGTGCTCTGACGTGGCCGACTACCGCGCCGTGGCGAAGCGACTCCTCGCCGAGAACATGAACGCCCGTCCCGGCGAGACGCTCCTCGTCGTGACCGACACCGACACGAACCACATCGGGCGGCCGCTGTTCGAGGCGGGCGTCGACCTCGGCTTGGAGTCCGGCCTGTTCGAGATTCCGCCGATGGAGCGAAACGGGATGGAGCCGCCGGCGTCGGTCGCCCGAGCGATGGAGTCGGCGGACATCGTGGTCTGTCCGACCAGCGCGTCGCTGACCCACACGCGGGCCCGAGAGGCCGCGACCGAGGCCGGCGCGCGCGTCGCCACGATGCCCGGCATCACGGACCAGATGTTCAGCGAGGGCGCGATTACGGCCGACTACGAGGAGGTCGAGCGCCTGACGGCCGCGCTCACGGAAAAGCTCACCGCGGCCGACGAGGCCCGCATCGAGGTCGACGGCGCGTCGGCGACGATGTCGCTTTCGGGGCGCGACGGCATCCCGAGCGACGGCATCATCGCCGACCCCGGCGACTCCGGGAACCTCCCGTCCGGCGAGAGCTACGTCGCGCCGGTCGAGGGGACGGCCACCGGCACGCTCGTCTTCGACGGCGGCCTCGCGGGCGTCGGCGTCCTCGACGAGCCGCTGACGGTCGAACTCGACGCGGGGCGCATCGCGTCCGTCGAGGGCGCGGCCGCCGACGAGTTCCTCGACGCGACGAGCGGCGACGACTGCGCCCGCCGGGTGTGCGAACTCGGCCTCGGGACGAACCCGGCGGCGAGCATCATCGGCACCGTCCTCGAAGACGAGAAGGTGTACGGGACCTGCCACGTCGCCTTCGGCGACAACCTCGGCTTCGGCGGCACCATCGACTGCGACTCGCACCTCGACGGCGTCATCCTCGAACCGACGGTCTCGCTCGACGGCGAGGTCGTCGTCGCCGACGGCGAGGTGCTCGTGTGAGCGACCGCACGCCCCCGGCCGGTGACCGCGCGGATACAGGCTACACGGACCGCACAGACACGGACCACACGGACCGCCCCGCGCTCGCCGCGGCGGCCGCCGAGGTGCCGGACCTCGCGCCGTGGCTGGCGCGCCGCGCGACGGTCCGCCAGTTCGACACCGACGCCGAGATTCCCGACGACGAGGTCCGCGCGATGGTCGACGCGGGTCGGAAAGCCCCGACGAGCGGGACGACCCAGATGTACAGTTTCGTCTGGATACGCGACCCCGACCGCCGCGAGCGGATTCACGAGCTGTGTAGCCGCGGCACCGTGCAGGTCGAGGAGGCGAGTCACTTCCTTCTGGTCTGCGTCGACGTCCGCCGGATTCGACTGCTGTTGGCGCACCGCGACCGCGAGTTCCGGACGACGCCCGCGATGGGGCTGTTGGAGGGGTCGATAGACGCCTCGCTGGCCGCGATGGGCGTGATGCTGGCCGCCGAGAGCCGCGGCTACGGCGTCTGTCCCATCGGCAACATCCTGAACAACCTCACCGACGTCGCCGCGACGGCCGACCTCCCCGCGGGCGTCCTGCCGATTTTCGGGCTCTGTCTCGGCGCTCCGCGCCACGGCGAGGCGGCCGAGAACGCCCCGCGGGTCCCGCTCGATACGGTGCTCCACGAGGGCGGCTACCGCGACCCCACCGCGGCGCAACTCGACGCCTGCTACGACGCGATGAACGAGATGTACGGCGACAGCGTCTACGGCGACGACCGCCGCGAGTGGCAGGAGACGCTCGAACGCTACTGGGGGCCGAACGGCTTCATGAACCGCCGCGAGGGCGAACTGCTCGACGCGCTCCGACAGCAGGGCTTCTTCGCGGCCCGCGGCATCGACGAACCGGCTGACGCGGACGAGTTGGACGCGGATTCGGACGCGCCGGACCCGGACGCCGACCGGAACAGCGGGGGTGCCGCCTGATGGTCGAACTCGGCGTCCTCCGCGTGCTCACGCTGGACGACCCCGAGGAGGTCGCCCGCCACGGGCGACTCGTCGAGCGACACTACCCGCACGTCTCGACCCTGTCGCGGTGCATTCCCGACCACCCCGACGGGATTCCGAACGCGGCCGCCGAGGTCGACGCCCTCCCGTACATCGAGGCGCTCGGCCGCGAGATGGCGACCGAGGTCGACGCGCTCTGCGTCAGTTGCGCGCTCGACCCCGGCGTGGAGGCGCTCGGCGAGGCGCTCGACGTCCCGGTCGTCGGCGCGGGCGCGAGCGTGGCCGCCGTCGCGTCCGCCCGCGGCGAGCGGGTCGGGACGCTCGGCCTCGAAAACGGGGCCGGGTCGAGCATCCGCGACCTGCTCGGCGACCGGCTCGCGGCCGAGGAAGTCGTCGAGGGCGCGGCGACGACGAACCACCTCACGACCGACGACGGGCGGGCGGCGATTCGCGCCGCGGTCGACCGCCTCGTCGACGCCGGCTGCGACGTCGTCGCGCCGAGCTGTACCGGCATCTCCTCGTCGGGCGCGATACCCGACGTGCGGGCCGACGTTCCGATACCCGTCGTCGACCCTGTCGTGGCGATGGGCGCGGTGGCGACGACCGCGATCGCGCCGCCGCGTCCACCACGGCAGTAGGTTGCCGGACCCGCCCCGATGGCATTCCGCGCCGCTCGCGCCGCGCTCGGGGTCACACGCGCGAGCGATTTTCTCGACGGTCGTCGGTCGATTGTACCGAGCCGCAGTAACGAGGTTCCGACTTCGAACGCTTCTGCTCCGCGTTTCGAACCGCTCGACGAGTCGGCCGGTACCCGTCTCAGTCGTCGAGGTCGTCGTTTTCGAGTCGCCACGTGAATATCGCTCGGAGCACCGCGACGAGGCTGTTCGTCTCGCCAGCGCCCCAGATCGCCGTCTCCGAACGGGAGTCAGACGGGACCGCGTCTCTGCCGTTGACGAGCACGCTCACGAGCGTTTGCGTTCCGTCGACCATCATGAGGCGGCCCGCGGGCGTGTCCGACCACACCCAGAGCGTGTCGAACAGCTCCGCGTCGGGAATCTCTTCGTGAAGCGTGTCCTGAACGTCCGGCGAGACGCCCGCGAGCCGAATCGTAACTCCCCGGCGTGCCGCCTCGCTCAGCGCCTCCACGATGTCCTCGGTGAGCAGTTCCTCGACGGTCATGTAGACGAGTTCGTCGTCCGCGCCGCCGATGAATTCGAGGACGCGGTCCGTCACGGCTGACTGTCCGTCGACCGTCCAGACGCCGCGTTGTTCCTGTTTGCGCTGTGCCGTCCCGAGCTCTTGGAGCGACGCCATCAGCAGGGACGTCCGCTGTCTCATCTCCCGTTCGAACTTCTGGCACGTCGTCTCCGCCGACACCGCCCAGAACTTCTTCGGCGAAGACTGCTGGACGTCGACGAGCCCCCGTTCGCGCAGTTCGTCGACCGCGTCGTACACCCGCGTCCGAGGGACCTCGGAGACCTCGCTTATGTCCGCTGCCGTGCCGATACCGAGCCCGGTGAGCGCGACAAACGTTCGCGCGGCGTACGCGCTGAGGCCGAACTGTTCCAGTTGTTCGATTGCGACAGAACGGGAGTTGTCGGCCGAATCAGTACTCATAGTGGGTGCCTCGTTCTCTCCGAAACCCAGCCACTGTGAGTGGCTGAGGCGGCACGTGTCGATTGTGGTTGGGACACAGTACTTCGCTGTGTGCCGCAACCGGTGTTCGTCTCGGTACAATATAGTAGTTTGTGATTAACTGAGTGAATTAGTGAAAGACGCATTGACGGTTCGTCCCATAGGAATACATAGATATTCCAAACTGTCACTCTGAAACTCACAGGCTCGGGTTCGTAAAATGCGCCAAATCTGCGTTTCTAGACCGGATCAGGATAGTAAACGTGCCCACCCCATATCTGATTCACTCGAAGAGTAACAATTGTTATCCGTTCGCCGAGACAACTTTTCGTGAGGAGTCGGGACGACTCGGCGTGCAGGTTGGGACTATGAGTACGGAAGATTCACAAGAAGACGCTATCGACGTGCTTCAGCAGCTCGGGCTCAAGGAGTACGAGGCAAAGTGTTTCGTCGGTCTCACTCGCGTCTCGACGGGCACGGCGAAGAAGCTCCGCGAGATCACCGACGTACCGCGGACCCGCGTCTACGACGCGATTCGGGTGCTTGAGGCGCAGGGACTCGTCGAGATTCAGCACTCAAGCCCGCAACGGTTCCGTGCCGTGCCGCTCGCGGAGGCGACCGAGACGCTCCGCGCGCAGTATCAGAGCCGCATCGACCGGCTCACGAACGCGCTGGAGCGGACCGAGCGAATCGACTCGGACGAACAGAGTTCGGTTCAGAACGTCTGGGCGATGACCGGGGCCGACGCCATCGCAAACCGGACGCACAAGCTCATCGACGACGCGGATGACGAGATCGTGCTCGTGCTCGGTGACGACTCGCTTCTGACCGACCGGTTCGTCGAGGATCTCAACACCACCGACGAGGACGTGGACGTGCTCATCGGGGCGGCGACCGAACCGCTACAACAGCGGATGCGGGCGGCCGTCCCGAACGCGACGACGTTCGTCTCCGGTCTCGAATGGCTCCGCGGCGACGACGGCGAGAACCTCGTCATCGGGCGGCTCTTGCTCGTCGACCGCTCGTCGATTCTCGTCAGCACGCTCGTCCCCGACACCGGCGAAGAGCACGCGATTTTCGGGAGCGGGTTCCAAAACGGCCTCATCGTCATCTCGCGCCGGTTGCTGTCTCAAGGGTTGCTCCCCACCCAAGACTCCGACTGAGGCGCTGACGGCGTCGCCGCCGACCGACAGGTTCGCTCGGCGATGCCGACAGCGCGTCGGCCGGTAGCCCGCCTCGCTGGTCGCCGATGGCACACTACGGCGGCGTGGCGGTCGAACGCGACGTTTTCGGAGGTCGACCTGAGACCCGTGAGATACAGTCGCGTCGCTCGGTGCCGGCCCGCCGCAAGCCGCGACTCCAACGAGCGGCCGGGAGCGTCGCCGTCCCGGTCAGATACTCGAACTCGACGTCGCACTCCCCCTCGTGTGCGCCCTCAACGAGTATTATTCATAAAGTAAAAAGATTGCTTTGGCTATAACCAAGACTTAATTCAAAATCAGTCAATTTTATCACCCAAAAGCGACAAGCGTTTGCGTATGAATGGTGCCGACCATGACTGGTGGCCAGACCAGTTAGACCTCGAAATCCTCGACCAGAACGCACAACAGATCGACCCGATGGGAGAGGAGTTCGACTACGCCGAGGCGTTCCAGAACCTCGACTACGAGCAACTGAAAGCGGACATCGAGGAGGTCTTGACCGACTCGAAGGACTGGTGGCCGGCCGACTACGGTCACTACGGACCGCTTTTCATCCGGATGGCGTGGCACAGCGCCGGGACGTACCGCGCCCACGACGGCCGCGGCGGCGCGTCGGGCGGTCACCAGCGCCTCCCGCCGATCAGCAGTTGGCCGGACAACGTGAACCTCGACAAGGCGCGCCGACTCCTCTGGCCCGTCAAGCAGAAGTACGGTAACCAGCTCTCGTGGGGCGACCTCATCGTCCTCGCCGGCAACGTCGCCCTCGAATCGATGGGCTTCGAGACGTTCGGCTTCGCCGGCGGCCGCGCCGACGACTACGCGGGCGACAAGGCCCCCAGTTGGGGTCCGGAAGAGGAGTGGGAGACGACCTCCCCCGACCGCTTCGACGAGGACGGCAACCTCAAGGAGCCGCTCGGGAACACCGTGATGGGCCTCATCTACGTGAACCCCGAGGGTCCCAACGGCGAACCCGACCTCGAAGGTTCCGCCAAGAACATCCGCGAGACGTTCAGCGGCATGGCGATGAACGACAAGGAGACCGTCGCGCTCATCGCCGGCGGCCACACGTTCGGGAAGGTCCACGGCGCGGACTCCGGCGACAACCTCGAAGCGGAGCCCGAGGCGGCTCCCATCGAGGAACAGGGTCTCGGCTGGAAGAACAACCACGGCTCCGGGAAGGGTCCCGACACCATCACCAGCGGCATCGAGGGGCCGTGGACCAGCGCGCCGACCCAGTGGGACATGGGCTACGTCGCCAACCTGCTCGACTACGAGTGGGAGGCCCACAAGGGCCCCGGCGGCGCGTGGCAGTGGCGGCCGGCCGACGAGTCGCCCGCGGACAAGATTCCGGACGCGGCTCCGGACGCGCACCTCCCCGACCAGTTCGTCGACCCGATGATGCTCACGACCGACATCGCGCTGAAGAAGGACCCCGACTTCCGCGCGGTGCTCGAAGAGTTCCGCGAGGACCCCGCGGAGTTCCAGGAGTCGTTCGCCAAGGCGTGGTACAAACTCCTCCACCGCGACATGGGCCCGCCGTCCCGGCTCGTCGGTCCCGAGGTCCCGGACGAGGCGATGCTGTGGCAGGACCCCATCCCGGACGCCGACTACGACCGCATCGACGACGAGGACGTCGCGGAGCTCAAAGCCGAGCTTCTCGACTCGGACCTTTCTGTCTCTCAGCTGGTCAAGACGGCGTGGGCCGCGGCGTCGACGTACCGCGACAGCGACAAGCGCGGCGGCGCGAACGGCGCGCGCATCCGGCTCGAACCCCAGCGTAGCTGGGAGGTCAACGAGCCCGACCAGCTCGATGACGTGCTCGGCACCCTCGAAGCGATTCAGGAGTCGTTCAACGCCGCACAGTCCGACGATACCCGCGTCTCGCTCGCGGACCTCATCGTGCTGGGCGGCGCTGCGGCCGTCGAGCAGGCGGCGGCCGACGCCGGCTACGACGTGGAGGTCCCGTTCGAGCCCGGTCGGACCGACGCGTCGCAGGAACAGACCGACGTCGAGTCGTTCGAGATGCTCAAGCCGGACGCCGACGGCTTCCGGAACTACATCGCGGACGACGTCGAGGAGCGCCCCGAGGACCTCCTCGTCGACAAGGCCGACCTGCTCGACCTGTCGCCGTCAGAGATGACCGTGCTCGTCGGCGGGATGCGCGCGCTGGGCGCGAACTATCAGGACTCCGACCTCGGCGTCCTCACCGACGAGCCCGAGACGCTCACGAACGACTTCTTCGTGAACCTGCTCGACATGGACTACGAGTGGGAGCCGGTCTCGGACGACGAGCACCTGTACGAGGTGCGCGACCGCGAGACGGGCGACGTCGAGTGGGAGGCCACTCGCTTCGACCTCGTCTTCGGCTCGAACTCCCGGCTTCGCGCCATCGCGGAAGTGTACGGCGGCGACGACGGCGAAGAAGAGTTCGTCGAGGACTTCGTCGAGACGTGGCACAAGGTCATGAGCCACGACCGCTTCGACCTCGAATAACCGCGCCGTCCGCCGCGTTCGGTCGCGGTCGCGGTTGAGGCGCGCGGAATCGTTGCCTCGGCGGTCGCGTTCGCCGCTGCGGCCGACTTTTTCGCCCGCGTTCTCTCGCTCCCCGAGCGACCGCTCCCCTGAGTGTTCGGCCGGGTTCGACGCTCCCCGGCTCGACCCGACCCGATTCAGTCGTCGGCGGGAACGTCGCAGTCGAACGTGTCGAGCCGTTCCTGCAGGCCGCCGGTCTGGCCCCTGAGTTCGTCGAGTTGCGCCCGAATCTCCGAGATCGTCGCCGCCCGGGACTCGGCTTGGCTCGCCAGCGCGTCGCTCTGTTCCGCGATGTCCCGCGAGTGGTCGGCGATGCCGATAATCGCATCGACGACCTCCTCGGTCGTCCGCGCGCCGTCGTCGGTCGCCGTGGCGACCTCGTCGACCGACATATCGACGCTCTCGACGATGTCCGAGACCGCCGCGAACGCCTCGGCGGCGTCGCTCGTCGTCGCCCGCCCCGTTTCGAGTTGGGCCTTCGTCTGTTTCATCTCCGCCTGCACGCGCGCCACGTCGTCGACCGTCTCGGATATCGTCCGTTCGATGGCCGACGAGTGGTTCTGCGTCTCGTCGGCGAGGGACTTCACCTCCTCGGCGACGACGGCGAACCCCTCGCTGCCGTCCGAGGCGCGGGCGGCCTCGATGTTCGCGTTGAGCGCGAGCGTGTTCGTCTGCTCGGCGATGGACTCGATGAGGTCGGTGCTCTTCGAGACGTCGTCCATCCGGTCGTCGAGCGACTCGACCAGCGACGCGAGTTCGCCGACGCTCCGTTCGACGTTCTCTATCGCCTCGATGGCTCCCGCCGCGGTGCCCGTGCCCTCGTCGGCGGCCGCCGCCGCGTCGCTGGCCTCGTCCGCGACCTGATCGGCGTTCGCGGCGATTTCCTCGATCGTCGCCGAGAGGCTGCTCAGTTCGTCGGTCGTGGATTCGAGGTCGCCGGCCTGCTCGCGCACGTCCGTGGCGAACGCCCGTACGTCGGCCGCGAGCTGTCGTTGCGCCCGTTCGAGCGTCTCGGCGTCGTCGTGGACCGACCGCGTCGTCCGCTCGACGGTCGCCGCGAACGACCGGAGGTCGACGATGGTCGACGACAGGTCGCGCTTCATCGCCACGAAGGCGTCGCTGATGGCCTCGATGGCCTCGATATCCGAGCCCTCGGGCGGATTCGCGGTGAAGTCCCCCTCCGAGACGGCGTCCATAGCCGCGGCGAGTTCGTCGGCCTGCACCACCAACTGCTCGTTGAGGCGCTCGACTTCGGCCTTCGCCTCCTCGCTGTTTTCGAGGCTCCGCATCTTCTGTCTGGTCTCCTCCCGAGAGCGCTCGACGGAGAACCAGTTCGTGACCAACGCCGCCGCGAGCGCGAGGAGGAACACCGCGTGGACGAGTCCCCACCCCATCGGGTTCGCGATGGCGTCCGGGTGGTTGTACACCGCTTCCGGGTGGGCCATGCCGAAGACGCCGTGCTGGATGGCGACGTACAGGATGCCGACGACGAACGGGACCCAGTCCTCGTACACCGCGAGGACGGCCACGATGACGAAAAAGTGGAAGTGCGCTTCGATGTAGCCGCCCGAAAAGTAGACGAGCAGGGCCGAACACGTCAGCAACCCGGTCGACGCGAACCCGCTTCGTAACCGCCGCGGGAGCCACGGAAGCCACGCGAAAAGCGCCAGCACCGCGACCGCTCCGACGCCGACCAAGACGTGCTCGGCGGGCGCGGCGGTGAACCTCGCACCCGTGACGTACGGCTCCGACCCGGTGAAGTTCCCGAGGACGTACAAAAGCGGCGCGTGCGCCACGAGGAAGACGAGGATGTTTCGGTGCCGCGCCCGCCACGACTCGTTCGGAATCGAGTCCCCCTGCGGGACGTATCTCAGTGCGTCTCGAAGCCCCCGTCGCCACCGTCCCACACCGCCGCGACGACGCTGCCTGTCCGCTGTCGGCGTTCCCATACCCCTCCACTTCGACTTCGGGGTGAAATGAATTGCCGCTCGTTTATCAACGTTGATTCTCTCTCGGGGGAATACCGCACTCAAAACCTCAATATCGTGGGTTTTCTCAGCGATTTGCTCTCCGTTTACATACTTGGTGGTCGACAGATTTCCGTGGGGCTGGCGGGGCTCGTCGGGGGCGCGTGTGGCGCGGACGACCCCAATCGGGCTTTCGGTCGGCGGACGAGCGAGGCGACACCTCCGGTGTGTGAGCGACCGTTCGACGCGTTGTCTTGCGATTTGGTTCAAACCAATCTCAAATAACTCGGACGCCGCCACCGTCGTCTATGATGTCGCTTCGACGAAGCACGAGAATCGATTCGCCGTTCCCTTGTTGTTCGACTGCAGCTTCTATTGCTGCCGCTGCAATCTTGTCGTCAGTGAGAACGACGATTCGTGGATGGCCACTTCGAAGAAATTCGATTGCTAACCCAGCGAATACAGTATCTGCTTTCTCTATTCGTGTTCGTTCTTGCTGGACTTTCGGGCAATCTCTCTTCGGACGTAATCCATCGCCGCGACTGCATCAGAATCGGTCGGCGATGGTGGGTTAATTTTGGTCGCCCACCCTTCCTCGATGGCTGTTTCTACCCGGTCACCGACGTGCATCGTGCTCAGTTCTTCGACGACACGCTGGGGAACCTGCAACGTTATCTGATGTCGCGCGACGAACTTCCGAAGTTTCTGGAACTTCGAATTCTCTGGTCCACCCACGGCGACGAAGAGATTCGTGTCGGCGAGGACGAAGTCGTCTGAGTGGAGGTCGCTATTCCCCATCGAACTCCAATTCGTCAGGGTCAGACGAGATTAGCTGTTCGAAGTACGGGTCGTGTTCTCGGCCAGCCTCCAAGACGGGCCGGACTGCATAGATGATGGCCATTCCCTCGACTGGTTTGACGTCCATCTCTTTGGCCGCCATTCGCTGAGTGAGCTTCCCGGCGTAGTACTCGGCTGCTGCTCGGACTGCTCTCACGAGTCGCCCGACGCCGTACCGATTTGGAAATACTCGGCGTCGTCGTCGAACTCTGTGAGAGCGACTGCGTGGAGCAGCGTCGGTGTGATTGCGACTTCGCGGCCGTCGACGAAGGCGAACGGGTCCGCGGTGAGTTGGTGGGGTCGCGTGCTCTCGTCGCGGTCGACGACGCCGAGTCGTTCGAGTCGTTCGACGTCGTCGTAGGCCGTTGCCCGAGCGAGGTCCAGTTCGTCGATGAGGTCCTGGATGGTTGCTGGCCCGTAGTAGCAGAGATACACGTGTTCACGGGCGAGACGGGGATTCTGGAGCAGGGTCGTGGCTGCCAGCAACCCGTCGAAATCGTCGAACGACTGTGGAGCGTCGTCGTCGATTGATGGGGCGTCACCACGGTCGGAGAGGGTGGGCATACGTGAAGTACGAAATTTATGTATTTTAGATTCATGCTGGTGGACTAGGCCTCTCAAGTGCGAGTCCGTCACGGTACGTGACGAAATCGACTGGCGGAGAAATATACCAAATCAGCGGCTACAGCGCTTGCTCTTTGGTTCTAAAGCGTTCCAGAACTGTACGGACCCGACGGGATTTGAACCCGCGACATCTTGGTCCGGAACCAAGCACTCTGTCCACTGAGCTACGGGCCCTCAGCGGAGAGAGCTACACGGCACCGACGTAAAACCGTTGTGGAACCCGCGCCGGCGGCCGATTACGTGCCGGCTGCGTCGGCGTCGACGACGCTGTGTTTCCACGTGCCTCGGGTGAACCACGCCGTGGCCGCAATCGCGCCGAGAATCTGCCCGACGGCCATCCCGAGCCAGATGCCCGTCTCGGCGAAGCCGAACTGGAACGAAAGCAGGAACACGATGGGCACGCGGCCTAACCAGAGCGCGAACAGCGAGAATCCGAGAGCAGTCTTCGTGTTTCCCGCGCCGCGGTACGCGCCGAGGACGACCTGGAGGACGCCGATGAAGCCGAATTCGAACGCGCGGATGCGGATGTACTCGACGCCGAGGTCGATGGTTTGGGCGGCCGAGGCCGTCCCGGTCTGGAGGAAGAACGCGACGACGGGTTCGGCGAAGACGTACGCGAGGACACCGGTGACGAGCATGACGCTCGCGCCGACCTTGGCGGCGAGCCAGACGGCGCTCTCGGCGCGCTCCGGTTTCTTCGCGCCGAGGTTCTGGCCGACGATGGTGTTCGTCGCCCGTCCGAGGCCGAGCGCCGGGAGGAACACCAGCGACGTGAGGCGGTTGCCGAGGCCGAACGCCGCGACGACTTCGGGGGTGAACGTGACGACCATCGCGGTGAGCGTGATGAAGCCGAGGGCGGTGGCGGACTGCTCGATGGCGCTCGGGACGCCGATATCGACGATCTGTTTGATGTACTCGAACTGCGGGCGGAAGTCGGCCAGTTGCACGTCGGGGCCGGCGCTCGTCCCGAAGATGACGTAGATGCCGATGACGGTGGCGACGGCGCGCGAGAGGACCGTCGCGTAGGCCGCGCCGGCGACGTCGAAGCCACGAAAGCCCGTGGCGGCGAACAGGCTCGCCTGCAGGCCTTCCAGCCCGAGCATCGAAAACAGCGGGTTGGCGTCGAAGCCGAAGATGAACACGGGGTCGATGACGACGTTGATGAGGACGCTGATGAACATCACGACCATCGGGGCGCGGGTGTTGCCGTAGCCGCGCATGAGCGCGGAGAAGACGAAGAAGCCGAAGAGGAACGGCAGGCCGAGGAAGAACACGCGCATGTAGTCGCCGGCGAGGGGGATGACCTGCCCGGCGGTCGCCGCGGAGCTCGGGAGGACGCCGAGCATCGCGTCGGTGGCGAAAAAGCCGATGACGCCGACGACGACGGCGATGACGGTGATGAACGTGAGCGTCTGTCCGGCGACGGTCCCGGCGGAGCCCTCGCTTTTCGCGCCGGTGTACTGGGCGACGAGCGTGCTGCCGGCGACGGTGAAGCCGCCGCCGACGGAGATAAGCAGGAAGATGAGCGGAAACGCGAGGCTGATTGCGGCGACGGCGTCGGTCGAGAGTCGGCCGAGCCAGACGGTGTCGGCGAGGTTGTACGCCACCTGGAGGAGTTCGGTGACGATAATCGGCCACGCCAGTTCGAACATCGGGCGTTTGAGGTCGCCTTCGGTGAGGGAACCGCCTTCGGGGAGGGACACTGAACAGGTGAGACTCGCGGAGACCGTTTGAAACCGTCGATTAGCGTCGTCGGTCGAGCGGGCGGTGAGGGGGAGTGACACCCCCAACCCGGGAGCCGACAGGCGGGCACGAACGGGACGGGCGCGGCTCGGAGGGTGGACGGCGTCGCGAGAAACGGTGGGTGGTTGCGATTCGGCGCGTTACGGCGCTTCGCCGGTCTCGATGGTGAAGTCGGCTTTCGGGTAGGCGACGCAGGTGAGCGTGTAGCCGTTGTCCATCTCCTCGTCGGAGAGGGTTTCCTGTTTGAAGTGCGTCACGTACTCGTCGGCGGGGCCGTCGGTAATCTTCGCGGAACAGGAGACACACTGGCCCTGTCGGCACGCGTACGGGAGGTCCATCCCGGCGTCTTCGCCCTGGTCGAGCACCGTCTCGTTGCTCGCCAGTTCGATGGTCTCGCCCTGCTTGACGAACTCGACTTCGAAGTACTCGACTTCGTCTTCGGGCATATCGGCGGGGCTCTGTTCTTCTTCCGCCTCCTCGCCTTCGAGTTCGGCCCCCTCTTCACCGGCCCCGACAGCGGCGACGCCGCCGCCGCCGATAGAGCGGTTCATCGGCTCGGGGAAGTCGGTCTCTGCGACGGTCGCCGCGCGGCGTTCGAGGACCTCCTGTGTGATGTCGGCGGTCGGCTCCCAGCCGGTGCCCTTCGAGTAGTGCAGGGCGACGACGAGGAGTACCAGGACCATACCGGCCCCGACACCCACCAGACTGATGACTGCCATACCGGCGGATATGGAGGGAGGGGTTAAGGAAATTGTGATTGTGGCGGCACCCGCGGGCGGTCGATTTCGCCGACGACACGCGGGTCTCGCGGGGGTTCCCACAGTATCGAGGGGACCCGGCCGCTGTGCCGAAGCCGACGCGTCGTTCCCTCAGTCGTCTTTCCGCGCGACCTCGTGGCGGCCGAAGCCGTAGCGGAGCCGGTTGGCGAGGCGGCGGGAGAAGCGGTCGTCGGCGCGGGAGCCGAACCGCTCGGCGAGCGACTGGTAGATGAGCGGGACCGGAACCTCCTGTTCGAGCGCCTCTTGGACCGTCCACGTACCGGTCGAGCCGCCCGCGACGTGGTCGTCCACGTCGCCGAGGTCGCTTCCCTCCTCGCGGAACGCCTCCTCGCAGAGTTCGAGGAGCCACGAGCGGATGACCGCGCCGTTGTTCCACGTCTTGGCGACCGATTCGAGGTCGAGGTCGTAGCGGCCCTCGGCGAGCAGTTCGAATCCCTCGCCGTACGCCTGCATCAGCGCGTACTCGACGCCGTTGTGGACCATCTTCACGTAGTGGCCGGACCCCGACTCGCCCATGTGACCGTGGCCGGCGGGGCCGGTCGCCACGGCGTCGAAGACGGGGGTTAGCTCGTCGTAGGCCCACTCGGGGCCGCCGACCATGAGCGAGAAGCCGAGTTCGGCACCGGCCGGACCGCCGGAGGTCCCGCAGTCGAGGTAGGCCGCCGAGCACGCCTCGGCGCGCCGCACTGACTCCTCGAAGTGGGAGTTGCCGCCGTCGACGACCACGTCGTCCCCGTCGAGATGCGGGTCGAGGTCGTCGAGCGTCGCGTCCACCGCGTCGCCCGCGGGGACCATGAGCCAGATTCGCTTGTCGTCGCCGAGTCGGTCGGCGAGGTCGGCGACGCTGTCCGCGGGTTCGGCACCCGCGTCGGCGGCCGCCGCGACGGCTTCCGCCGAGAGGTCGAAGGCCACGACCTCGTGCCCGGCATCGAGCACTCGGTCGACCACGATGCGCCCCATCCGTCCGAGGCCGATGACGCCTAGTTGCATGCGTCGGCATCGTCCGCGGGGGGTGGTAGTGGTTGTGGTTTGGCGCGTGCGCGGCCCCCTGCCGAGACCGAACCTCCGCCGTCGGGACCGCCCGCTCAGAGCCGCGCCAACAGCGCCTCGGCCAATCGGTCGCCGGCGGCGTCGTCGGTGCGGAAGAACAGCTCGGGCTCGATGAGTTCGACTTCGAGGAGGAGGAAGTCGTCGCCGCGCTCGATGCCGTCGACGCGGGCGTACAGCGGCGGGTCGCCACCGAGGCGGGCCGAGACGGCGTCGACGACGCGCCGGGCGTTGTCGAGCAGCGCCTCGCTCGGCTCCTCGACGTGGACGCTCCCGCCGTGTTTCTCTTGGACGCGGTAGTCGCCGGGCTCGGGGCGCTTGACCACCGCGTGGCTGAACTCGTCGCCGAAGAAGACGAGCGACCACTCGCCGTCTTCGATGTCCGGCGCGAACTCCTGCACCAGCACGTCTTTCTCCGCGACGAGGCCGTCCACCCACGGCTGGGCGTCGACGGCCGCCGCGCGACGCAACTGCCTCGTCTCGAACGCGCCCGCGCTCACGGCGGGCTTGACGACGAGTTCATCCCACCCCCGCGTCTCGAAGACGGCTTCGAGCGACACGTCGCCGCCGCGTTCGACGTACTCGGTCGGGAGCGTCGAGACGCCGGCGTCGGCGAGGTCACGCAGGTAGAACTTGTGGCTGTTCCAGTCGAGCGTCGCCGTCGGGTTCCACACCGCGCAGTCGGCGTCTGACAGGCGGTCGACCCACGCGGCGTACGCCTTCGGGTGGCGGTAGTAATCCCAAATCGACCGGACGACCACGGCGTCGAAGTCGCTCCAGTCGACCGACTCGTCGGACCAGACGACCGGCTCGGCGGTCACGCCGCGCTCCCGGAGCGCCGCGAGGAACGGGGCGTCGTCGTCGACGAGTCCGGGGAGGTCCTCGGAGGTGGCGAGTGCGATGGAAGTCACGGGTGAGGTTGGCAGATATCGGACGATAAGGGTTCTGTAACGCTCGGTTCGCTCGCTGCAATCGCCCGCGTCGGAGTCGCGGTCGGGCGGCCTCACGCCCGCAGACGCCGACGTTTTTACCGCCCCGCGCGAGGGTCGCGTATGGACGAACGCATCCACGAGCACGCCGCGGTGCTCGTCGACTGGAGCGCGCGAATCGACGCCGGCGACGACGTGATCGTCTCCGTCGGCGAGGGGGCTCACGACCTCGCGGTCGCCGTCGCCGACGCCCTCGGCGAGCGCGGCGCGAACGTCGTCACGACGTACGCCTCCGAGGAGGTCCAGCGGGCGTACCTCCGCGCGCACGACGGCGACTTCGAACTCCCCGAACACGAACTCGCCCTCTACGAGGCCGCCGACTCGGTGCTCTTCCTCGGCGGCACCCGCAACACGGCGGCGACCGCCGACGTGCCGACCGAGACGCGACAGGCCTACGGCCGCGCCACGAGCGAGGTCAAAGAGGCGCGCATGGACACCGACTGGGTCTCGACGGTCCACCCCACCCGCGCGGCGGCCCAGCAGGCGGGCATGTCGTTCGCGGAGTACGCCGACTTCGTCTACGACGCGATTCTCCGCGACTGGTCGGAACTCGCCCACGAGATGGCGAACATGAAAGACGTGCTCGACGCCGGGTCGGAGGTCCGCATCGTCAAGGCCGACACTGACCTCACGATGTCAATCGAGGGACGGACCGCCGTCAACTCCGCGGCCTCCGTCGCCTACGACTCCCACAACCTCCCGTCGGGCGAGGTGTTCACCGCGCCCGTCGAGGACGCCGTCGAGGGCGAGGTGTTCTTCGACGTGCCGATGACGCTGGAGGGCCAGCGCGTCGAGAACGTCCACCTGACGTTCGAGGACGGCGAGGTCGTGGACTTCTCCGCGGGCGCGGGCGAGGACGCGCTCGCCGGCATCCTCGACACCGACGAGGGCGCGCGCCGACTCGGCGAACTCGGCATCGGCATGAACCGCGGCATCGACCGCTTTACCGACAGCATCCTCTTCGACGAGAAGATGGGCGACACCGTCCACCTCGCGGTCGGCCGGGCCTACGGCGCGTGCCTCCCCGAGGGCGAAGACGGCAACCAGTCCGCGGTCCACACGGACATGATAACCGACATGAGCGAGGACTCGCGCATCGAAATCGACGGCGAGGTCGTCCAGCGGAACGGGACGTTCCGGTGGGAAGACGGGTTCTGAGCCCTCTCTGCGCCGTTTTCTGATGCGGTCTGCGCGGGAGTTGAGACGATTAAGATACCACGACACGTGGTAACTCTACGCTTACTAAAACCGCGTGGTGACGTAGCTCCGGCTATGGCGCGATTCGGCCGAACGAGGCGACGGTTCCTCGAACTGGCGGGGAGTGGTGCAGCGGTGGGAATCGCCGGGTGTCTCGGCGGTGGCGGCGGCGAACGGGAGACAGAGACCGAGGCGGAGGCGACAACGACGACCGAAGCGGCCGACGACGACCACGACGAGGAGCGCCCGGAGGGCGTCTCCGAGGAGGAGTTCGAACACGGCCCGGTTCCCGAACCGTACCGGACCGCGCTCTCGCAGGCGAACGAGCGGCGGAACCCCGACGACCTGTTCGCCAAGGAGGACGTCAGGTTCCAAGAGGCCGACGACGCCGTCGAGGCGGGACTCACGGAAGCGGGGCGGAACTGCGGCAACTGCGCGGAGTACGTCCCCGACAAGAACGGCGACGGTTTCGGTGCCTGCGCGAAAGTCGAGGGCTACATCGACCCCGAAGACTGGTGTTCGCTCTGGGAGTCTATCGAGGAGGCCGAGGCCGAAGCCGACGACGGAGGCGAGACCGCGTTCGTCGCCTGAGGCTCACTCCTGAGCCACGCCGATGTTCTTCAGCGACCCGCCGCACTGCGGGCAGACACGCTCGTAGACGCCGTGTCCCGAGCGGTAGCCGCAGGTGGTACACTCGTACCACGAGCGCTCGACGAGCGTCGTCGGTTCGGCCTCGACTAACGTCTCCGTCCGGCGCTCGACGAGCGCGTCGGTCCGGCGTTCGACCAACTCCGTCGGGCGTCGTTCGACGAGCTCTGTCGGCTCGGGGCCGACCAGCGCCCTCGATTCGGCTCTGACGAGGTCTGCAGGCTCACGCGTGGCGATATCCTTGCTCATGCTACGGTGTACGTCGTGTCGGATGTTAACTCTTGCCAGCACACTCCGTTCTCGCTGACACCGCCGAATTCGGCGGTTTCGCTCCGATTCGGCGGGTTCGGTCCCGAGACGCGCTTTCGACGTACTTTTTATCCGCGACCGTTTTCATCCGCGCATGGCAGAATTCATGGTCGTCGTCGCCGACCCCGACACCGGTGCGACCTACCAAGTCGACGTCGAAGGACAGGACGCAAACCGATTCCTCGGCCGCGACCTCGGTGACGAGGTCGACGGCGCGGCCGTCGGTCTCGACGGCTTCACCATCGAACTGACGGGCGGTTCGGACAAGGCCGGCCGACCGATGCACCCCGACGTGCCCGGCGGCGCGCTCAAGGAAATCCTCGCCGAAGACGGCATCGGCTACAAGCCGTCCCGCGACGGCGAGCGCAAGCGCGTCACCGTCCGCGGCCGCGAGGTCTCCGGCGAGACCGTCCAGATCAACGCGAAAGTCGTCGCCGGCGAGGGCGACGTCGCCGCCGCCTTCGGCGAGGGCGACGACGAAGAAGCGGACGAATAACGCCGTCTCACTCCTCTCTCTCCCGTGCCAGAGCAACTGCCCTCCGATCACTCGTCGGTCCAGACGTTCCGCGCGAACGTCGCCCGCAGCGGCGGGACCCGCCGCCCCTGTCTGCGCGTCCCCGACGACGTGCTCGCCGAAGACGGCGATTTCGTCCGTCTCCACCTCGACGGCACCGCCTATCACGCCCGCCTCTCGGCCGACGCCTCGGGGCTCGTGATTCGCGGCGCGTACGACAACAAGCGCCTCGCGCGCACCCCGAACAACGGCGAGAATCGGTTCGTCGAGTGGTGCCGCGAACACGACCGGTCCGACGGCGACGCCGTCGAACTCGACGAACTGGACGACGGCTACCAGTACGGCCTCCGGGTTCCGGGGGTCCGACAGGTGTACCGCATCACCGAGCGCCCGAACGACTCGCTTTCGAACATCGCCGAGCAGTTCGGCCTGTCCGACGAGTGACCGGTCGCGCTCCGAGACACGCCGCTTTTACGCGCCGACCGCACTAGGCGGGGTATGAGCAAGGTAACGGAGTACCTCGCAGGCGAGCGCCTCGACGACGTGGCGCTCTATCTCACCCACGAGTACCTCGACAGCCAGGGCAAACTCCCGAACATGGGCGTCGAAGTCGACAACGGCTACGTGCTCGTCGTCCCCGGGGACGACGGCCGCCGGGCCTTCGCGGCCGGCACGGGCATGGACGCCATGGAGTTCGCCCAGACCGCCATGGGCAACGACGGCGACATCGACGACGACCTCAGCGGCGGCACCTGCCCCGACGCGGCCGCCGAGGAGAACCACGAGGTGAAGTTCATCTTCTCGTTCGCCGAGGCGCAAAACGAGGAGGTCGGCGGCATCTACGAGGACGGCGACGTGGTCCACGCCTACGCCAAGTGTACCTGCGGCACGACGTACTCCGACCGCTGGGTCGTCGGCGACGCGTAATCGGCTCCCGTTTTTCGACGCTGCGTTTCGAGTTCGCTTCCGCCGTTAGCGCTCGGTCTCGACGCCTTCGTCGTCGTCCGCGTCGGCCGCGGCTTCTGCTTCCGCTTCTTCCTTCTCGACCGCGGCGGCGACCTGCTCGAACGCCCGGAGGATGACGCGCTTCGTCGTCGCGCCCTGCGTCGTCCAGTGGTGGGCGTAGTCGAGCATGTCGTCGTAGATGTCCGGCTTACAGCCGGCGGCCTTCGGGTGGCCGCCGCCGTTGACGAGGTCGGCGACCTCGTGACACCGCTCGAAGTCGTCGGAGCCGCGGATGGAGGCGCTCCCTGCGGGCTTGACGACGACCGCCGCGTCCGCGCCCGCCTCGCGGAGGGCGTCTGCGACCTCGTTTTGCGAACACCGGCCGTAGGTGACGCCGACCGTCCAGTCGCCGACGGTCTTCAGTTCGGCGCGGTCGACGGCGGCCTGGATGAGGTTCTCCTTTTCGACGCGGCGGCGGGCGATGTACTCCTCGACGACCGGCGGGAGGTCAGCGCCGTACGCGCCGACGACGGCGACGTACTCCTCTTTCGAGGTCCAGTAGGCGTAGTCCGCGAGGTCCTGACTCCGCTCGTCTTCGTTCAGCCAGAGGTCGTGGTCGCGGGTGACGTCCGCGAGGTCCGAAAACCGCTCGTCGAACTCGTAGTCGAGTTCGCGGAGCGTCACGTCGGTCGAACACTCCTCGTCGGACTCGCCCACGACGAGGTCGACGCCGACCTCGCGGACCGCCTCGACGACCTCCGGCTTCCACTGGTGGTGGTCGTACCAGTGAATCTCGCCCGCCGTCTCGACGAGCGCGGCGAGTTCATCTTCGACGTACTCGAACTTGTCCGGACAGAGGTCGCAGACGTACACCTCGACGCCCTCGGGGGCGTAGTCGGCGACGCGCTGGAGGTCGTCTTCCAGCGAGTACGGGCTCGACCCCATCAGCGCGACCGGCGATTTCGGACGGTCGTCTTCGTCGTCTTCGTCTTCTTCGTCGTCCTCGTCGTCTGTGAGTCGCTCCTCGATGCGTTCTTCGAAGTCGGCCACGTCGAGGGCGGCGTCGTACGCCTCTCGGAGGAGGGCGACGCAGCCGAGGCCGTCGGCGTCGGTGTCGGTGACGACCGCGACCGACGCGTCTTCGAGTTTCTCTTTCGCGCGCTCTTCGGCGCGTTCCTCGTCGAACTCGTCGGGGTAGAAGAATCCGGCTCCGGGGAGCACGGACTTGCGGGGGAGCGAGAGCCGAGAACTGTCGATAAGCTCGTCTTCCATACGCCGAACTCGGACGCGACGGGGAAAACTCCTCCCGATTCCGTCGGCGGCGACCGCGTCGGACGCCCGGGCCGGCGACCGACCCGTTGCTCCGCTCAGGCCGCTTCGTCGCTCAGTAAGGAGTCCGTCGTCCCCGCTTCCAACTGGCGGACCGTCAACACCGGCACCGGGCAGGTCCGGACGACGCGCTCGGCGACGCTCCCGATGAGAAAGCGGTTCTCGCCGTGTCGGCCGCGGGTGCCCATGGCGACGGCGTCGGCGTCCACCTCGCGGGCGTAGCTCGAAATCTCGGCCGCGGGGCGGCCCTCTCGTACCGCGACGGTCACCTCGCGGTCGGTCGCGGCCTCCACCTCGGCGAGCGCCTCCTCGCCGCGCTCGGTGAGCGCGTCGCGCATCTCCTCGCGCAGTCGCTCCGGCGCGGTCTCCACGTCGCCGGCGTCGATGACGTACAGCGCGTGAACCGACGCGTCGAACCGCTCTGCGAGGTCGACGGCGACGCGGACCGCCCGGCGAACGCTCGCCGAACCGTCGGTGGCGATGACGATGGTGTCGAACATGCCTCCGGGTTCACGGCGCGGCGGCATAAAACCAGTCTGGGGCGGCCGGCCGGCGGGACCGTGGGGTGAGTTTTTTGTCGTCCCCCGACGCAGGTGGGGACATGTCACCGCGCCCGCTCTCTATCGACCTCGTTCTCGTGCCGGTCGACCAAAGCGAGGAGGCGACGCGCGCGGCGGAGTACGCCGCCGCCGTCGCGGCCGAGTACGACGCCGCGGTCCACGCCGTCCACGTCCTCGGCGAGGACGTCGTCCGCGCCATAGAGCAGGGCGTCGTCGACGAGGACGCCGTCGCCGAGGACAGCAAGGCCGTCACCGACACGGTGTCGGCCCTCGCCGAGACCGCCGACGTTCCCGTCACCACCTCGGTCGCCTACGGCTTCTCGCGGACGAGCAAGCTCCGCCACCCGGGGAGCGTCGTCCTCGACACCGCAGAAGAACTCGACGCGGACTTCATCGTCGTGCCCCGAGAGCCGGTCTCGGGCGACCCCGGCGAAGTGCTCGCCAAGGCCGCCGAGTACGTCCTCCTGTACGCCAGCCAGCCCGTGCTTTCGGTCTGAGTCGCGGGTCGTCGGTCGCCGTCGCGGCCCGCCGCCGCCCTCAACCCCCCTCCTCGTCCGGCGGGTCCGCCAGTCGGATGGTCATCTCCAGCTCGAAGCTCTCGGCGTCGCTCGTCTCGAAGCCGACGGTCTGGTAGAGGCCGACCGCCGCGCGATTCCACCGCTCGACCGTGAGCCACACCTTCTCGACGCCGGACACGCGTCCGTAGCCGAGCAGCGCCTTGATGAGCCGCGTGCCGATGCCGGCGCGCTGGTAGGTCTGGTGGACGAAGATGGCCAGTTCGTAGGCGTCGCCGTCGGGGACGAGCGTCGCGTGACCGGCCACCTCGTCGCCGTCCCACGCGATGACGTTCAGGCAGTCCTCGTCGAGGATGTTCTCCAGCCAGTCGCGGATGCGGTCCTCGCGGCCCGGCGGGATGCCCTGTGCGCGGTCCGAGGGGTCGAACGCGTCGTACATCTCGACGAGCGCTTCCAGTTCCTCGTCGGAGCCGTCGTGCGCGCGCACCTCGATGGTGCGGTCTTCCCTGTCGGTGAACGACAGCGGCGGCGCGTCGTAGGGGTCGGCGACGGCGTCTGAGAACGTTCGGTCGCTCATCGTACCAGAGTGACGGTCACGTGGGAGTTCAGGAGGACGAACTCCGCGATGTTGCCGATCTGTATCTTCCCCATCGGACTCGTCTCGCCGCCGCCGAGCACCAGCTGGTCGAACCCCTCGTTCTCGGCGAGGTCGACGAGCGCGCTCCCCGGGTCGCCGTCGAGTCGGCGGACGGTCGCGTCGACGCCGCGCTCGCCGAGCAGTTCCGTCACGCGCGTTTCGATGTCCTCGCGCGAGCGCTCGACCGACGGGTTCTCCACGATAGCGACCGTGAGGTCGTCGCCGACCTCGGCCGTCCGTTCGACCGTCGTTTCGAGCGCCCGGATGGAATCGTCGCTGCCACCGATTCCGAGCAGTACCTTCATGATTCCCAATCTCGCGGGCGCGATAGAAAACCCTTACCCGGAAACGGAAGGCCTCACCCCCGTCGGCGGGGACCGAACGTCGCGGAACCCTTTTCGGCCGTGCCGCGGTAGCCCGCGGTATGACAGACGAGTCCGACCAGTTCGAGACGGGCGCGAGCGACGCCGAGGAGACGGCTCGCCCCGACGCGGACGCGCGAGCGGAGGCGGACGACGCCGCGGCAGACACGGAACCGGCAGACGCGGAGCCCGAGACTTCGGGGGCGGCGGCCGCGGAATCGACGGCCGCGGCCGGAGACGATTCCGGTCCAGACGCCGAGGACGCCGAGGACGCGGTCCCCGAGGACGTCCAGAAGTACGCCCGGTTCAAGAAGGTCGACGGCGCGCAGTACGACCGCGTCAACGACTTCCTCCGCCAGCGGACCTACGTGACGGCCCGCGAGTGGGCGATCGCGCGGCTCTGCGCCGACTTCCGAACCGAGACGGGCGTCGAGATGACGAAAATCGGGAACAACCTCCCCGAACTCGTCCCCTTCATGACCGACACCTACACCCCGCAGGCGGTCAACCAGGCCCGGTCTGCGTTCCGCGACAAGGTCCGGAAGTCGGGCGCGACGTTCCTCTACGGCGCGATGTCGGGCTTCTTCACGGCCGAGGAGCTCGACGAGATGATGTACGAGGTGACGGAGATCGCCAAGTTCCTGCTCGAAGTCGAGGGCGTGGATCTCTCGGTCGAAGAGGAACTCGAAGCCGAAGAGCGAATTTCGAGCGTCATGCGCGAGGTGCGCGAGGCGAGCACCGACCTGCGGAAAGAAGAGCTGTCGGACGAGGAGTGACGCCCCGCGGCGGGGTCGGTTCAGAGCCGACTCCGCGCTGACGCGGAGTCAGGGGAAAAGCGGCTCCGGGTCCGACTGGACCAACTCGACCCGTCGGTCGGCCTCGACCGGCCGGACGTAGAGGCGGAGTTCGCCCCGTTCTCGCGCTTTCGTCTCCATCGCGTCCACCTCGTCGAGCCCGTAGTACAGCGGGACGACGACGGCCTTCGACGCCGCGGCGTCCTGGACGACCGAGACGGCGAACACGGTGTCGTCCTCGCGGGCGCGGTAGACGTCGTAGCGGTCGAACGCGGCCGACTCGACCCACGACGACAGCGCGTCGAACTCGCTGCCGGGAACGAGCACGTCGAAGCCGACGCGCTCCGTCGCGTCGGGCAGGTTCGCCGGCGGCAGCACCGTCACGTCGCCGGGGTGGAGCACGAGCGTCTCCCAGCCCTCGTCTTCGTACTCGGCCGCGGTCGCCTCGGCGTCCTCCACGACCGTCTCCCAGAACGACAGCAGTCCCGTGAGTGCGTGCGGTTCGTCCGCGTTCGGGCCGCGGCCTCGCGGCGGCGTCTGCTCGTCGGTCATGCGTGTCACTCCTTCGGGGTGTCGGACGGGAAAAGGATTCGCTTGCATCGGATACGCCCGCCCCGCAGCCGACGCTCGGGGGGCGATTGCGGTACAGCTATCTGTCCACCGGCCGACAGTCGACCCGATGCGATGGTCGCTCCGCGCGGTCCTCGGTTCGCTCCAACTCCCCGTCGCCGGGGCCGGGGTCGCCCTCCTCGCGGTCGTCTGGCGGACCGCCGTCACGATGCCCCCGCCGCCGCCCGGCAGCGACGGCTTCGCCCACGGGCTCACGGGTTTTTTCCTCCTCGTCTTCGGGGTCGCCGGCTTCGTCCTCTTCGCGGGCGGCCTGCTCATCCCGCCCGGGCCGGGCTACGGCGTCCACTTCACTCGCAGGCAGCGCTGGCTGTTCGCCTACGCGCTGGTCGCGCCGGCGCTCGCCGTAGGCGGCTTCCTCGGGAGCGTCGTCCTGTCGTCCGCGCTCGACGGCCTCGGCGGCCTCGCCGGGTCGGCCGTCTCGCTCGTCGTCCCGACCGCGCCGCTCGCGGTGCTCGTCGGCGTCGGCTGGAAGGGCGCGCAGGTCGCGGCCGCGCGGTTCTGAGCGGGCGGGCTCCCGGTCGGTTCCCGCCTCCGGTCAGTCGCGGACGTTCTCGCCGGCGACTTCGCCGAAGCCCTCGCCGTCCCAGACGAACTCGCCGCGGAGCATCGTCCACTCGGGGAAGACGCCGGTGTGGCCCTCGAACGGGGTCCAGTCACAGTTCGAGTGGAGGTCAGCGCCGCGAATCTCGCGGGCGGCGTCGAGGTCGTAGAGCGCGAGGTCGGCGTCGGCACCCGCCTCGATTCGGCCCTTGCGCGGCAGGTCGAACACCTCGGCGGGGTTCGCGGCGACCACGTCGCGGACGCGCTCGGCGGTGAGGTCGCCTTCGACGACCGCGCCGAGAAGCAGGGGCACCATCGTCTCGACGCCGGGGACGCCGCTCGGGGCGTCGAGAAGCGACTGTTCTTTCTCCTCGCGGGTGTGCGGCGCGTGGTCCGTGGCGACCACGTCGATGCGGCCGTCGGCGAGGCGATCGAACATGGACTCGCGGCGCGCCTCGGAGCGCAGCGGCGGGTTCATCCGGCCGTAGGTGCCCAGTTCGGCGAGGTCGTCGCGGGACAGAAACAGGTGGTGCGGCGTCGCCTCGCAGGTCGCGCCGCCGTCGCGGGCGGCGTCGACGCCCTCGGGGGTGCTCGTGTGGGCGATGTGAATCTGCGCGCCGGTCTCGCCGCCGACGCGGACGGCGCGCTCGACGGCGACCGCCTCGGCCTCGGCGGTCCGGTAGGCGCTCCACGCGTCGGCGTCGGCGTCGCGGCCGACCCCGCCGAGGTCGCCCTCGATTGCGGACTCGTCGAACAGGTCGGCGTCCTCGGCGTGGACCGTGACGGGAACGCCCGCCTCGCCGGCGCGCTCCGCGGCCTCGGCAAACAGGTCGGCCTCGATGCCCATGTCGCCGGTCGAGTCGGCGAGGAACACCTCGCCGAGGGCGAAAAGCGGCCGGTCGAACAGGCTGTCGGGGTCCCAGTCGGCGGTGACGCCGCCGTTGATGCCGTAGTCGATACAGGCGTTCGCGGCGCGTGCGGCCTTCGCGTCGAAGCCCGCGCCGTCGGTCGTCGTCGGGTCGGTGTTCGGCTGGTCGGCGACGGTCGTCACGCCGCCGGCGGCGGCGCTCCGCGCGCCCGTCTCCCACGTCTCTTTGTGCTCGAATCCGGGTTCGCGGAAGTGGACGTGCACGTCGATAGCGCCCGGCAGAAGCAGGTTCCCTTCGGCGTCGACGGTCTCCTCGTCGGCGACGGGGTCGAGGTCGCCGACCGCCTCGACGGTCCCGTCCCCGACGCGGACGTCGACGGCGCGGCCGTCGGCCAGCGTCGCGTTCTCGATTCGCATACGAGGGGGTGCGACGCGCCGGGTGCTAAGTCCGGCGGTTCGGGTAGTGATGGCTCCGGTGGTTCGCGGAGCGGTCGCGGCCGGTTTCGTCGCCCCGCCGTCGGCCGCGTCCCGAGTCGCTCACGCGAGGTTCGCCGCGTCCTCGACTCGCGTCTCCGCGTCCCCGACGAAGACGGCTTCGAGGGCGTCGCAGACCGCGTCCGAACTCGCCGGACCGCCGGCGTCGGCGACGCTGCCGACCGAGTTCGGGTCGAAGGGAACGTCGATGGCCTCGTAGACGGGCGCGAGCACGTCGGCTATCTCGTCGCGGTCGGCGACGACGACCACGCCGGAGACGAGCGCACTCTCCTTTCGGACCCGCTGGGCGAGGCCGCAGAGCTTCCCGCCCGCTTGGACCGAGTGGTCGCCGGGGCAGTACGACTGCGAGGGCTCGCCCCGCCGCGCGGGGACGCCGAGGCTCCGCAGGGCGCGGACGACGGCGGTCGTTCCGGCCTCGTACCGCGCGTCGAGACCGCTCCGGGCGTCGTCGAGCGGAAGCGCGTGGGCGAACGCGACGGTGGTTCCCGTGTAGGCGACGGCCTGGCCGCCGACGGAGCGCTCGACGGCGGGGAAGCCGCGTTCCTCGGCGGCGGCGACGGCCTCGCCGTATCTGGGGGCGCGGGTGTCGCGCCTGCCGAACGCGAGCTGTCGGTGCGGCGTCCACGCGCGGAACGCCGGTTCGTCGGTTTCGCCCGCCTCGCGGAGCATGGCCGCGGTGACCGCCCGGTCGGCCTCCCGGTCGGGCCCGCGGCCGCGGATGACGCGCATACCCGAGAGGAACACCCCGACGTACCTAAGCGCACCCGTCACGTCCCGACGACCATGCTGCGACTGCCGCGGTCGACGCTCTCGCGCTTCGAGCGCTTCTCGCTCTACAACTCGCCGTACCCCGCCCACGACGACGGCTGTGCAATCGACCTCTACGTCGCCGACGACGACCCGGTGGCCCGCTCGCCCGTCGGGGGCGTCGTCCGCGAGACGCGCACCGTCCGCGCGCCCGACAAGCCCTACGCCCACGACGACGAGTACCTCGTGCTCGTGGACGTGGACGCCGAGGCGTCCGGGCTGGACTGGCTCGGCGACCCCGACGACGACCCCCGCGACGGACTGGTCGCGCGAATCCTCCACGTCGACCCCGGCGTCGACGCGGGCGACGAGGTCGACGTCGGCGACTCGCTGGGACGGCTCGTCCGCTCCGGGTTCTTCGCGCCGTGGGTCGCAAACCACGTCCACCTCGGCTTCCGGGCCGCTGACGCGAACCACCACCGCGCCCGCGGGTCGCTCCCGGTCTCGCCCGACGTGACCGTCTCGCCGCTCGACTGGGACGGGACGGGAACCGTCGTCGAGACAGCCGAGACGTTCGTCGTCCTCGACGCCCCGACCCGCGCCGACGCGGGGGTCGGACCCGACGAGTTCGTCGGTCTCGCCAGCGACGAGGGCGTCGTCCTCGACGGCGGCCTCGCTCACTACGGGTTCGGGGGCACGCTCTCGCCCGTCGAAAGCGGGCAGTCGCTGTCGCTCCTCGGCGAGCGGGTCGGCCGGACCGCCGGCCGCGACGTTCCGTGGGCCGACTTCGACGTACTCGTCGACGACGTTCGAGTCACCGGATTGTCACTATTCGCATCTCGCGTCGGCTTCGGGACCAAAGTCGTCTGCCCCGGTCACGAGTTCGCCGTCGGCGACGAGGTGTCGGTCGCGATCCGCCCCAGCGCCGACCCGATTCGACTCGACTGATGCGGAAGAAACAATTTTTGGCTGACACGAGAGCGCCCGCCGCGGGCGACCGCATAACCCCTCCATTTTGAGGGTTCGTTTTAAATGCCTTTACTATGAAAGGGTCCGACGCCGCAAAAAATATCCTTCGCTCGCCCGTAATTTTCTCCGTTTGTGAGACTCGACATACGAGCGCGCGCCGTCGGTTGGGGTTTCGACGCAGCCGTCGGCTTCCCGCCGCGATGACCGACGACCACGCAAGCGGGTACGAGGTCGAACTCGGACACCCGCTGGCCGGGCCGTCCTCCGACGTGGCGCTCGACGACCCCGAGTTCGAACTCACGCTCGTCGGCGGTATCCCGGTGACGGGCGAGCCGGTCCCGTACTTCGTCGCCCGCGGGAGCGACCGCGAGGCGCTCGACGGCCTGCTCGACGACCACGCGAGCATCGACCGCTTCGAACCGATTTCCGACGGCCCCGAGGGTCGGCTCTACCGCTGCGAGTGGGCGACCCGCGACGGCGACATCATCTCGGCGATTCGCGAGTGCGACGGCATCGTCCGGCGGATGGTCGGCACGAGCCACGGCTGGTCGCTTTCGGTGTACTTCCCGTCGAACGAGCTGACCACCCGGTTCCACGACGCCTGTCTCTCCCGCGACATCGACATCGACGTTCGCCGCGTCGAACCGGCCCGCCTCGACGAGCGCCACCCGCCGGACATCGCCCTCTCGGAGAAGCAACTGACCGCGCTTCGACTCGCCTTCGAACGGGGCTACTTCGAGACGCCGAAAGAGACGGCCCTCGACGACATCGCGAGCCAGTTGGGCATCACCGAGCAGGCGCTCTCACAGCGGCTTCGCAGGGCGCTCCGACATCTCGTCGGGTCGGCGATAGACGACCTCGAACGCGACCCGCGGTCCGAGTGAAGAGCCGACGGCGCGCCAGAACGGGACCGTGGTGGGGAGGTGGCACCCGGGCGCTGGATGCCACGGTGGGGTCGGTACCGCGCCCGGACGGAGGCGACACGCGGACCCTCCGGCGGTGCGCCCGTGTGGGGGTGCTACCGACACATATCGGTACGCCGATTCTAGTAATATATCTGACCCTTGTGTGGACAATCGGTATTTAATCCGAGTCGAAGTAATCGAGATACGCCGAGGCGAACGCCCGGAGTTCGTCGTACGTCGGCGGCGACCCGTTTCTGACGAAGTGGCCCGCGACGGCGTTGGCGACGACGAGCGACTCGGCGCGCCCGAGGTCGAGGACGTGTGCGAGCGCGAGTCCCGCGTTGAAATGGTCGCCCGAACTCGTCGTCAACACCGGATCGTCAGTCCGGGGGACGCCGACGGTCGCGGTCCCCCCGTCGTCGACGAGGTGCGCCGCGTCGACGCCGTGGCCCGCGAACCGGCTGATGCCGAGGTGGTCGAACGCCGCCCGCGACTCGCGGCCGAAGTCGTCGCTCTCGACGCCCGCCAGCCGCGCGAGGTAGCGTGTCTCGTAGCGGTTCGCCGAGACGACGACGTCCACCGCGTCGTCCAGCGCCGACACCTGCTCGACGCCCGCGGCGACCACGGCCGGCTCCCGCTTTCTGAGGTCGCCGGGGTCCAAAAGCAGCGTCTCCGGCGGGTCCGAGAGCGTCGGCCACAGCTCCTCGCGGAGGCCGCGGGCCACGTCCGGTAGCTCGGGCATCTCCGACCAGTAGCCCATCCCGACGAGTTCGGTCCCGTCGACCAACTCGCCCAGTCGGTCGAGGCCGACCCGCGACTCGATGCCGGCCCAGTCGAGCGTCATCAGCGCGCCGATTTCGGTGAGCATCAGCTTCCCGTCGCCGAACTCGACGGCGTCGGTGTAGCCCGGCGACCCGAGCGTTTCGAGCGGGAGGTGGCCGAACTCCTCGGCGAACGGCTCTTCGACCGGGTCGCCGAGGCAGCCGACGACCGCGGGGTCGAACCCCAGTCGGTCGAAGGCGCGCGCGAGGTGGCTCACGTGGCCGCCGGTGCGGACGCCGGCCTGAATCCACTCGAAGCTGAGCGAGCTCTCGGCGTCGACCGAGTCGTTCACGCGGTCGGCGAACGCTTCGAGGGTCGGCACCCGCTCGTAGGCGTCGGCCGACTGCCGCTCGGAGACGAACTCCCGAACGCGGTCGACGTAGCCGTCGAATCCGAACAGCACCCGCCCGCCGTCGACGGTCCCGGGAAGCGACACCCGGCACGACTCGACCGCGCGGACCGTCGTCTCGTCTGGCGTCTCCATGCCGCTCGGTTCGGCCGACCGGCAGTTAGTGTTGCCGCCGGTGGCACGCTCCGACCCGTCAGCAGTCGCTCTCCGTCGTGATTTCGAACCGCGCGCCGCCGTCATCGCTCTCGACGAACCAGACGCTCCAGCCGTGGGCGTTCACGACGCTCATGACGACGCTGAGGCCGAACCCCGTCCCCTCGGAGCTCGTGGTGTAGCCCGCCTCGAAGATGCGGGGCCGCTCGTCCGGCGGAATCCCCGGACCGTCGTCCGCGACGTAGAAGCCGTCGCGGTCGCCGAGGGGGCCGACGCGGACGGTCACGTCGTCGCCGCCGTGGCGGACCGCGTTCGAAAAGAGGTTTTCGAGGAGCTGTCTGAGCCGCCCGCGGTGGGCGTCGACCGCGACGTCGCCGTCGACAGCGAGGGTCGCCTCCGGCGCGCCGCCCGCGGCGGTCGTCCACGCCGCCTCGGCGACGGGACGCAGCGACAGCCGCTCTGCCGCCTCGACCATCTGGCCGTTCCGCGCGAGCGCCAGCACGTCCTCGACGATAGCGGCCATCCGCTCGTGGGCGTCGGCGACGCGGTCCAACTCGTCGCCGTCGTACCGCTCGCGGGCGAGTTCGAGATAGCCCATCGCCGCGTTGAGCGGGTTCTTGAGGTCGTGGGAGACGACCGACGCGAACGATTCGAGCTGTTCGTTCTGGCTGGCGAGTTCGCGCTCGCGCTTCCGCAGGAGCCGCTCGCGTTCGACCCGGTCCAAGACGGCACGGGTGTTCGCGGCCAGCACCTTCGCCAGCGCGATGCGCTGGTCGGCCAGCTCACCCTCGTCGAGCGAGGCGACGAAGAACACGCCGTGGTCGGGAATCGGGACGATGAGCTCCTCTCTGACCCCGGCGTCGCGGACGGCCCGCCGGGGGTTCGAGTCCACGTCCCGGTAGAGGTTGTGCTCGCCGCGCTCGAACACCTCCCACGTCAGGCCGGTCCCCCGCGGAATCGGCGGCACGTCGCCGAACACCGCCCACGCCTCGTCGGTGAACGCCGCCGGGACGAGCGCGTCCAGCGACTCGTCGTACAGGAGGACGCCGCTGATCGCGTAGTCGAGGATTTCGGTGGCGGCCTCGCGGACGATGTCGGCGACCTCCTCGCGGCTCGTCGCCCCCGTCAGCCGTCGGGTCGACGCGTGGAGCGCGTTGAGCCGCTGTTCGTACCGCTTTCGCTCCGTGACGTCCGTCGAGATGCCGACCGCGCCCACGACCCCGCCGTCGTCGCCGACGATGGGCGAGACGGTGAACTCGACCACGTACTCCGCTTCCGGGAGCGACAGCTCGATTTCGAACCGCTCGCGCTCGCTCTCGCCGCCGAGGACGGCGTCGAGGGCGGCCTCGGCGCGCTCGTACTGGTCGGCGGCGAGATAGCCGGCGTCGCGCAGCGCGGAGACGTGCCGGCCGACGAACGCCGACATGGGGATGTTCGTCCGCGACAGCGCGGCCTCGTTGATGAACTGGACGACACCCGCCTCGTCGACCACGTACGCGCCCTGTCCGATGCTCTCGACGATGGTCTCGTAGCGCTTGAGCCGCTGTTCGTAGCTCCGCTGTTCGGTCACGTTCCGCGAGGTGACGACGAACCCGTCGACCGAGGTACCCGTCTGGTTGCTCCCCACGGATTCGAGCCACGTCCACGACCCCTCGGCGTTCCGGTGGCGGTAGCGGACGGGGTCGGTCCCGTCGGCTCCGGTCTGGAGCGCGCGCTCGAAAACCTCCTCGACGTCCTCCCAGTCGTCGGGGTGAATCAGGTCGGAGACGGACCTCCCGACCAGTTCGCCGGGCTCGAACCCGAGCACCTCGGTGACCGAGGGGCTCTGGTACCTGATTCGCCCGTCGGTCCCGACGAGGGTCACGAGGTCCCGAGCCAGCTCCACGAGGCCGCGGAACCGCGCCTCCGTGGCGCGCTGTTCGGTCACGTCGCGCACCGAGACGAGCACGCCGTACGAGCCGTGATACTCGATTTCCTTGACGTTCGCCGAACACTCGCGGATGTCGCCGTCGGCGTCGACGATGCGTATCTCGTAGCTCGCGGGGGCGTCGCCGCCCCGCCGCCGCGTCGCGGCGATGTCGGCGGCCCGCTCGCGGTCGTCGGAGTGGACGACGCTCAACACCGGCGTCTCGGCGAGTTCACCGTCGCTCAGGCCGGTGAGTTCGGTCAGCCGGCGGTTCCAAAAGCGGAACTCGCCGCCCTGCGTGACGAAGATGGCGTCGTGGCTCTGTTCGACGACGGTCCGATACAGCGACTCCGAGTTCCGGTCGTTCGACGCCCACCGTGAGAACTCGATGACTCGTTCGACTCGCGCGGCGACCGAGTCGGCCGCCGCCGGCACCTCCGGTTCGTCGAGGGCGATGGCACCGCCGCAGTGGGCCGATTCACCGGCGCTCGCGGTCCCGTCGCCGACGAGGAAAAACACCGGGACCACGCCGACCCGGCCGCGGACGCGGGAGACGAACCCGGTGTCGACGTCGCCGCAGAGGACGACGCCGCCGACGCCGCCGTCAAGGACGTCGAACACCGCGTCCGGTCCCGCGCACGACTCTGTTGTGAACCCGCGTCGCTCGACGGCCTCGACGAGGTCGTCGGGGCACTCGTCGACGAGAACGACGCGGGAATCGCTCATACCCGTACCAGTCCGGGAACGTGTATATACTTCACGCGGTTCCGGTTTGACGACTTCCCGCTCGCTTCGCCCGTGAGAATTCCGTCGGGTCCGCTCGGCTCGGCCTCACTCCCCCGACGACTTCCCGCTCGCTTCGCTCGCGGGAATCCCGTCGGGGGTCACCGACCGTCGGTTACATACTATCTGACATACTCGTTCGTGATATGACCGACGACTTTCCCGCCGAGGCCGCGGCCATCGTCCAGCGACACATCGAGGACGAACACGGCTACCTGTCGTGGCTCGACACCAGCGTCGACGCCATCGAGCGCGGCCGCATCGTGATGTCGATTCCGTACGACGAGAAGCTCACCAACACCGTGTCGCCGCCCACCATCCACGGCGGCATCGCGGCGACGCTCATCGACACCGCGGGCGGCATCGCCCTCCGGACGATGCTCGACGACCCGGTCGCCGGCGGCGTCGCCACCATCAACCTCAACGTGAACTACCTGCGACGGGCGTCGGGCGACCTGACGGCGGTCGCGGAGGTGGTCCGCGCGGGCGGGTCGGTCGGCGTGAGCACCATCACCGTCGTCAGCACCGACCCCGAGGAGGACGCCGACGTGGCCGCCCGGCAGTCGCCGTCGAGCGACTGGGACGACGCCGTCGCAACCGGACAGGGCGCGTATCGGCTCTTTCGGGACTGAACCGCGGTCGGGTCCGGGACCGAGACGCGAGCCGAGATTCCGGTCGCGCTCGGCGGGACCGCCCGCCTACTCGAACGCCACGTCCGCGAGCGTCGTCGTCTCGCCGAACAGCCAGTCGGCGTGGTCGACGGCGTACTCCTTGTGTCCTTCCTCGATGTAGCCGAGCGCGTCGGTGACGAGAATCGGTCGGTAGTCGCGCAGCCCGGCGCTCCCGGCGGTGTGGAGGACGCAGACGTTCGCCAGCGTGCCGCAGATGAGTAGGTCGTCCACGCCGTGGCTGTCGAGCCAGCCCTCCAACTGCGTTTGGTGGAACGCGTCGTAGGTGTGCTTCTCGACGACGAGGTCCTCGTCGCGCACGTCGAGGTCGGCGTGGAGGTCGGCGTCCCACGTCCCCTCGACGACGTGTTCCCCCCAGCGCTCGAACTCGTCGTAGTAGTGGTTGCCGTCGAACTGCTCCGGCGGGTGGACGTCGCGGGTGTAGACGACGCGCGCGCCGGCGTCGCGGGCGGCGGCGACGAGCTCCGTGACGGGGCCGACCGCGGATTCGCTCCCCGGCGCGAACAGGCTCCCGTCGGGGTGACAAAAGCCGTTCTGCATATCGACGACGACCACCGCGGTTCGCTTCGGGTCGAGTGCCATGCGCGTGGGTTGCGCCGGGACGACCAAAACAGTACGCCGGTCAGATTCGACCCGCCCGACGCGACCGGCCCGAACCGCATCGCGGTCCGCCGGTTCGACGCCCGAACCCGACAAGGTACTTCACTCCGGAGTCTAAGGGTACGATATGCGAACCACCGGTCTCCGCGCCGTTTTCGCCGCCGTACTCTTGGTTCTCGCCGGCTGTGCCGCCCCCACGGCCGCGCCCGGCGGCGACGCGTCGCCCGCGACCCCCGACCCGGACAGAGACGGCTTCGACGACCCCGACCAGGACGTGCTCGGCTGGGAGAACGGCTACTGGTACGACGAGCCCATCGCGGTCGACCAGTCCGACGGCCTGAACGACTCCGAGATGGAAGCGTACGTCGCCCGCGGGATGGCCCGCGTCGAGCACATCCGACAGCTGGAGTTCGACGAGCGCGTCCCCGTCAGCGTCATCTCCCGCGACGAATACCGGAGCGCCAACGCCGGCGGTTCCGGCTCGCCCGACTCCGAGTTCAACCGCTGGAACGACCAAGTGTGGGAGGCGCTTTTCATCGCCGGTGAGTCGACCACGAGCGCGAACGCCATCTCGGCGACGACCGGGAGTTCGGTCCTCGGCTTCTACTCGCCGTCCGACGGCGAAATCAAGGTCGTCACCGACTCACCGGGCGAGCCGACCATCGACAACGCCACGCTCGTCCACGAACTGGTCCACGCCGTACAGGACCAGCGGTTCGACCTGACCGACGCCCGCTTCCGCAGCGAGACGCAGGACGGCGACCTCGCCACCGACGGCATCATCGAGGGCGACGCCAGCTACGTCGAACGACAGTACAGCGAGCGGTGCGCGGCCGGGACGTGGGACTGCGTCGTCACGCCCGACGCCGAAAACAGCGGCGGCGGCAGCCCGAACCTCGGCGTCCTCATCACCATCTACCAGCCGTACTCCGACGGCCCGGTGTACGTCCACGACCTCTACGAGCGGGGCGGCTGGGCGGCCGTCAACGACGCCCTGCGCGACCCGCCGGCGTCCACCGAACAGACCATCCACGTGACCGACGAGTCGCCGCGTCCCGTCTCCTTCGCCGACGAGGGGACGAACGGCTGGACCACCTTCCCCGACCAGGGCGTCGAGGGTTCCGACACGGTCGGTGAGGCGTCGATGTTCGCGATGTTCTGGTATCAGGCCCGCACGTCCGGCGCGGAGACCGTCCGCGTCCAGTCCATCCTCGACACGGACTCGCGGTACGACACGTACAACTACGACGCCGCGCCGTCGAACGGCTGGGCGAACGACCGCCTGTTCCCCTACCGTAACGCGGCCGGCGCGGACACCGAGTACGGCTACGTCTGGGTGACCGAGTGGGACACCGACGGCGACGCGCGGGAGTTCCGCGACGCCTACCTGAACATCCTCAGCGCCCACGACGCCGCCCGGCGGGACGACGGCGTCTACGTCATCGAGGACGGCTCGTTCAACGACGCCTTCCGGGTCGTCCGCACGGGCGACCGCGTCGTCGTCGTCAACGGGCCGACGCCCGCCGACGTGGACGAGATTCGGCCGGGGCTCGCCGGCTGAGTCGGCTCCGCGTCTCACTCGGATTTTCCGTCTCATTTCGCTCTCCCGGTGACAAAACACTTGCCGCGGGGCGACGCCGACCGTGATATGGCCCGCTTTCGAGCCCTCCCGCTGGCGGCGCTCGCCGCGCTTATCGTTCTCTCCGGCTGTGTCGGTGTCCCGACTATCGACACGTCGGGTGAGTCGCCGTCGGCGACGACGAAGCCGGCGACTGCGACGACGAAGCCGGCGACTGCGACGACGAAGCCGGCGACTGCGACGACGACGGCGGAACCCACACCGACCGACTCGGCGACTACCATGGAAACCGACGAGTGGTACTTCGACTGCAACGCCACGCTTTCGGTCGACCCCGCGAATGAGGTTCCGAGCGACGCGACCGTCTTCGACTACGCGAACCTCTCGACAGAGCGGCGCGCGGAGTTCGACGCGGCGGTCGGCGGGTCAAACTCCGCAGAGAGCGCCGACGCCGCGTCGTTTTCCGAGCGGACCGACGCCTACGAGTTCTGGGTGGAGCGACCGTACGTCAGGTACGAAAACGAGACGTACACCTCCGTGGTCGCCATCTGCTGACCCTCGCGGCGAGGCGCTTTTTCCCCTCCCGCCCGTGGACTCGCTATGAACAGCCGCCTCGCCGCCGTTTTCTCCGCAGTTCTGCTCGTCGTCGCCGGCTGTGCCGCCCCCGTCGCCGACCCGGACGCCGCGGGGGACGACTCGGACGCCGCGGTCGGGGGCGCGGACCCGGCCGCCGACTGGTCGTGGCCCGACGACCCGCCGACCGACCGACTGGGCTGGGAGAACGGCTACTGGTACAACGAGTCCATCGCGGTCGACCAGTCCGACGGACTGAACGACTCCGAGATGGAGGCGTTCGTCGCCCGCACGATGGCCCGCGTCGAGGTCGTCCGCGAACTGGAGTTCGAGGAGTCCGTGCCGGTCGAGGTCGTCTCGCGCGCCGAGTACCGAAACGAGTCCGACGAGTCGACCGACCCGGTCCACGGCGACTGGAACGACCAGGTGTGGGAGGCGCTGTTGCTGGTCGGCGAGGACCGGACCATCGACGAGGTGTTCGACGAGCTGTACGGCGGCGTGGTGCTCGGCTACTACTCCCCCGCCGAGGACCGCATCGTCGTCGTGAGCGACGACGCCCAACCGACCATCGACCGGCAGACGCTCGCCCACGAGCTGGTCCACGCCGCACAGGACCAGCAGTTCGGTCTGGGCGGCTCCCCGTCGACGCAGGACGCCCAACTCGCCCACAGCGGGCTGGTCGAAGGCGACGCCCGCTACGTCGACCGCCTGTACGAGGCCCGCTGTGCGGACGACTGGGACTGCGTTTCCCGCCCGTCGAGCAGCGGGTCGGGCGGCGGGGCGGTCGACTATCCGGTCTTCCTCGTCATCTACACGCCCTACAGCGAGGGGCCGACGTTCGTCTCGGACCTGCGCGAGCGGGGCGGCTGGGCGGCCGTCGACGACGCCTACGCCGACCGCCCCGCCTCGACCGAGCAGGTGCTCCACCCGAACCGATACCCCGACGAGCGCCCGGTCGAGGTGACGGTCGAAGACCGCTCGTCGGCCGCGTGGACGCGCTACGACACCGACCCCGTCGCCGACGCGGTCGGCGAGGCGTCCGTCTTCGCGACGTTCTGGAAGCACCGCGCCGTCGACCGGGCGAGCCTCCGACAGGACCCCGGCGCGTACTCGCCGTACAACTACACCGCCGACCCCTCCGAGGGCTGGGTCGGCGACGCGGTGGTCCCCTACCGCCCGGCGTCGGACGAGACCTCCGAGGCGAACCCCCACGAGCGCGGCTACGTCTGGCGGACGGTCTGGGACACCGAGACGGACGCCGAGCAGTTCGAGCGGGCGTACGTGAACGACACGCTCCGACTTAGCCTCAACGCGTCCGACGCGGGCGAGAACACCTACCGCGTGGACGACGGCCCCTTCGCCGACGCCTATCGGGTGACGCGGGAGGGGGACACCGTCACCGTCGTCAACGCGCCGACGGTGGAACAGTTGGACGAGGTTCACCAGCGAAGCTAGGGGAAAGTACTTGTAAATCGACTGACAATCGCTCCGTATGCCCCGCCGGCTCGGTCGCTTCGCGCTCGTCTCACTCTTGCTCGTCCTGTCCGTCGCGGCCTTCCTCTTCGTCACTGGGTCGCTCGTCCCGTGGTCGAACAGTTGCCCGCCGCAACTCGATGTGGACCCGGCCGACGACGTTCCTCCCGACGCGGAGATAGTCGCCTACGAGTCGCTCACGCCCGCCGAACGGGCCGCCTTCGACGACGCGCTGGCCGCTGAATCGATGATTTCGCTCGAAGACCGGCCGTGGTCGCCGAGCACGACCTACGTCCGAAAGAACGAGAGTGTCTACTTCGCGGGCGTCGCCGTCTGCTGACCCGTTGAAGAGAATTCGTCTTCGACGCACGTGACCGATTATACACCTTTTTCATCGGCCGGGTGGAATCCGCGCCAATGAGTGACTTCGATATCGTCGGTCCCGAGGCCATCCGCGACGGCGTCGCGACCGACGCCTACTTCGAGCGGACCGAGGCGACCCTCCGACACGCGGGCAAGAACCCCCGCGTCGTCGCCGAGGTGACGGCCGACCAGTTCCCCGACGGCGAGTTCGAGCTGTTCGCCGGCGTGAAGGACGCCGCGGAACTGCTCTCCGGCCGCGATATCGACGTCGACGCGATGCCCGAAGGCACGCTGTTCGACGGCGGCCCTGTGATGCGAATCGAGGGGAACTACTTGGAGTTCGCCCGGCTCGAAACCTCGCTTCTGGGCTTCCTCTCGCACGCGTCGGGCTGTGCGACGGCCGCCCTCGAAGCCCGCTCGGCGGCCCCCGACTCGACGGTGCTGTCGTTCGGCGCGCGGCACGTCCACCCCGCCATCGCCGCGATGGTCGAGCGGAGCGCCCTCGTGGCCGGTCTCGACGGCTTCTCGCACGTCGCCGCCGGCGAGATTCTCGGGAAGGAGGCGTCGGGGACGATGCCCCACGCGCTCCTCATCGCCTTCGGGCGCGGCAATCAGGCCGAGGCGTTCCGCGCCTTCGACGAGGCGGTCGCCGAGGACGTGCCGCGGGTCGCCCTCTGTGACACCTACGGGGACGAGACCGAGGAGGTGCTACAGGCGGTCGAGGCGCTCGGCGACGACCTCGATAGCGTCCGCCTCGACACCACCTCCTCGCGCCGCGGCGACTTCCGCCACATCGTCCGCGAGGTCCGCTGGGAGCTCGACGCCCGCGGCCACGAGGACGTTGGCATCTTCGTGAGCGGCGGGCTCGGCCCGGCGGAACTCCGACACCTCCGCGACGTGGTCGAGGGCTTCGGCGTCGGCGGCTACATCTCGAACGCCAACCCGGTGGACTTCGCGCTCGACATCGTCGAGGTCGACGGCGAGCCCGCGGCCAAGCGGGGCAAGCTCTCGGGCGTCAAAGAGGTCTACCGCACGGCCGACGGCGGCCACCACGTCGGCCTCCGCGGTCGTCCCGGTCCGACCGACGGCGAGGCGCTCCTCGAACCGCTCGTCCGCGACGGCGAGGTCGTCTCGGCGTTCGACTTCGATATCGACGCGGCCGCGACGCGGGCCAAGGAAGACGCCGAGCGCGTCGGCTTCGGCGACGAGTAAGCGCGTTCTCGTTCTGCGGCGGCGCTCGGGGCCGTCGCTCGTCAGTTCGGTTCTCTCCCCCCAAGGAGTCGAGTCGTCGCCGCGACGACTTACAGCGCTTCGACGCTCCCGCCGTCGTCGCGCTCGCGGAAGACCTGCCCTTCGAACAGGGTGATCATGGTGTCGTCGTCCTGCCACGCCAGCGGCGACAGGCCGGCTTTGCGGCAGGCGTTCGTGAGGAACTCCTCTTTCGACCAGCCGAGTTCGACGGGCAGCGTCGGATACATCCAGCCGTGGGTGCCGCCGGCGTCGATGGCGATTCCGTGGGTGCCGAGTTCGATGTCTGCGACTGGGTCGTTAGTCAGCGTGTAATTGTTGACGATACAAACGGAGATGTTCAGATTCGGGAGTTCGGGCGCTTCGATTTCGGTCTGGCACGAGTCGCCCGAGGCGGCCTTGATGGCCGCGTCGACGATCGCGTGACCGAGTTGGTCTTTCCCCCGATACGCGCCCGCACAGCCCCGAAGTCGACCCCGCCCCCGTGTCGACTTGATGCGGACGAACGCCCCGGTTCGGGCGTAAAACGCGTCGCGCATGCTGCCCGGTTGTTCTCTCTGTCCGTGAAGAACGTACGATTCGACCGATTCCCGCGCCAGTTCGACCGCCCGCGCCCCATCATCGTAGGTGAGGTGTACGGTCTGCGCCTCGGACATACTACCATTCAAGTCCTGTGTTGACTTCAACGCTTCCCTCGAATGTTATCCCGCTGTTATGTGGTTTCGTTGCGATATAACGCGGGGCTAAACTCCGGTAGGACCCGGTTAATCGAACCGCTTATCCGACCCACCGGACTAGGGTAGGTCGGCAGAGAGAGCCCAGTTCCCGTGCCCGAGACGGGCATGAGGAAAGTCCCCCCACCGTCCGAACGGGTGACCGGGCGCAAGCCCGGAGTCGGAGACGGCTGGCGCTGGAACAGAAACGAGACCGCTCGACCCGACCGATGATGCGCGCGCGACGGCCACGCCGTCGCCGGCGCGGACGGGTTCACCGTCCGCGAGCGAACCGACCCGTAAGGGGAGGGAGTTAACCCGCAGAGGGAGAGATGGCTTCCGCCATCGCCGACGGTCGAGAACGGATGGAACGGCGAATCCTCACCGGTGCAAGTCCGCGCCGCGAAGGTAGTTCGGACGGCGCGTCGGGTTCGCCCGTCGCGCCCTCGGGGCTCGCCCCGAGAAGGACGCGGACGCTGAGCCGAATGCTGGGACGAACAGAAGGGGGCTTACTCCTCTCAGCCGCTTTCGAACCCCGAGCGACCGCGCCGTCGGTCGCCGCGTCGGGAAACGCTCTTGCCCGTTCGCCACGGCAGTCTCGGTATGCGCGGTTCGACTCTCCTCGTCGCGGCGCTCGTCGTCCTCGCCGGCTGTGCCGCCCCGGTACCGACCGGAGACGACGCGACGACAGCGACGACCGCCACGTCCGCGGCCTCGCCCCCGACCACCGACTCGGCGACCGCGACACCGGCGACTTCGCCTTCCCCCACGACCGCGACCACGACTCCGACCGCCACGCCCACCGCGTCGCCGACGTCCGAACCGACAACGACGTTCACACCCGCGTCCGGATACGGGCCGTGGGGGTCCGAGCCGGTCGTGGTCGCCGTCGAAGCGCCCGACGACGACCGCGACTACGCCGCGTTCGTGAGCGAGGCGACGGCGTACTGGGAGGTGAACGACTCGCGCTACCTCGGGTACGAAGTCGACTACGAGGTCGACGCCGACGCCCGCGACCCGGACGTCGTGGTCCGCTTTACCGACACCGTCCCGGAGTGCAGCGGACAGGACGACGCGGCCGGCTGCGCGCCGTATCTCACCGACGCGCGACAGATCGACCGCCCCGAAACCGTCTACATCCGCACCGGATACGGCGACGACTCGACGGTGAACATCGTCAAACACGAACTCGGTCACACCCTCGGACTCGCTCACGGCGACGAGCCCGCGGAGCTGATGAACGCCACGGGCATCCTCTACACGCTCCCGCGGACGAACGCGACCGAGAAGGCGTTCCCGTGGGACGACCCGAACTTCACGGTCTACGTCGACGACGCGAACGCCTCGGACCCCGACGCGGCCCGCGAGCAGATTCGGCACGCCCTCGACTACTTCGAAGACGGCGCGCCGGGGATGCCCGACAACCTCACCTACACCTACGTGGACGACCCGGCGGACGCCGAGGTGCGCATCTCCTTCGCGGACACCTCGCCGTGCGCCGCGGGCGCGGCCTCCTGTGCCATCGCCGGCGGCTACGACCCCGACGGCGACGACGCCTTAGAGACCTACGGCGAGTATCGGGTCGTCCTCGTCGACCTCGACACCGAGGCCGTCGGCTGGCACGTCGGCTACTGGACCGCCCACTACCTCGGCGCGGAGGCCGACGACGACAAGCCCGAACCGTTCCGGAACGCGACGTACGGAGAGCGGCGGAGCGAGTGGTGGGCGTAGCGCGGTCACCGCGTCGCGCGTCGGGCGCGCGCTTCCGAAACCGCCGGTCTTGACCGACTCGAATCGGCCGAGTCCTTCTTTGGTACGGCCCGCGTAGACGTTGTCGTGATTCCCACCGACAGGCACGGCGACGCCCACCCCGCGTTCGACGAGGAGTCGTTCCGCGACGCGCTCGCCGAGTTCGGCGGCACCGACGCCGAACGCCGTGTCGTCGCCCGGCAGGCCCGCGACCTCGCCGACTCGGGGCAGGCCGAGGCCGACCGCGGCGCGCCGCTCACGGGCGACGAAATCGTGCGCAACATGCGCGACGCGCCCGAGGGCGGCCCCGCGACGCGCTGGAACTGGTGGCTCGGGGCGCTCGAAGCCGCCTACGGCGGCTACCGAGAGTTCCAAGTTCGCCGCATCCCGAAAGCCTGAGCGTCGCCCTCCGCCCGCTTTGCGGCCCTGTCGGTCGTCGGTTTCGCCGCGCTCCGGCGGCGCGGCACGCTCCCCGCTCGCCCGCGGCCTCCCGGAGGTATCTGTCGCTTCTAAGCGGTCAGAATCCGTCGAACGACCCGCGTTTTCCCCCGTTCAAAACCAAAGCAGATTACACGCTTGTTACAGAAAAGGTGTGTAACGCGTACGACCAACCCTACCGGTGATGCCTACTCTACAATGACAGACAACTACGACGTGATTATCGCGGGCGCGGGCCCCGCAGGTGGACAGGCGGCACGAGACCTCGCCGCCCGGGACTACGACGTGTGCGTCCTCGAAACCGAGTCCGAAGACGAGTTCCCCTCCAGGAGCAACAAATCGACCGCCGGGACGTTCCCGTCGACGATGGCCTCGTTCAACATCCCCGACGAGGTCGTGATGAACTTCACCGACGACGTCGTCCTGGAGTCCCCGAACAACCACTACCACCGGCATCAGCCCGGTGCAGTCCTCGAATTCGCCGACTTCAAGAACTGGCTCGTCGACGAGGCGGAGGCCGACGGCGCGGAGTACCTGTTCGACGCACGCGTCTCCAAACCCGTCATGGAGGGCGGCGAGATCGTCGGCGTCCGATACAACGGCGACGAGGAGGTGTACGCCGACATCGTCATCGACGCCACGGGGCCGAGCGCGCCGCTCGCCAAGGCCCTCGACGTCTGCGACCTTCGCCGCGAGAAGCAGGCCATCGGCATCGAGTACGAGTTCGAGGGCATGGACCTCGCGCCCGACGGCTACGGCGACCTCACCGACGCGATGATGCTTCGGCTCGACCACGACATCGCGCCCGGCGGCTACTCGTGGATATTCCACACCGGCGGCGACACCGCGAAGGTCGGCGTCTGCTACATCCAAAACGAGGGCCACCGCCACAACGCCAAGTCGGGCTACACCATCGACGACTACCTCCAGTACTGGACCGAGTCCGACCCGCGCTTCGCGAACGCGGAGCGCATCGCGGGCAAACAGCACCGCGGCTCCGCGCACATCCAACTGCCGGGTCGCATGAGCACGGACAACTTCATGGCCATCGGCGACACGGTCCCGACCGTCGACCCGCTGTGGGGCGAGGGCATCGACAAGTGCATGCGCTCGGGCCGGGTCGCGGCCGCGACCGCCGACCGCGCGCTCACCAACTCCGACCGCGACACCTCGGCGTCCGAGCTCGCCGTCTACGACCAGCTGTGGCACGAGCGCGTCGCGCCGAAGGTGAAAAACCGGCTGTTCATGACGGAGATGCTCTACCGCGCCTCCAACGAGCGCTACGACAAACTGCTCGAAGACCTCCATCGCCTCCCGAACGAGCAGTTGGACGCCGCGAACGGCGGCAGTCCGCTCGCCATGTTCCGCATGCTCAAGTTCGAAGACCTCTCCATCCTCGCGTCCACCGCGAGAGACTGGTTCTCGGACTGAGCCCGCCGGTCGGCACGCGCGTCTCTCTCGGTCCCCACGCGTCCCCGCTTCGTCTCTCGCCTCCGTTCTCGTCTCTCCCGTCGAGCCGCTCACCCGGTTCTGTCGTCGTCGCTCCCACCGTCATCCCCACCGAGCGCCGCCAGCGCGTCGGCCAGCGCCGCCCGCGCCGATGCCACGTGTTCGTCCGCCGCCTCGTCTTCGGTTTCGCCGACGTTCGACAGCAGGCGTTCGACGTGGCCGAGTCGCGTCCGGACCACCTCGTCGTCCGGGAGCGGGCCGACCGCGAGGTCGCCCGCGACCGCCTCCGCTTCGCCGAGCCATCGGCTCGCGTCCTCGCGGACGGGCCGGGTCGCCGTCGCGGCGAGTCGGTCGTGGAGCGTCGTCACCAGTCGGTTGAGGGCGTCGCGGTCGGGTTCGGCGTCGGCTTCGCGGTCGCCGTCGGCTTCGCGGTCGCCGTCGGCTTCGCGGTCGCCGTCGGCGTCGGGGTCAGGGTCGGAACCGGTCACGCCTCGGGAGACGGCGGCCGGCCTGAAAAGCGTCGAGCCCGCGAGTCCGTCGGCCCGGCCCGGCCGGACCGACGAGCAAAAGCCCCTCCGGTCGGTACTGCCGGCAATGAAACTCCAGTTCCTCGGCGGGGCCGAGGAGGTCGGGCGCAGCGCGATTCTCGTCAACGACTCGCTGCTGCTCGACTACGGGATGCTGACCGGGAACCCCCCGCAGTTCCCCGTCGGCTCCATCGAGCCCGACGCGGTCGTCGTCTCCCACGGCCACCTCGACCACGTCGGGACGGTCCCCTCGCTCCTCTCCGGCGACGACTGGCCGGCGGTCCACTGGACGCCGCCGACAGACGAACTCGCCCGGACCCTCGCGCGCGACACGCTCAAACTCCACGGCGGGAGCTACAACTCCCCGTTCACCGAGACGCACGTCCGGCGGATGACCCAGCAGTCGGAACACCACGACTACGGCGAGCCGTTCGAGGCGGCCGGTCACGAGGTCACGTTCTACAACGCGGGCCACATCCCCGGCAGCGCCCACGTCCTCGTCGACGACGGCGAGACGCGCCTGCTGTACACCGCCGATTTCCACACCGACGACCAGCGGTTGGTTTCGGGCACGACCGACCGCCCCGACGCCGACGTGGTCGTCTGCGAGTCCACCTACTCCGACGTGGAACACGACGACCGTGCGACCGTCGAGGAGCGCTTCGTCGAATCGGTGCGGACGACCGTCTGGGAGGGCGGCACCGTCGTCGTCCCCGCGTTCGCCATCGGCCGGACGCAGGAGATTCTCATGGTGCTCGACGCCCACGACATCGACTGCTACGTCGACGGCATGGGAATACGCGTGCTGAAGATGCTCGGAAACCACCCCGACTACGTCCGCGACGCGGCGGCGCTCAAGCGGGCGAAGTCGAACGCCCGAATCGTCTCGGGGCGGGACGGCCAGCGCAAGCGCATCGCTCGGCAGAACTCGGTCATCGTGACGACGAGCGGGATGCTCTCCGGCGGCCCGGCGATGACGTACATCCCCGAGATTCGGGGCGACCCGACGAACAAAATCTGTCTCACCGGCTATCAGGTCGAGGGGACGCCGGGCAGGGAACTGGTCGAACGCGGCCGCTGCGAACTCAACGGCGGCGTCGTTCCGGTGGCCGCCCGCGCCGAGATGTACGACTTCTCGGCCCACGCCGACCGCGGCGGGCTCCTGTCGTTCCTCGACGACTACCGCGACGCCCCGGTGTTCGTGAACCACGGCGACCGCTGTGCGGCGTTCGCCGAGGAGCTACGCGCCGACGGCTACGAGGCTACGGCTCCCGAAATCGGGGCGACGGTCGAGGTCTGAGGCGCGCGGCGGTCGGGGCGAATCGCCCCCCGCGGCGGCTGACGGCGCTCCGGCCCTCGGACGCTCAGACGCGGTCGTCGGCGTCGTCGTCGGGCACCGCTATCGACCGACTCGCGGCGACGCACGCGGACACGCGGAGGCGGGTCCGTTGCGACCGGAACCGACCGACGAACGAGCGGAGCTTCCCACCGGACGAATCCGTGCTCATGGTTTTAGGTTGGCCTAAACAATCATAGTCGTTGCGGTCGGCGCGCGTCCGGTTCCCGGGAGGACTCCCGCGATAGCCACCCGGTCGAAGCCCCTTCGTTTCGCCTGCAACGACCTGACTGTCTCGGTTTCCGACGCGTCAGTCGCGTTCGAGTCGCTCGCGGCGGCGGTCGAACTCCTCGTCGTCGATGTCGCCGCGGGCGTAGGCCCGGCGGAGTTCGCCGAGCGCGGTGTCGCCCCCGTCGCTTCCGTCGCGCAGGGCGCGGAACAGGAGGACGCCGCCGGCGACGATCACCGCGAGGACGAGCAGTTGGCCGAGGAGGCCCATGCCCCACATCCACCACGGGACGGTCCCGCCGGTCCCGCCGTGCATCCACGTGTCGTGCATCCAGCCGCCGCCCCACCCCATCGGCATCCCGCCGCCGAGGCCGGCCATCCCGAAGAGGGCGGGGAGCGCGAACAGCGCGACCAGCGCGAGCAGGACGATGCCCGCGAGTCGCGTCGAGTCGTTTGTCGTCGTCATGGTGTTCACCGAGGCGGCGGTGGCCGCCCCATAGATACCAGTACGCGCTCCACGTTTAGGTCGGTTGTCGCTTCGAGCCTTCGACTCCGACGCCGGCAAAGATTGGATTTCCACGTTTTGGGCCGCCCGGAGGTTAGAATCTTCGGCGCGGTCGGGCACGGCGTTCGCTCGGACGGCCGGTCGTGATTTTTCCCCGACAGCTGCCGGTTCATACTTGAACCCCGCTGTCCTTTTCGCCGGTATGCCTGGTCGGTTGCACGTCCTCGTCGTCAGCGAGGACGCCGCCGTTCGCGAGCGTCTCGCCGCCGAGCTTCCCGCCGCGGTCGGCGACGCGACGACCGCGGTCCGCGTCTCGACTGCCGACAGCCCCGGCGCGGTTCACGCGGTGCTCGAACGAAGTCGCATCGACTGCCTCGTCGTCTCGACCGAGGCCACCGACTCGGAGGGGCGACCGCTCGTCTCGAAGCTCCGCGTCGACGGCGTGCCGCTCGTCTCGTTCGAGCGGTCGGCCCCCGACGAACACGACCTCGACAACCTCGGGCACGTCGTCTACGACGCCGCCCGGAACACCGTCGGCTCGCTCGACCACCGCGCGCTCTTCGAGGCCGTCAACGTCGGGCTCGCGGTTCGAAACCTCGAAACGCTCGAACTCGTCGATATCAACCAACACTACCTGGATATCCTCGGCCTCGACCGCGCGTCGGTCATCGACACGAGTCCGACGCACGTGACCGCGGACCTCCCCGGCTACGACGCCGAGCGCGCCTTCGACGAGGTCGAGACCGCCCGCGAGGAGGGCGGGTCCGTTTTCACGTGGCCCATCGAGAACGCCGCCGGCGACACCGTTTGGATTCGCGTCAGCCTCACCGTCGCCGAGATATCGGGCCGGGACCGACTCATCTCGACGGTCGAAGACGTGACGGCGGAGTGCCGCCGAGAGCGCGACCTCGAAGCGTTCAAGGGCGCGGTCGACGCCGTCGACGCCGGGGTCACCATCACGGAGGACGACCGACACGTGTACGTCAACGAGGCCGCGGCGGACATCTGCGGCTACCCGAACACCGAGGCGATGCTCGGGACGGGCTGGGGTAACCTCCACGACGAGGCGGAACTCGAACGGCTCAGAGAGACGATTCCGCCCGCGCTCGAAGCCGACGGGAAGTGGCAAGGCGAGGTGTCGATTCGCCGGCTCGACGACGAACTCGTCCCGGTTCGGTTCTCCATCACGTCTCTCGAAGGCGACCGCAACGTCATCGTCTTCCAGAGCCTCTCCGAGCAGAAGCTCCGCGAGGACGAACTCGAACGGAGCCGCGACTTCCTCGAACGCACCCAGCGCATCTCGAAGGTGGGCGGCTGGGAGCTCGACCTCGTGACCGCCACGCTGGCGTGGACCGACCAGACCAAGCGCATCCACGCGGTGTCGCTCGACTACGAGCCGACGGTCGACGACGCCGTCGAGTTCTACGCCGCCGACGAGCGAGACCGGGTCCGCGAACTGCTGGACCGCTGTCGGTCCGAGGGCGTCCCGTGGGAAGACGAGTTCCGACTGATCACCGCCGAAGGGGCGGAGGTGTGGGTCCGCACCCGCGGCGAACCCGTCATCCGCGACGGGCGGGTGTCGTCGCTCAGGGGGACGATTCAGGACGTGACCGCCCGCCGCACCCGCGAGGACGAACTCGAACGGATGAACGCCGAACTGGAGGCGCTGAACCGCATCGTCCGCCACGACATCCGAAACGACATGGCCGTCGTCGTCGGCTGGGCGGAGCTCCTCCGAGAGCACGTCGACGAGGAGGGCGCGGACATCCTCTCGCGCATCCTCTCGACGGGTCGCCACACCACCGAGATAACCGAGGTCGCCCGCGACCTCATGGAGACGATGAGCGGCGGCGGCGTCGAGACTCGCCCGATGTCGCTCGCCAACGCCGTCGAGCGCGAACTCGCAGTCCGCCGCGAGGCGTTCCCGCGCGCGACGTTCGAGGTGGACGGCGAGATTCCGGACGTGGCGGTGCGCGCGAACCCGCTCATCGCGTCGGTGCTCGGCAACCTCCTCAACAACGCCGTCCAGCACAACGCCGACGACACCGTCGTCACCGTCTCGGCGACCGTGGACGACGACGCCCAGACGGCGCGCATCCGCATCGCCGACGACGGCTCGGGCATCCCCGACGCGCGGAAGTCAGTCGTCTTCGGCAAGGGCGAAAAGGGACTGGAGAGCACCGGCACCGGCCTCGGACTCTACCTCGTCAACCAACTGGTCGACTCGTTCGGCGGCGAGGTCCACTTCGAGGACAACGACCCGGTGGGCGCGGTGGCCGTCGTCTCCATCCCGCTCGCGGCGGTCGCCTGAGCCGGCCGCCCGCTCAGACCGTGTCGGTCGGCTCGTGGGACTCGGCCATCTCGCTCGCGGCGGCCGCGTAGGCCTCTCTCGTCTCCTCGTCGCCGACGCGGCCCAGTTCGTCTTCGGGCACGTCGACGGCGGCGTAGGTGTCGCGCACGTCGGACTCGAAACTCGTCAGCGAGCGCTCCTTCCGGTGGTAGCGCGTCCCGTCGGGGGTCGCGTACACGAGGATGATGACGTTCTGTTCGTCGTCGGAGTAGGTCCGTTCGACCAGCCACGTTCGCACGTCGTTCGACATGGTCGGTAGTACGTGACCAACCGCGATACGCTCCCGGGCGACTGTCAGTCCTCGATGCCCAACTCGTCGAGGAGCGTCTCCAGCGTGTAGCTCTGGAGCGCCCGGTGGCTGTCGCGCATCGAGGAGATGACGAACGTCGAGTTCGTTCGCTCGACCTCCGGCGTCGCCTCGAAGTCGCTGATGAGGCGCTCCACGCGGTCGGAGTCCGCGAGGTGGGCGACGACGATGAAGTCCGTCTCACCCATCGTGAAGTAGAGCTGTGTGACGCCCTCTATCTCCAGCAGTTTGTTCCCGACTTCCTCGTACGACCCGCTGTAGTCCGCCAGCACTTCCACGACCACGGTGACGCCGAGTCCGAACGCCTCTAAGTCGATGTCGTAGAGGTCGTTTTCGATGACGCCGTCGTCTTTCAGGTTGTTCAGGCGGTAGTGGATGGTCGACACGGGGATGTCCGTCGCTTCGTGTAGCTTCTCGGGACTGCCCGTCCCGAGGTCCGCGATGGCCTTCAACAGGCGCACGTCGCGTTCGTCCATACCCTCCCGTTGCGGTCGGTGAGGTAAGTCCTTGTTCTGTCCGCCGTTTTCGCCACCTCTCGAATCCAATCGAACTATCACGAATTATACGGTGTTTGATACAGTAAAACACGGAAAACATATTCTAAACTCCAACTCAATCTAATTCTCTTGTAGAAGACTTTAACACGGTGCGTCTCTGAGAGATGAAACAGATTCGACTATGACGCGAACCACTTGGACAAACATTCCGACGACGCCCCTGCTTTTCGTCGCGCTCGCGGCGATGTGGGGCACCTCGTTCGTCGCCATCGAGGTCGGCTTGGAGTTCTTCCCGACGCTCTCTTTCGCCGCGCTCCGCTACGAACTCGCCGGCCTCGTGATACTGGCGTACGCCTGCTACTCGACCGACCGCTGGCGGCCGGAGACGAGAGACGAACTGCTCGCGACCGCCATCGGCGCGGTGTTCATCATCGCCGCCCACCACGGCCTGCTGTACCTCGGACAGGAACACGTCCCCGGCGCGGTGGCCTCCATCATCATCAGCCTCTCGCCTATCCTGACCGCCGTCTTCGCCTCGTTCGTCCTCACCGAGGGGTCGCTGGGGAGGACCGCCACGGTCGGACTGCTCGCCGGCTTCGCCGGCGTCGTCCTCGTCGCCGACCCCGTCTCTGCGTTCTCCGGCTCGGCCGGGTCGACGCAGGGACTCGGCATCGTCCTCATCTTCCTCGCCGCGGTGTCGTTCGCGCTCGGCGCGGTCCTCACCCGCCCGCTCCGGACCGACCTCCCGGTCCAGTCGATGCAGGCGTGGGCGATGCTCGGCGGCGGCGTCCTGCTCCACGGCTGGGCGCTCGCCAACGGCGAGTCGCTTTCGGCCATCGAACTCGCCCCCGCCGGCGTCGCGTCGTTCCTCTACCTGACGCTCGTCTCCGGGGCGGTGGCGTTCCTCCTCTACTTCGAACTCTTGGACCGCCTCGGGCCGACCGAACTCAACCTCATCGGCTACGTCGAACCCGTGGTCGCGGCGCTCATGAGCTGGGCGCTCCTCGGCCACGTCATCGACGCGACGGCGCTCGTCGGCTTCGGAGCCATCTTCCTCGGCTTCGCGGCGATGAAAAAGGAGACGCTGGTGTCGGTCGCCGTCGCGGTCCGGCGGCGGGTCGCCGCGTAAGTTCTGTTTCGGCCTGCTGTCTCCGTTTTCGGTTCTGTTTCGCTCCGTTGACCTGAAGAGAAACGCCCCTCGCGCTCACTCTTCGAGGAAGCCGAGCTGCTCGGCGATCTCCCGCGGGTCGTAGTACATCCGCTCTTCCCGTATCTCGCCGTCCGCGATGGCGAACTTCGACATCCCCCTGTGTTCGAACGTGCGGCCGGTCGGGGGGAGCCCGTTGAACTCCCCTTCGTGCGTGCCCGTCCCCGTCCACTCGGTCATGACTATCTCCGCGTCTTCGAGCGCGGCCTCGGGGGTGATCGTGAAGTCGGGGAACGCGGTTCGGAGTCGACGAACGTACGCTTCGAAGGCGTCCGGCCCGCGCACTTCGCCGCCCGGAGCGCTCGGTTCGTAGGCCACGAACGAATCGGAGAGCACGTCTATCTTCGAGAACTCCCCGTGCCACAGCGCGAGGTAGTCACTCATGGCCTGTTCGCGTTTGGTTACGGTGGTCTCGGTCATGGTTCTCATGATAATTCGAGCCAAAGAGATACATCGCTGTCAGGTGGCTCTCGTAATGCGAGAACTACTGTCGCTCGACTGTCGGTGACCGAGGCGTGCGTTCTGTTCAGTACGACTTCGACAACCTATCAGAAAGAAATACTTTCAAAAACACCGTGTTTTCACTCGGCTTCGGCGGGGACGCTTCCCCGCAGGCCGACCACCCGGGCCACGCTCTCGCGCTGGACGAGCACGAACCCGGAGAGGATGACGCCGAAGCCGAGGACGGTCGCCGGCGAGACGGACTCGCCGAGGAACGCCCACCCGGTGACGGTGGCGACGACCGGCATCGCGTAGGCGACGAGGTTGCCGCGGACCGGGCCGGCCTCCGCGAGGAGCGCGAAGTAGACCGGGTAGGCCGCGGCGGTCGCGGGCATCCCGACGTAGAGAATCGCGGCGACGAGCTCCGGCGACCACGCGACCTGCGCGATTGACTCGCCGAGACCGAGGCTCGCGGCGTGGATGCCGACGGCGGCGGCCGCCATCGCCCACGCGGTCTGGGGAAGCGTCCCGATGGACGGCCCGACGCGCTTGAGCAGGACGGTCCCGAAGGCGACCGACAGCGCCGAACAGACGATGAGCGCCTGGCCGACGCTCCCGCCGCCGAGGACGCTCTGGGGGCCGACGATGACGACGACGCCGACGAGTCCGAGCAGGATGCCGGCGGCGTCGACCGCCGAGATGCGCGCGTCGTCGAGGAGCAGGACGGCGAACACCGGGGAGGCGACGGGCATGATGCTGTACATGACCGCCGCCGCGCCGGTCGTCGCGTGCTGCTGGCCGAGGAAGAGGAACACGTTGTTCGCCCCGAGGACGAACGCGGCGCTGGCGAGGATGCCGAGGGCGTCGGCGCGGGTCCGCGGGAGCCAGTAGCCGCCGCGGACGGCGACGAGCGTCAGGAGGACGACGGCGGCGACGTCGACGCGGAAGGCGGCGAACAGCACCGGCGGCACCGACCCGATGGCGGCCTTGATGCCGACGAAGGAGGTGCCGAACAGCGCCGCGGCCGCGACGAAGAGGACGAGGGTCCGGTGACGGCTCACGCCACCACCCCCCGCACTGTGGCCGGCGTTCGATTCGCCGGGCGGGCGCGGGAGGTGGAGTGCGGTCGACGCTCGGTACGTGGACGGCGTAGAGGCGTCGTCTGTATCACAACACATCCTGCGACTTCCGACGGCATATGTCTAACGATTGGTCTCGTTGCAGTACGAATCAAACATTCGAGACACGGTTTCACACGATTCGTTGACTAACCTGGGTTAGAAGTTGTCACGGGGGATGTTGCCACGAACCGCCGGGCTCCCGCGACCGGCCGCGCCGCTCCGGGTCGTCGAACCGTCTCGAAAATCGGGAGACTGCGGTCAGTCGCGCTGTTCGGCTTCGACGCGGTCGGCGTGCTTTTCGAGGTCGGCCGCGAGCGTCCGGGCCTCCTCGGGCGACAGCGTCAGCTTGTCCGCGTGCGGCGCGAGCGCGTCGAGCTGCGTCCAGTCGAGTTCGAGTTCGAGGGTGATCTCGTCGGGGTGCTTCCGCGGCGAGGTGACGTTGCACACGGCGAACGCCGACTCCTCGAAGTCGTGGCCCGTCGCCGACGCGTCGACGAGGTCCAGCGTCGTGTAGGCGTTGACCTTCAGGATTCGGTCTGGCATCTGTGAGTAGTGTTCGGTGTCGTCGTAAATAGGTAGCGCGGCGGAGTCGTCACCGGCGCGGACCGGGTCGGAACCCGGCGACGAACGCGGCGGTCGCGGTCGGTCACCGGCCGAAAACGGTCGGCTCAGTCGTCGCTCGGGATGGGCGTGCCGTCGGCGCGGGTCGGCGCGGGACTCGCGTCCATCGAGTCGTCGGCGGCGTAGGGATACCACGTGCGCTTCGTGTTGTGCATCATCGGGTCCTCGTAGCTGGTCTCCTCGGGTTCGACCAGTTCGGCGAGCTCTTCTTCGTCCGTCCGCGCGACGAACTCGCGGAACGTCTCGTCGCCCTCGCGGCGCTCCTCGAAGTTGGCGAGCAGGTTCTTGATTGCGCCCGGCACCTCGTCGACGGGGACGCGCTGGGTGACCCACTCGGCGAAGTTCGGGTTCTCGCCGAGGCCGCCGCCGAGGCCGATGTCGAGCGCCTCGACCGGGTCCCCGTTTTTGCGGGTCTTCATGCCGCGGAGGCTGATGTCGGCGATCTGCGGCTGGGCGCAGGAGGCCGTACAGCCCGAGAGGTGGATGTGGAAGTCCTCGACGCCCGCGGGGAGTTCGACGTTCTCCTTGAGCCAGCGGGCGTAGCGGACCTGCCGGTTTTTCGTCTCCACGATGGAGAGCGAACAGAACTCGGTGCCCGTACAGGCGATGGAGCCGCGCATGAACGGGTGGGGGTCGGGCGAGTAGTGGTCGAGGAGTGCCTCGTCCTGCAGCGCGTCGAGCTTCTCCTCGGGAACGTCGGTGATGATGACGTTCTGGCGCTGGGTGATGCGAATCTCGCCGGAGCCGTACTCGTCGGCGACGCGGGCGAGTTCCTTCGTGTCGTCGACGCCCATGCGACCGACGAGGACGTCGAGTCCGACGTAGTAGTTGCCGTCGGCCTGCTCGTGGATGCCGACGTGGTCGGAGTGCCCGCCGTCGGCGTAGCCGGAGTTGTAGGAGTACTCCGAGCGCAGGTCCTCGCCGGCGGTCTCCAGTTCGAAGTCGACGTACTCCTCCTGGAGGACGTCGCGGAACTTCTCCGCGCCCCACTCGTCCATCAGGAACTTGATGCGGGCGTTGTAGCGGTTGTCGCGGTCGCCGTTGTCGCGGAACAGCGCGGAGATGGCTCCCGAGACTTCGGCGGCCTGCTCGGGCGTCACGAACACGTCGATGTCGCGGGCGAACCGCGGCTCGTTCCGCGAGAGGCCGCCGCCGATTCGGATGTTGAAGCCCTTCGTCTCCTCGCCGTCGATTTCCTTCGTTGCGGGTTCGAGCGCGAGGTCGTTGATGTCGCCCTGTCCGCAGCCCTCGCGGCAGCCGGTGATGGAGACCTTCCACTTGCGCGGGAGGTTCGAGTGGTCGTCGTTCCCCTTGAACGTCTCGTTGAGCTCCATCGCGACGGGAAGCGCGTCGACGTGCTCGTGTTTGTCCTTGCCGGCGACGGGACAGCCGACGATGTTCCGCCACGAGTCACCGCAGGCCTGCTGGGTCGACAGACCGACCGATTCGAGCTTGTCGAAGATTTCCGGGATGTCCTCCAGCTTGATCCAGTGGAGCTGAATCGACTGGCGGGTCGTCCAGTCGACGTAGCCGTTGCCGAAGATGGGGTTTTCGGCCGGGCCGCGGGCGTACTCGTCGGCGACCTCCGCGACGACTTCGGTCTGGCCGGGCGTCAGCACGCCGTTCGGCGTCCCGATGCGCATCATGAAGTACGACTCTTGGCCGTTGCGCTGGTGGTACAGTCCCCACCATTTGAAGCGCTCGAACCAGGCGTCTCGCTCGTCTTCCGGGATGGTGTCCCAGCCCTGCTCGGCGAATTCGAGCAGGTGCTCTCGTATCTCGTTACCGTAGACCTCCGACTTCCAGCGTTCGACGTCCGTGGGCATTCGTATGACTATCCATATACGTGCCCACGTAAGGCCCCGAGCGTACCGTCAACCCTTCCCGGTGCTGCCCAAAAGAGGATAATGTTGCCTACTCGTTGTCGTCGCCGCTTCGAACCGGGAGGACGACCCGCTCGCGGTCGATATCGACGAATTCGCCCTCGCGGAGCCTGCCGACCGGGACCCAGCCGGGCACGCCCGTCTGGCCGCAGGCGATGCACTGGCCGTACACTTTCGCGGCGACGGTTCTGCCGTCCGCGCCGACGTCGAGGACGTTCTCGACGACGAAGTCGGGAAGGTCGCACCCACAGAATGACGGGTCGTCGAGCCGCCAGAGTTCGCTCACGCTCACTTCTCTGGCGTCGTTCACGGAGACCCACGCCCCGTCGTCGAGGACGCGCAGGGAGACGCTCATACCTCACCTTCCGCGCTCCGGCTACCTATGCGGGGCGACGCCCGCAATCCCCGCGGGGGAGCGCGACGCCCGCTTCGGCGGTAGTTCGACCGTAGTCGTGCGATTGTGCCGAAATCGGCCGTCAGAGGTAGGGGCAACCCGTTCCGGTAGCCGGGAGTGGGGGTACACATTACAGGTGCGGATTCCCTTATGCGGGTCCGGCCGGTACGTGGTGGTGATGAGTGACCACCGCACCGCCGTCCGACAACACGCCTCCGCCGACGTCGCCCCAGAGCTGTTCGAACAGTCCACGGAGGGTGACGCATGACCGGCGAGGCAGAACTCGAACCCGAACGCGACCGCGACGCCGAGGCCGAGCCGTCCGCCGAGGCGGACGACGAAGACCCCGCGGCCCACCTCAAGGACCTCGAAGACGGCGCTGGCTGTACCGAAATCTGGTCGCACCTCTCGGAGTCCCGCGAGGAGTAATCTCTCTGTCCTCTCGTTCGCGCGCGAATCTCGCCTCTCGGGGGGACGTTTTTAAGCCCGAACGCGCTATCGATTCGTAGATGACGAACGACGACCGCCGACGAACGACCGAGGTTCCGGCCGACCGGCGCGAACCGGTCGGTGAACCCGTCGTCCGCGGCGACCCCGCCGTCACGGGCGACCGCGCCCGCGAGGCCGTCGGCTTCGACCCCACCGACCCCGACAGCCTCGCCGAGGCCGCCAGAACGGTTCGCTCGTTTTCGGAGTCCACCGCCGGCGACGACGACCACGTGTTCATGCTCCGCGGCGCGGCCGCCTGCGCCGCGCTCGTCCGCGGCGTCGGCTCCTACAAGCGCGCCGCCGAGCGGGCCGGCGGCGACGTGTCCGTCTCCTTCATCCGCAAGTGGGCCCGCGTCCACGACCTCCCGCAGTCGGTCCGCCGGCACGTCGCCCGCGGCCGCATCGCGCCCACGGCCGCAAAGCACATCGCCCGCGTCTCCGGCGACGCCAGACTCCACCTCGCGTGGGCGACGCTCGACGCCGGGCTGACCGTCCGCGAGGTCCGCCGGCTCGCCAGCGAGGTCAACGACGGCGCGCCCGTCGTGGACGCGCTGTCGGACCACGGTGTCGACATCGGCACGCTCGACGTGACGCTCCCGGCCGACGCGTACCTCGAACTCCGCCGCCGCGCCTCGCTCGAAGATTCGGCCCCCGGCGACGTGGTCGCCGACGCCCTCGACGACTACCTCGACTGAAGGAACCGCGCCGCCGTCTCGCGAATCACGTCCCGAGCGACCTCGACTTCCGCCCACTCGACGGTCTCGTCCGGAAAGTGCGCGTGGTCGATGTTTCCCGGGCCGAACAGTACCGTCGGAATCCCCGCCTCGACGTAGTGTCGCGAGTCCGCGCCGTAGGTCGCGCCGACCGGTTCGTCGTCGCGGCCGTCGGCCCGGAGCGCCGCCCGCAGCGACTCCACGACCGGCTCGCCGGCGTCGATTTCGGCCGGTTCGAACTGCACCGAAAACCGCTCGAACGTCGGCGGGTGCGCCGAGAGCCACTCGTCGTCGGCGACGACGTTCGCCAACCGCTCGTCGAACGCGGCTTCGACCTCGGCGACCGTCTCGCCCGGCGCGACGCCGAGTCGCCACTCCGCGGTGAGCGACCCCGCGACGCTCGACGCCCACGACCCCGCTTCGACGCGGCCGACGCAGACGGGCCACGGTATCGGGTAGTCGAAACGCGGGTGGCTGATCGCGTCGGTCCGCTCCGCTTCGAGGTCGAAAAACGCCCCCCGAATCGCCTCGAACTTCTCGATGACGTCCACGCCGCGCCACCGCGAGGCCGCGTGCGCCGTGCGTCCGGTCAGTCGGAGGCGCTTCATCACCGAGCCCTCGGTGGCGACGACCGGCTTGAGCCGCGTCGGTTCGGCGACGACCGCGGCGTCCCGCTCGAACGGGTAGGGGTTGTCGACGGCGGCCGCGGCGGCCCCGATGCCGCCGTCTTCCTCGCCGGCGACGCTCTCGACGACGACCCGCCCGTCGAGGTCGAGGTCGCCCGCCTCGACGGCGTCGCGCAGGTCGAGCGCCGCGAAGGTGCACGCCGCGAGCCCCGCTTTCATGTCGGCCGCGCCGCGGGCGCTGACGGTGCCCGCGTCGTCGTCCCAGTCGGGGATGTACGGGTCGTGAGACCACAGCCCCCTGTCGGCTGGCACCACGTCGACGTGGCCGTTGAGGACGATAGTCCGTCCCGCGTCGGGGTCGCCGAACTCGACCACGCCGGCGACGCTCGGGCGGTTCGCGGTGTCGATGTCGTCGGGGTCGTCCGGGAACGACGGGTGTTCGGCCAGCCGCGCCGGGTCGGCGGTCCACTCGTAGGTGTCGAACTCGAAGTCGTGCAGTCGGTTTCTGACCCACTGCTGGGCCGGGGCCTCGGCGCGGGCGACGCTCTCGAACCGGAGCAGCGTGTCCACGAAATCGCGCAGGTCCATGATGTGGGAGACGGCAACGGGGTACAAAGCAGGCGGGGGCTGTGAAAATAAACGCTTATCAGTATCCCCACTTAAAGAAACTCCGAGGGCTGGTAGCTCAGTTAGGCAGAGCGTCTGGCTTTTAACCAGACGGTCGGGGGTTCAAGTCCCTCCCAGCCCGTTTCTACTCCGAACAACCGTGAGGAGTGACACGGCTTCGAGAGATTGAACCCGACCAGTCGCGCACAGCGAAGCGAGCACGTCTGGGCTCGGTTCAACTCCCTCCCGGCCCGTTTCTGCGCGACGAAATTCGCGCGGAGCGACGGCTCCGTCGGTTCTCATCGGGACCAACAGCGTGAGCGAGCGACAGCGCGCGCCGTCGTACTCGCGGAAACGGCTGGTTAATTCTCGTGCCGTATGATTTCGTTCAACAGGCACCGAACCTCGGCTTCGATAGGCGGCGAGACCGTCAGCAACTCGTAGAACGCTCCGTCCTTGCGAAAGCCGAGTACCACTTCGTCGACACCGGTCTGCTCCCCCAGATTCAATCGGAAACACTCGTCTGACATCAGTCACGTCCCCGAGAACATATTGGCTGTCCAACTATATCTCGGTTTGGGAAGGTAGGGGAGCCGAATCCTCTGAAATCAGCGGACTGGTTCTGTCAACCCTGCTTGAACACGACGCCGCCGCCGGTCTTCGGATAGGTCCACTCGACGTTGTCGTACGGACAGCCGTAGCGGCAGGTCCCGCATTCGAGGCAGTTCTCGTAGGCGATGGACGGCACGCCGTCGCCGTCGGGGTCGACCGTCCACACCGCCGCGGGACAGACCGACGTGCACTCGTTTGTGGTGCAGTCGGCGCAGACGTCCGGGTTCTCGACGCCGAGGTGTGACTCGCCGGCGTCGCGGTACTTGACCGTGTACAGACGGTCTTCGATGCTCACGTCGGGAACGTGGGGTTGTGCGGTGCTCATGATAACATCCTCCGGAAGCGCCAGGCGCGTTTCGCCGCGCCGAACCAGCCGCCGGCGGCGGCGACGAGGTGGTCGCGGGCCGCGCCCGTGTGTTCGTCTTTCGACGCGCGGTCCATCTTGAAGTACTCCGTCTCGGCGCTGGCCAGCGCGCGCGGCAGGTCCTCGAAGAGGAACTGCCGGTCGGCCGCGATGGTCCGCTGGAACCAGTCGTAGTGCCGGAGGTTCTCGACCACGAACGACTGGTCGAGGTCCCGCGCGTAGGCGGCGAGCGCCTCGGCGTCGCTCCGGTCGTCCGCCAGCGCGGCCGCGATGGCCTTCCCGGCGTGGTAGCCGCTCTCGACGGCCATGTTCGTCCCTTCGAGGTGGACGCCGCTGTTCAGCACGAGGCCCGCGGCGTCGCCGACGACGACCGCCCCGTCGTGGACGAGGTCGGGCATCGCGCGCGCGCCGCCCTCGGGGACGACGTGGGCGCTGTACTCGATGCGTCGGCCGCCGCGGATGAGCGGGGCGACCGCCGGGTGCGACTCGAAGGCGTCGAGCGTCGCCTCGGGCGTCTGGCCGGCCGCGGCGTCTTCGACGCGGTAGACGACCCCGACGCTCACCGAGCGCTTGTTCGTGTAGACGAAGCCGCCGCCGACGGCCTCTCCGACGGCCCCCTCGCCGAAGTACTGGTAGGCCGCGCCGGCGTCGCCGTCGAGTCGGAAGCGGTCGTCGATGGTGTCGCGGTCGAGTTTGAACACCTCTTTGACCGACACCGCGACCGCGTCGCGCTCGGGGCGTTCCTTGAGGTCCGCGCCCTCGCTCACCAGCGAGTTCGCTCCCTCCGCGAGCACGACGACCGGGGCGTGAATCTCCCCGTCCGGGCGGTCCGTCGTCACGCCGACGATAGCGTCGCCGTCGCGGAGGAGCCCCGTGACCGTCGTCTCGGTGACGAGCGTCGCGCCGGCCTCGACCGCCCGCTTCGCGAACCACTCGTCGAACCGCCGTCTGAGGACGGTGTAGGAGTCGTTGTGGGGCTCGTCGCGCCACGCGCCGGGCCGCATCGAAACCGCGGTCTCGTCGCCCTCTGACGAGAGTATCGAGAAGCGCTTCTCGGCGACGTAGCGTTCGAGCGGCGCGCCGTCGATGTCGACTAACTCCCGAATCGTCGGCGTGTAGAGCACGCCGCCGAAGACGTTCTTCGTCCCCGCCGCGGGGCCGCGTTCGAGCATCAGCACGTCGAGGCCGTCGCGGGCCATCGTCAGCGCCGCCGCGGTCCCGGCCAGTCCGGCACCGACGACGACGGCGTCGAACGCGTCGTCGTAGTTCGGCGTCTCGGTCCGGAGCGTCGGGCGTTGCAGGCCGCCCGCGGTGGTCGCCTCGGGGCTCATGCCGCCACCTCCCGCTTCTCGCGGACCATCGCAGTCAGCGCCGGAAGCACCTCGTGGAGGTCGCCGACGATGCCGTAGTCGGCGTGTTCGAAGATGGGCGCGTTGGGGTCGGTGTTGACGGCGACGACCACGTCGCTCCCGTTCATCCCTTCGAGGTGCTGGACGGCCCCCGAGATGCCCGCGGCGACGTAGAGGTGCGGTCGGACGGTCTTGCCCGTCTGGCCGACCTGTCGCGCGGGTTCGACCCAGCCCTCCTCGACGGCGGCGCGGGTGGCGGCGACCTCGCCGCCGAGCGCCTCCGCGAGTTCGACCAGCGGCGTCACGTCGCCCTCACAGCCAGCGCCGCCGGCGACGATGACGTCCGCGTCGGTGATGTCGACCACGCCGCCGACGACACGTTCGAGAACGGTCGAGAGCGCGTCCTCCTCGGCGACGACGACCTCGACCGATTCGACGGCGTCGGCCGCGTTCGCGGCTGTTTCGGCGGGTTCGCCGGCGTCGAACACCCCGGCGCGGACCGTCGCCATCTGCGGGCGGTGGGCGGGACATTTGATGGTCGCCATCGCGCTCCCGCCGAACGTCGGTCTGCTCGCGAGGAGGAGTCCCGCCTCGTCGACGGCGAGTTCGGTGCAGTCGGCCGTGAGGCCGGCGTGGGCGGGCACGGCGACCCGACCCGCGAAGTCGCGGCCGGTGTGGGTCCCGCCGATGAGGACGATGCTCGGCTTGCGCGCCTCGACGAGCGCGCGGAACTGCTCGCCGTAGGGGTCGGCGCGGTACGGTTCGAACACCGGGTCGTCGGCGAGGAGCGCGCGGTCGGCCCCGCGGGCCACCGCCTCCTCGGCGAGGTGGGAGACGCCGTCGCCCACGACGAGCGCGACGAGCGATTCGCCCGTCTCGTCGGCGAGTTCGCGCCCCTTCGCGAGGAGTTCCCACGACACCGGCGCGGCCTCTCCCTCGTGCTGTTCGACGAACACCCAGACGTCCCGGTAGTCGGCGACGTCGATTTCCGGCCCGCTCGCGGCGCTCATCTAGAGCACCTCCGCGAGGTGGTCGTAGAGCGCTTCGACGCTGTCGACGCGCGTCCGCTCGCGTTCGACCGGCGAGGCGGTGTCCATCCCGCCGACCTTCGTCGGCGAGTTGACGAGGCCGACCCGGTCTTCGATTTCGAGGTCGGCGGCGGTCCACTGGACCGGTTCGAACTCGGTCTCGGCGAATATCTTCCGGTGTAACCCGGCGGGTCGCGGGTCGTTCGCGCCGAACACCATCGCCACGACGACGGGGAGCGCGGCGGCGACGCGCTCGTAGCCGCCTTCGACGTCCCGCGTGCCGACGAGGACGCCCTCGTCGGGTCGGGGGTCGACGGACTCGGTGTAGGTGAGTTGCGACCAGCCGTTGTGGGCGGCGATGCCCGGCGGTACCTGTCCGGTCGAGGAGTCGGTGCTCTCCTCGCCGCAGATGACCACGTCGGCGTCGAGTTCCTCGGCCGCCCGCGCGAGCGCGAGGCTCGTGGGCCACGTGTCGCTGCCGCCGAACGCGCGGTCGGTGAGCAGGACGCCGCCGTCCGCGCCCGCGGCGACGGCCGCCTGTAGGACCGCGCTGGCCGGCGGCGGCCCCATCGTGATCGCGGTCACGGTCCCGCCGACGGCGTCGCGGAGCGCGAGCGCGGACTCGACGGCGTTGTGGTCGGGCTTGTTCAGCACCGCCGGCGCGTCGGAGCGGTTCAACGTCCCCGTGTCGGGGTCTATCGTGACGTCGTCCGCATCGGGTACCTGCTTGACGCAGACGACGATGTTCCATCCGTCATTCATAATGTGATGACGCCGTCGCGTGCGGCGCTTACCGGAGAGAGGGCGCACCGGGCTACATACCGCCCCGGTCGTTCTCGAAATATAAGAACCGAATACGCGATATTACTCCGTTCCCCGCGTATCCTGGCTCAGGAGGGCCAACAAATGTACACCAAAATCGTCGTTCCCGTCGACACCAGCCCGGAGTCAATGAACGCGGCGAGTCACGCGGTTCGCCTCGCGGACGCGGTCGACGCGTCCGTTCACGCGCTGTACGTCGCTCGACCGCCCGTTGACACCGACGACGACGGCGAGCGCTCGCAGTCGCGGAGCGAACGCGCCTTCGCGGACGTGGCCGAACGCGCCGAGGAGCGCGGCGTCGACATCGAGACGAGCATCCTCGTCGGCGACCCCGCGGCGTCAATCGCCGACTTCGCCAACACGCACCGCGCCGACCTCATCGTGATGGGGACCCACGGCCGCGAGGGCGTCGACCGGCTGGTGAACGGGAGCGTCGCCGAGCGCGTCGGCCGACTCGCCAGCGTCCCGGTGACGACGATTCGGCTTCGCGACGGCGAGCAGTCCGTCCGGTCGCCGCTCGACGCACAGCGCATCGCGCGCGAAAAGCTCGCACACGCCGGCCACGACGACGCCGTCATCGAAGCGCCGTCGCAACAGCGGACCGCGTGGGTCGTCCACGCCGCCGACGACCGCGGCGAGTACAACGTCCACATCAACAGCGCGTCCGGGCAGGCCAAACTCGTGCAGGTCGGCTGAGCCGCCGCCGCGATTTTCGGTTTATTCGAGGTCGAGGAGCGTCGCGGCCTCGTCGAGGAACTCGCCGTACACCGACATCGCGTCCTCGATGGGTTCGGGCTCGGTCATGTCGACGCCGGCGGTCCGGAGCACGTCGAGGGGGTACTCGCTCCCGCCGAGCGCGAGCGCCTCGCGGTAGTCCGCCGCGGCCGACTCGCCCTCCTCGCGGATGCGCTCGACGATGGCCGCCGCCGCCGAGATGCCCGTCGCGTACTGGTAGACGTAGTAGTTGTAGTAGAAGTGCGGGATGCGCATCCACTCGCGGGCGATGCGGTCGTCGGTCGCCGCGGGCTCGTAGTACGCCGCCTTCAGGTCGCCGTACAGCTCGTCGAAGCGGTCGGGCGTGAGCGCGCCGTCGTCCTCGATTATCTCGTGAATCTGGAGCTCGAAGTCGGCGAACATCGTCTGGCGGAACAGCGTCGAGCGGAACCGTTCGAGGTACTCGTCGAGGACGTGCGTCCGGAGTTCGTCGTCGTCGACGTTCTCCAAGAGGTACTCGGTCAGGAGCGTCTCGTTGACCGTCGAGGCGACTTCGGCGGTGAAGATGTCGTAGCTCGCGTCGTGCCACGGCTGGGCGTCGTTGGCGAGTTCGGAGTGCATCGAGTGGCCCAGTTCGTGGGCGAGCGTGAACATCGAGGCCGCGTCGTCCTGGTAGTTCATCATGATGAACGGCTGGGTGTCGTAGGTCCCCGCGGAGTACGCCCCGGAGCGCTTGCCGCGGTTCTCGTACACGTCGACCCAGCGGTCGTCGAGCCCCTCGGCCATCCGCTCCTGATAGGCCTCGCCGAGCGGTTCGACGGCCTCGACGATGTACTCCTTCGCCTGTTCGTACGGAATCTCGGGGCCGTGGTCGCCGGTGAGCGAGACGTACAGGTCCCACATCCTGAGTTCGTCGGCACCGATGGCCTCCCGCTTCAACTCGGCGTGGCGGTGGAGGTGGCCGAGGTTGTCGCGGACGGTGTCGAGTAAGTTGTCGTACACCGCCACGGGGACGTTGGGGCCGTCGAGGGCGGACTCGCGGGCGGTCTCGTAGTCGCGGATGCGCGCGGTCTTCACGTCCTTCTTGACGCTGTTTTTCAGCGAGGTGCCGACGGCGTTGCGCACGTCGGCCCAGCGGTCGTAGAACTCCTCGTGGACGGTCCGGCGGAACTCGCGGTCGGGGTGTTTCTGGAGCTTCGTGAAGTTGCCCTGCGTGATTTCGACCGACGTGCCGTCGGGCTTTTCGACGGTCGGGAATTCGAGGTCGGCGTTGGCGAGCATCGAGTAGATGTCGCTGGACGCGCCGGTCACGTCCGAGAGGTCGGCGAGGACTTCTTCGACCTCCGCGGAGCGGGTGTGTTCCTTCGTCCGGAGCACGTCGTCGAAGTAGTGCTCGTAGGCCGCCAGCTCGGGTTCTTCCTCGACGAACTCGTCGACGCCGTCGCGGCCGAGTTCCTGCAGTTCGGGGTCGAGGTAGCTGACCGCGCTCCGCGCCTTCGACGCCAGTGCCTCGGCGCGGCCGGCCTGCGCTTGGTACTCCTGATTCCGGGTGTCCTGACTGCTGCGGAGGTTCGCGTAGGAGACGACCATCGACACCTCGCGGAGCACGGACTCCATCGTTTCGAGGAGTTCGAGGAGCGTCTCGGGGTCCTCGGTGGCGCGACCCTCGTAGCTCGCCAGCTCGGGGACGCGCTCCGCGACGTCCTCGTACGCCGCCTCCCACTCGTCGTCGGAGGCGTAGATGCTGTCGAGGTCCCACTTGTACTCCTCGTCGATGTCGCTCCGCTCGGGAACCGAACTCATGTCGGGTAATTCGACGCGCGCGCGGCTGGTAAGCCTTATCAATCGAGGGGCGGTCCGGGGTCGAAGCGGGCGGCCGCGACGCGGTTAGTGTCGGGTCGCCCTCGCTTCTCGGACCTGCGAGCCGTCCCGGACTAAGTCCTCGCAGTGCGGGCAGACGCGGGGGTCATCCATGCCCTCCGGGGCGAACACCCTGACGTAGCCTTCCGTGACGAAAGAATTGCAGTTCTGACATGTAGGCATGGCGGTCGTTCGTACCACGTCAACTGGGTTAGATGTTGTGGGCGATTTTCGGACTCCGGGCGTCGGTCCCGGCTGCGGTGTCGGGCGCGGGCGCGGCCGTCGCCCGGGTCTGTCCGACGGCGCAAACCACTTTGACCGGCGGGCGTGTGAGGGTGCTATGGACGACCTCTCTCCCGCGGTCCGCGAAGCGTTCGCCCGGACGTGGGCCGACGACCGCCCGTGGGCGTTCCTCACCGACCTGACCGCCATCGGCGACCGGATGGCCGGCGGGCGGGGCGACCGCCGCGCGAGCGCGCTCGTCGCCGACGCCCTCGCCGACGCGGGCGTCGGGCGCGTGGAGTTCGACCCCTTCGAGATGGCCCGCTGGACCCGCGGCGACACGACGCTCGACCTCACCGCGCCCGACGAGCGGCGCTTCGAGGCCGTCGCGCTCCCGTACGCCCCGCCGGCGACCGTCGCCGGCCCGCTCGTCGACGTCGGCTACGGCACGCCGAGCGAAATCGACGCCGCCGACGTGGACGGCGCGCTCGCCGTCGCCAGCGCGACCACCCCCGCAGGCGGCCGCTTCGTCCACCGGATGGAGAAGTTCAACTACGCTATCGACGCCGGCGCGGTCGGCTTCGTCTTCGTCAACCACGTCCCCGGGCAACTCCCGCCGACCGGGGCGCTCCGCTACGACGAGGAGGCCGCCGCCCCCGCGGTCGGCGTGAGCGCCGAAACCGGGTCGTGGCTGACCGACTACGCGGCCCGCGGCGGGAAGGCGACCCTCGCGGTCGACGCCGAGACGACGCCCGGCGAGAGTCGGAACGTCGAGGGTCGCGTCGGCCCCGACACAGACCGCGAACTCCTCCTGTGTGCCCACTTCGACGCCCACGACATCGCCGAGGGCGCGCTCGACAACGGCTGCGGCATCGCGGTCGTCGTCACCGCGGCGCGACTGCTCGCCGAGATGGACCTCGACCTCGGCGTGCGCGTCGTCGGCGTCGGCGCAGAGGAACTGGGTCTGACCGGCTCCGAACACCTCGCCGACCGCCTCGACCTCGACCGCGTCGCCGCCGTCGTCAACGTCGACGGCGCGGGGCGGTTCCGCGACCTCGTCGCCCACAGCCACACCTCCGAGGCGACCGCCGCGGTGGCGACCCGGGTCGGCAACGAGACGCGCCACCCGGTCGAAATCGAACCCGAACCGCACCCGTTCAGCGACCAGTGGCCGTTCGTCCGCGCCGGCGTCCCGGCGCTCCAGCTCAGGAGCGAAAGCGGCGAGCGCGGCCGCGGCTGGGGCCACACCCACGCCGACACCCGCGACAAGGTCGACGACAGAAACGTCCGCGAACACGGGATGCTCGCCGCGCTCGTCGTCCGCGAACTCGCGGCGGCGGCCGCCGACGGGGAGGTTCCGCGCCTCGACGACGACGAACTCGCCGCGGCGTTCCGCGACGCCGACTTCGAGACGGGGATGAAGGCCGCGGGTATCTGGCCCGACGGCTGGGAGTAGCGCCGGTCAGTCGTCCGCGGACGGCTCGGAGTCGTCGCCGCGTTCGTCGTGCTCGCCGCCTTTGTCGGCGTCGGCGACCTCGACCGTCAGGTCAGCTTGCGACAGCGCGCGTTCGGTCGCGGCCTCGACGACCATTCCGGCTCCGATGACGACGTAGTACATCCCGCAGACGAACGTCGGCACGGCCATGAGGAGGTAGAGCGCGAGGCCGGCGATACCCGTCAGGCTGGCGAGAAAGCCGCCGATGGCGTTGCCGACGCCGATGATAAACAGGCCGAAGACGATGCGGAGGGTGGCGTCCCACGCGGTGGACCGGTCCATGTGACAGCAGACGGCGAGCCGCGTGATGTGTCTACTGGTCGATACGTGGGACGGGGCCGCCGCGGGCACGCGGCGCGGGGTCGCAGTGGGCGCGGGGTCGCGGGGGTCGTCCTCCCGCGCTCAGCACACCGCGAGCAGTTCGTCGAGCGAGTCGAGTTCGTAGGTCGGCTCGGCGGCCAACTGGTAGCCGTCGCGGTGCGGCCGGCGGATGAACGCCGAGTCGATGCCGGCGCGGTCGGCCGCGACCACGTCGACGTTGCTGTCGCCGACGTAGAGCGCCGAATCGACGCCGAGTTCGCCCATCGCGCGCTCGATGTAGTGGGGGTCCGGCTTCTTCACCCGCGCGCCCTCGACGGTCGGGTCGCGGCCGTAGGCCACCTCGAAGCGGTCGCCGATGTCGAACACGTCGAGGATGTGCTCGATGGTCGCGTGTTGGTTGTTGCTCACGACCGCCAGCGGGTGACCGATGTCGTCGAGGGCGGTCACGTCGTCGTACAGCGGTTTCGTTCCGTCTTCGAGGCACGTCCGCTGGGTCGCCGCGGCGTGGGTCTCGTGGCGCGACCAGAACTCCTCGACCGGCACGTCGTGGACCGCACAGATGCGGCGCAGGCGCGTGAGGCCGCCGTTGATGACCCCGTCGACCGTCTCGGTCGTCGGCTCCACGTCGAACTCGGCGAACGCCCGTCTGACCGCCTCCCGCTGGACTTCGAGGAGCGTCGGCTTCGTCAGCACGCCGTCGTTGTCGAAGATGACAGCGTCGTAGCACATGGTCGAACGGTTCGCGCCCGAGTCACGATAACGTTGCTATGTGCGACCCCAACCGCTCCGGAGGGCTATTGACTCCTCGCGCGTCCGTCAACTGCGGTCTCGGCCGTCGCCGACGGTGCGGTCGCCCGCTTCTCGCCGGACGCCGTCGCGGATGCGCGAGCCGACGCGCCAGCCGATGCGGTCCGCGAGCGCCCGTTCGCCGAAGGCCGCGACCGTGCTCTCGGCGGCCATCGAGTCCACGTCGAACTCGACGCTCGGGTAGTCGACCGCCGTGAGAAGCAGGGGGGTCGGCGGCGCGGCCGGGACTCCTTCGGGGCCGTGGAGGTGGGCGGGACCGAGCACGTCGTCGACTTTCGACGGCGGAGCCGACCCGGACCCGACGGCGCGGACGAGCGAGACGAGTCGGCGGACGAGTTCGCGTGCGAAGCCGCCGGCCTCGACGCGCACGAGGAGGAAGTCGCCGTCGCGGGTCAGGTCGCCGTCGATGGCCCGGACCGTTCCGTGGTCGTCGGGCGTGAGGTTGTGGAAGTCGTGTTCGCCGCGGCAGGCGTCGAAGGCGTCTCTCGCCCGGTCGTCGTCGAACCCCTCCGTCGGGGCGTGGAGGTCGTAGACGTACTCCCGCCGGGTCGGACGGTGTCGGGCGTGGAAGTCGTCGGGGGCGTCGGCGGCGGCCCACGTCCGGACCGTCCCCGGAAGCTCCGAGTTCAGCGCCCGCGGCGTACACCAGTCGGGACAGTCGAAGGCGACGGCCTGGGCGAGCGCGGAGACGCCCGCGTCGGTCCGCCCGGCGGCGGCGTAGCCGGCCGGCTCCTCGTCGTCGTCGCAGACGCCGAGCGCGCGGCAGGCGTCGAAGAGGGCGTCCTCGACGGTCGGCACGTCCGGCTGTCGCTGGAACCCGTGGTACGGGCGTCCGTCGTAGGCGACGCGGAAGGCGCGCATGCCGGGTGCTTTCCCGGCGGACTACTTAACCGACGCCACCCGCGCCGTCGCGGCGCGGTTCACCCCATCTCGCTCACTCGTCTTCGACCGGCGAGTCCTCGCTGCGGACGGAGAGCACCGGCACGTCGGCCATCCGGAGCACGCGCTCGGTGACGCTCCCGAGCAGGTAGCGTTCGATGCCGCGGCGGCCGTGGGTGCCCATCACGATGAGGTCGGCGTCTATCTCCTCGGCGTACCGGAGAATCGCTCGGTGCGGCGAGCCGTGTTCGACGGCCGTGACGACCTCGATACCGGCCGCTTCCGCCGCCTCGACGGCCTCGGAGACGATGCGCTCGCCTTCCTCCTCGTAGGCGCGGACGAGGCCGCCGGCGTCGAGTTGGGTGGCGTGGAGCACCCGCTCGTCGACGACGTAGAGGGCGTAGAGCGTCGCGCCCGCCGTCGCGGCGAGGTCGATGGCGCGGTCGAGCGCCTCGTCGCCGGGGGCGCTGCCGTCGAGCGGGACGAGAATCCTGTCGTACATGTCGCCTGCCAGTACGACGGGCGGAAACAAAAGGGCGCGCGCCGGTATCGGGGCGCGGGAATCGCGGGGCGGGTCGGCCTACTCGTAGTCCTCGTAGGTCGGCGCGTCGCGGTCGCCGGGGAAGTCGTCGACCGGGACGGTGGTCTGGTCGCCGCTCGCCATGTCCTTGACCGTCACCTCGCCGTTTTCGAGGTCGCGCTCGCCGACGATGACGACCGTGTCGGCGTTGACGGAGTCGGCGTAGGACATCTGCGCGCCGAAGCTCCGGTCGGACACGTCGACTTCGACGACGTTGCCCGCCGCGCGGAGGTCGCGGGCGATGTCGGAGGCGACGCCGCGGGTGTCGCCGACGGTGAGGAGGTAGTAGTCGGTCGCCAGCTCCTCGTCGGGCCAGACGCCGGCGCGCTGACAGAGCAGTTGGAGCGTCGCGCCGCCGATGCCGACGCCGACGGCGGGGGTGGGCTGGCCGCCGAACGACTCGATGAGGTCGTCGTAGCGGCCGCCGCCGAACGTCGCCCGCGACACGTCGCCCGTGGAGTCGAAGCACTCGAAGACGACGCCGGTGTAGTAGTCCAGCCCGCGGGCGGTTGTCAGCGACACCTCGCAAAACTCGCCCGCGCCGAAGTCGTCGGCGGCGGCGAGGACGTTCCGGAGGTTCTCGACCGCGGCCGCGACGTCGTCGCCGCCGAACGCGGCGATTTCGTCGAGGTCGCCGCGCTCGATGAGGTCGGCGAACTCGCCGGCCTGGTCGTACGAGAGGCCGGCGTCCGAAAGCAGGCCGAGGTACTCCGCGCGTTCGACCTTCTCGGACTTGTCGACGGCGCGGACCGCGTCGGCGACGTCCACGTCGGCGTCGAACGACCGGAGCAGGCCGCCGAGGATGTCGCGGTGGGAGACGCGGAACTCGAAGTCGTCGCCCGTGAGCCCGAGGTCGGTCAGCGCGTCGGCACAGAAAGCCAGAATCTCGGCGTCGGCCTCGGGTTCTGTGGAGCCGAAGATGTCGGCGTTGGTCTGGTAGAACTCGCGGAAGCGACCCTGCTGGACCTGCTCGTAGCGCCAGAAGGGCCGGGTCGAGACCCACTTGATGGGCTTCGACAGCGCCTGCTGTTTGGCGACGACCATCCGGGCGACCGTCGGCGTCAGTTCGGGCGTGAGCGCGACCTCGCGGCCGCCCTTGTCCTCGAAGGCGTACAGCTCCTCGACGATTTCCTCGCCGGACTTGTCGACGTACATCTGGGTCCGTTCGAGGTGGGGCGTCCCGATTTCGCGGAAGCCGTAGCGGGCGGCGGCGGTCTCGACGGTGTCGACGACCTCGCGCCGGGCCGACATCTCGCCGGGGTAGAAGTCACGAAATCCCTTGAGTCGGTCGTACATGCGCGTTGGTTGGCGAAGGTCGCGCTTGAAACCTGTTGTTCGGGGCGAGGGCGGCTACCCGACGAGGGCGCGGAGCGCCGCCACGTCGCCGAGCGCGATGAGCGAGACGCCGACGACCGCGAGCACGGCGGCGGCGAGGCGCGTGCCGAACCGGGCCTCCCGGAGGACGACCCCGCCGAGGACGACGGCGACGATGGCCTGCGTGTTGACGATGGGCGAGGCGATGCTCGCCGGCACCAGTCCGAAGGCGGTCGACGTGACGTGTTCGCCGACGGCGACGAGCGCGCCCGCCGCGGCGAACTTCGGGAGGTCGCCGCGGACCCCCGGCCAGTCGCGGACCGCGACCGGGAGGACGGCGAGCGCCGCGCCGACGAAAAGCACCGGGACGAACACGCTCGTCGGGATGCCGAGTTCCTGGAGCGCCACGCGCTTTCCCACGTCGCTGACGGCGTAACAGGCCGCGCTGGCGAGCGCGAGTTGGGCGGGCCGCGACCGGACCGCGCGCCGAAGCGGGTCGAGGAACGCCCCGCCCTCGTAGTTCGCGACGTAGACGGCGACGGTGGCGACCGCGACGCCGAGGACCTGCATCCCCGTCAGGAGCTGGTTCAGAAACAGGATTTCGATGGGGAGGACGAACACCGGGACGAGCTTGTTGATGGGCGCGACGTAGGAGACGTCGCCGGCGTCGAGGGCGTCGACGAACAGGATGAGCGCGACGCCGACGAGCGCGGCCGTGCCGGCGACGATTCCCACGCCCGTCGCGCCGAGTTCGGCGAGCGAGGGGACCGCCTCCGGGTCGTACGTCACCGCCGTGACCGGGAGGTACAGGACGACGGCGAAGGCGTTGACGACGACCGTGAGAACCGCCCCGGAGTAGCCCGGGAAGTACCGCTTCAGGGCGAAGATGTAGATGCCCCAGACGAACGCGGCGAGAACGGAGTAGGCGATGCCGGGGTCCATGACTCACCCGGCGCGCGGCGGGGTGAAAAACGACGCGGTACGAGCCGGGGGAACGGGCGGTCGGGCCGGCGGCCGAGCGCGGGGGCCGCCCTCAGCGCCGGCCGTGGACGTAGCTCTGGACGTGGTCCGGGAACACCTCGTCGACCGCCGCCCGCCCGTGTTCGGCGGCGATGAGGTGGCGGAGTTCGCCCTCGTAGTCGGCCTTCGGAATCTCCTCGGAGGGCCCGGTTTCGACGTCGAGGTGCGACGCCACGAGGCGGTCGACCGCGCCGCGGCCGAACCCCGAAAGCGGCGAGAGGTAGTCGACGCCGTGGCGGTCTTCGAGGCTCTGGGCCTGCGCCCGCGAGATAGAGGGGACGCGGTCGTCGCGGCGGGTGCCGTCGGCGACGGCGTCGAAATCGAGGCCGCAGACCGCTTCGAGCGCGTGTTCGTGGACGTGTTGGATGCCGCCGCGGGGGTAACCGTCTTCGACCATGCGGGCGGTCGCCGCCGCCGCGACCTCGCGGTCGAGTTCCAGCGTCTCGAAGGCGTAGCCGAGTTCGGCCGCCGCGTCGCGGGCGTGCGTCCAGTCTTCCGTGACCCCGAAGTGGACGGTCACGAGCGTCACGTCGTAGAAGGCGTCGAGAAGCAGTGCGGCCAGCGAGGAGTCCTTGCCGCCGCTGTAGAGGAGCGCGAGTTCCACGTGTTACCGGCGGCGGATGTTGAAGCTCTTCGACTCGGGCTGCAGCTCCTTCAGGAGCGCCTTCATCTTGTCGTCGTCGATGCGGCCCTGAATGCGCCCGCTCTGGGCGAGGGCGACGATTTGCCGCTCGGCCTGCTCTGCGAACTCCGGCTTGGACATCTGCACCGCGTTGAGCCGTTGGCGGGCCTCGTCGGTCAGATGCTGTTTGAGAAGCGCCTGCTTCTGCTGTTCGGCGCGCTGCTGGGCGGCCTCCTCGGCCTGCTGTTGCTCCGCGGAACCCTGTCCGCCGCCCCGCTGTTCCTGGAGTTCCTGCATCTTCTTCTTTCGAAGCTCCTCCAGTCGCTCATCGTCGGGACTGCCACTCATACCCTAGCGCACGGTCCGATGTCTGAAAACCATTACGGACCCGCATACAGACGGCTCTCGGGGAATCCGCCGTCGAAGAAGAACTCTCGGTGTGTGTCGGCGGCTCTACGCGTAGCGTTCGAGTTCCGGACGGTCGAGGTCGGAGAGCACGTCGGACGCGGCGTTGTCGAGGAAGCTCGTCCCCTCGGCGGTGATGCGGCGACCCTCGCCCTTGGCGGTCTCGACGAGGCCCTCCTCTTCGAGCTGCTGGAGGAGCGTGCGGATGATGTTCTTGCTGCCGGCGTCGCTGTGCGCACCGGAGACGCTGTAGCGGTTGGAGCCGCGCTTGAGGCCGCCGTACTCGGTCGAGAGGCGGTCGACGCCGACGGGGCCGTTCATGGCGACCTTGCGGAGCAGGCTCGCGCCGCGGACGTACCAGAAGTCGTCCTGCTGGGGCGGGAGCTCGCGGGTCTGGCCGCTCTTCGCGAAGGCCATCCAGTCGGGTTGCTCGATACGGTCCTCGAGTCGTCCGGCGACCTCGTCGATGAGGGCGTCCGCCGGGACGTCATAGATGGTTACCATGGCTATTGGTTCATAATCGCGGCGTTTAAAGGCATCGTATTCGCCCGATACGGGCGGTTGGAGGCTCCTGCGCCCCGCCCGGCGTGCGCCGGGGTGACAGCCCGTACCGCGCCGTCAGGACCGCCACCCGCGCGCGCTCTCCGTGCTCATCACGAGGCCGCCGAGGACGACGGGCACCCAGTAGATGAACCCGCGGAAGACGACGACGCCCGCGGTCGCCACGTCGAACGAGACGGCGGGGCTCGCGGCGGCGACGAGGATGGCGAGCGTCCACTCGATGCCGCCCGCGCCGCCGGGAAGCGGCGTCACGCCGGCGATGGCCCCGATGGGGACGACGAACAGCGCGATGGAGAAGGCGATGGGCGCGCCGATGGCGTGGAACGCCACCCAGAGCGCGACCATCTGGCAGAACCACCCGGCCCCCGACAGGCCGAGCGCGACCGCCAGTCCCCGCGGGTTTCGCCCGACGCGCTCGATAGAGCGGAAAAAGCCGTTGATGCGGCGCTCGATGCCGTCGTTCGACGGCACCGACGCCCGCGGGACGTACCGCGAGACGGTTCGGATGACCGGCGTCAGGACGCCGATGAGCCGGTGTTCGAGGTCGTAGCGGCGCTTCCACGCGACGTAGACGGCCGCCGGCACGCCGACGGCGAGGCCGACCACGGCGACGAGCGCGATTTCGAGGTTGCGGCCGAGCGTCACCTCCGTGGCGTAGTAGCCCGCGCCGATGAGCGCGATGGTGATGGAGGGGACGAAGTTGACGGTGTCGACGCTGGCGATGGCCGCCAACCCGGTCTCGTACTCGGTGTCGGCGCTCCGGGAGATGAGGAGGGCGGTCACGGGCTCGCCGCCCGCCTGCCCGAACGGGGTGATGTTGTTCGAGAACGTCGCGCCCGTGAAGATGAGAAACGAGCGGACGACCGAGATGTCCACGCCGAGCACGCCGAGCACGGTCTTCAGCGACGCCCCCCACGCGACGAGCCACACGAGCGTGATGGCGAGGATGGCGACCAGATAGGTCGGCTCGGCCATCGTCACCCGGTCGATGAGCTCGTCCACGCCCGCGAAGTAGAACAGGACGGCGAAGACGACGACCGCCGCTGCGAAACCGAGCACCGTCGCGCGGAGGTTCTCGCGGGCCATTTGCTGGGGATGCGTCTACGACGGGCATTAAGTCACCGGATTCGACGGCCGAGAAACAGGTCCGTCGCGGACGCCGTCGCCGTTCCGCACCTCGTCGTCCGAACCCGTGACGCCGCTCACCGGCGGATAGATGGACATTTCCGCGTCGCCCGACACGTCCGAGACATGGACGAGCGTGCCGCTCTCAGACTGCTCGCCGCGGACCTCCCCGGTGCCGGCGACGACGCCGCCGTCGTCGACGACCTCGTCGTCACGACCGACATGCTCCACGAGACGACGGACTTCCCCGCCGGGACGACCCGCTACACCGCCGGCTGGCGCGCCGTCGGCGCGTCGCTGTCGGACGTGGCCGCGATGGGCGCGAGCGCCACCTGCGCCGTCGCCGCCTACGCCGCCGTCGAACTCGACGAGACGGAACTCGGCGACTTCGTCCGGGGCGCGCGGGACGTCTGCGAGGCGGTCGGCGCGTCGTACGTCGGCGGCGACCTCGACACCCACCGGGAGTTCACGACGGCGACGACGGCCATCGGCCGCACCGACGACCCGGTTCGCCGCTCGGGCGCGGAGCCGGGCGACCTGCTCTGCGTCACGGGCGAACTCGGTCGCTCCGCCGCCGCCGTCCGCCTGTTCGAGGCGGGCGACACCGTCCGCGCGAACGACCTGTTTCGGTTCACGCCCCGCGTCGCCGCCGGCGTCGCCCTCCGCGGGTCGGCCACGTCGATGATGGATTCGAGCGACGGCCTCGCCCGGTCGGTCCACCAGCTCGCTGAGGCGAGCGGCTGTGGGTTCGAACTCGACTTCGACGCGCTCCCGGTCCACGACGCCGTCGCCGAGGCCGCCACCGATTCCGCCGACAGACGCGACCTTGCGGCGTTCTTCGGCGAGGACTTCGAACTCGTCTTTACGCTCCCCGAGTCGGCGCTCGACGCCGCCCGCGATGCGACCGACGTGCCGCTCACGGTGGTCGGGAACGTCGTCGAGGAATCGGAATCCGCCGAGGCCGTCGTCGCCGACGGCGAGGCCGTGCCCGACCGCGGCTACACCCACGGTGGCGACTAGCCGACGCGGTTGGCAACTACGCTTACTGTCCGGTCGTTGAAGCCGCGCTGAACACAGACCAACTACCTGTCGGTCAGGTGGGTTACGGTGTCTGCGAGAACGTACGACGGAGCGACGACCATCACCGCGTATGAGACAATCTGCGCGAGGCCGCCGAATATGCTCGCTGGGAACGTGAACCCGGAGAAATCGGCCGTTAGTGTCATCATCGCCAAAAGGAACAGTCCGACGACGTGATAGAGTTCGATTCTATCCATAGGTGCCGTTGAAACTGTCTACTGAAGATCATGCTGTCCGACGGACGCCACAGTCTCGTTGGGGGGTTTCACAGGGTCGAAACCGCTCTACTCCGCGACTCGCGCGCTACCCCGGAATGACCTGAATCGGCACGAGGAGGAAACACGCCGCGCCGAGGGCGAACGTAACGAGGCCAACGGCCATCCGTCCCGTTCCGAGCGGCGTCTCGTCTATCGGCTTCGCCGGGCCGTTGTAGGCGATGAACGTCGACATCAGGCCCCAGAAGAACCACAGGCCGACGGATTGGTTGAGGCCGAGGCCGCGGACGTAGTGGAGGTAGCCGGCGATGCCGAACAGGACGAGCGGCACGGCCGCCGCCAGCGACTCCTGCCGCTCGCCGAGCATCGCCCGGACCATGTGGCCGCCGTCGAGTTGGCCGACCGGGAGCAGGTTGAGGACCGTGAAGAACATCCCGACCCAGCCGCCGATGACGACGGGGTGGACGACGGTCCGGGGATCGGCGTACTCAGTCGGCCGATTAAGCACGGTCGCGATGGCGTCGAGCAGCGGCGGGTTGTTGAACACGATCATGTCCCCGGACCGGCCGAGGACCTCGCTCGGGACGGTCATCGGTTCGAGCGAGAGGCCGATGATAGTGACGACGACCGTCGCACAGAGGCCGGCGAGCGGGCCGGCGACGCCGATGTCGAACAGCGTCTTCCGGTCGGGCATCTGCCCGCGCATGCGGATGATGGCACCGAGCGTGCCGAACGGGAAGATAAACGGGATGAGGTAGGGCAGCGAGACGTTGACGCCGTGGTATCGGCCGACCGCGTAGTGGCCGAGTTCGTGGACCGAGAGGACGCCGAGGACGGCGGCGGTGAAGGGCCACGCCCGAAGCAACACGAGCGGGTTCGCGGTGATCTCGGACAGCGGGATGTAGTACCACGCGTACGCGCCGACGAACAGCGTCGAGAGCACCGTCAGCGCGAACAGCGCGATGTTCTTCCACGGGACTCCCTCGATGCCCTGCGAGGCGGGTTCGACGACGACCACGTCGGTCTCCCCGAGTTCCGCGACCTGCGCCTGCACGTCGTAGCCGGCCCCCCGGAACGACGGCCAGATCTCGCGGACGAGCATCTGCTCGGGGACGAGCGACTCGCCGTAGTAGATTCGACGGCGACCGTCCGACCGCACCTCGTGAACGTCGAAGACGGCGCGAAGCGCCTCCACCGGCGGTCCGTCCGCCGATTCGGACTGTTCCATCGACGTGCAGTAGGCGGGCGACGTGCATAAATCCCCTGACGGGACTCCGACCCGACCCGGTGACGGCGGCGCGGGAGCGGTCGCTCGGGGCGTCTGCGTCGCCTTGAAAAGACGAAGTGCCGCGGGACCGTGCGGGCGTCGCCGCGGGCGGGGGACCCTCAAACGGGGACGTGCGAGGCTGTCTCTTTATACACATCTCCGAGCCCACGAGACAAGAGGCAAACTCGTATGCCGTCTTCTGCTTGTT